>CAZWZC010000019.1:669-19042 GCA_964638755.1 uncultured Aeromicrobium sp. | reverse complement strand
CTCTCCAAGGGCCTCAACTCTGGACTGCGCGCCGCGATGGAAGCCGACGAGAAGGTCCTGATCATGGGCGAGGACGTCGGCCAGCTCGGCGGTGTCTTCCGAATCACCGACGGGCTGCAGAAGGACTTCGGTGAGAACCGTGTCATCGACGCCCCCCTGTCGGAGAACGGCATCCTCGGCACGGCAGTCGGGCTCGCCATGCGCGGATACCGCCCGGTGCTGGAGATCCAGTTCGACGGGTTCGTCTACCCGGCGTACGACCAGATCGTCAGCCAGGTCGCCAAGCTGCACTTCCGCAGCAAGGGCGCCGTCAAGATGCCGATCGTCATCCGCATCCCGTTCGGAGGTGGCATCGGAGCGGTCGAGCATCACTCCGAGAGTCCCGAGGCGCAGTTCGCGCTCACCGCGGGCCTCAAGGTCGTCGCGGTCTCCAACGCCAACGACGCCTACTGGATGATCCAGCAGGCCATAGCCAGCGATGACCCGATCGTGTTCATGGAGCCCAAGCGTCGCTACTGGGACCAGGGCGAGGTGGACCTTGACAGCAAACCGCTCCCGCTGCACGCGTCACGCATTGCGCGCGAAGGGGCCGACGCGACCCTGATCGCGTACGGGCCGATGGTCAAGACGTGCCTGGAGTCCGCCGACGCCGCGGCCGAGGACGGGGTCGACCTTGAGGTCATCGACCTGCGCACGCTGTCGCCTCTCGACCTCGATCCGGTGTTTGAGTCAGTGCGCAAGACGGCTCACGCCGTTGTCGTGCACGAGGCTGCGCAGACCCTTGGTCTGGGCGCCGAGATCTCGGCCCGCATCACCGAAAAGTGCTTCTACAACCTGGAGGCGCCCGTCATGCGCGTCACCGGCTACGACCTGCCCTACCCGCCGAGTCGCATCGAGGAAGAGTTCCTTCCGGGACTCGACCGCGTGCTTGACGCCGTCGACCGTTCACTTGCCTACTGAATGAGGACTGCCTGATGAGTGAGTTCAAGCTTCCCGACGTCGGAGAGGGCCTGACCGAGGCCGAGGTCGTCCAGTGGAAGGTCAAGGTTGGCGACGTCATCAAGATCAACGACATCATCGTCGACATTGAGACTGCCAAGTCGATCGTCGAGCTGCCCAGCCCCTATGAGGGCACGATCGATGCTCTGCTTGTCGCCGAGGGCGAGACTGTCGCCGTCGGGACACCGATCATCCGCATCACGTCCCCCGACGATGCGGGGAACGATGAGCCTGCTGCCCCCAAGGTGTCAGCGCCGACGGCGAGCGATTTCGCGACTCCGGAGTTCATCGGTGCACCGGTTGTCGAGGAAGTCGCGCCGAAGGCCGCCGAGCCGTTCAGTCCCGCGACCGAAGAACGTCAGAAGGTGCTCGTCGGCTACGGCCCGCGTGCCTCGTCGCTCAAGCGGCGTGCGCGCAGGGGCGCCGTCGCGTCCGTCGACACCGAGAAGGTCCCTCAGGCCAAGCCGATGCGCGCATTGGCCAAACCGCCAGTTCGCAAGCTTGCCAAGGACCTCGGCATCGACCTGGGCGAGGTGCCCAGCACGGGGGACATGGTGACCCGCGCAGACGTCGAGGCGTTTGCAGGTCTCGTCGAGACGACGGACAGTGTCAGCCAGCCGCGTGCTGCCCAGCCGGTGGCAGGCGACGTGCGGATTCCGATCAAGGGCGTACGCAAGATGACCGCCGAAGCGATGGTGTCGTCTGCTTTCACCGCCCCACATGTCACCGAGTGGGTGACGCTCGACATCAGCAAGACGATGGAGCTCGTCAAGCACCTCAAGAAGGATCCGACGTTCGACGACGTCAAGATCTCGCCGCTGCTGATCGTCGCCAAGGCGGTGTGCCTGGCCATGAAGCGAACTCCCGAGATCAATGCGACCTGGGATGATGCGGCTCAGGAGATCGTGCTCAAGGGTTCGGTCAATCTCGGCATCGCTGCGGCGACACCGCGAGGGCTCGTGGTGCCCAACATCGTCGGTGCCAACGCGATGTCGATGCTCGAGCTGGCACAGGCCTTCGGTGACCTGATCGCGACAGCTCGCGATGGCAAGACGCAGCCGGCACAGATGAGTGGAGGATCGTTCACGATCACCAACGTCGGTGTGTTCGGCATCGACGCCGGCACCCCGATCCTCAATCCGGGCGAAGCTGGCATTCTCGCCGTTGGCGCGATCAACAAGCGTCCGTGGGTGGGCGACGACGACGAGATCGTTGCCCGCTGGGTCACGACCTTGGCGTTGAGCTTCGACCATCGACTAGTCGATGGTGAGCAGGGCTCGCGATTCCTCGCCGATGTCGCCGCGATCCTGAACGATCCAGCGGTTGCCCTGACCTTCTAGACGTCGGCCCTGTCTAGTCTTGCTGGGTGACCCACGTCCGCTCCGCTTCCGCAGGCGCGACTCGGGTGTGGTTGGTGGCCTTGCTGGTCTACCTGCTCGCGGTGTTCCACCGGTCGTCTCTGGCCGTGGCGGGCCTTGCAGCCACGGACCGATTCGGCATCTCCGCGGCACAACTGTCGATCTTCACGATGCTCCAGCTGCTGATCTACACAGCGATGCAGATTCCGGTCGGGTTGCTGCTTGACCGGTTTGGATCTCGCCGCGTCATGCTCACCGGGCTGGTCACCCTGACGGCAGCGCAGAGTCTGTTCGCCGTCGCGGATACGTACGGGGTAGCCCTGTTGGCTCGCGTGTTCGTCGGGATGGGCGACGCCATGATCTTCGTGTGCGTGCTTCGGCTCGTGAACACCTGGTTCGCGCCACGCCGCATACCGCTCGTCACCCAGATGACCGGAGTGCTCGGACAGCTGGGCGGCATCATCGCCGCGGTCCCAATGACACTCGCCCTGCGCGAGCTCGGCTGGACCAAGGCCTACCTCCTGGCCGCGGCGATCGGCATCGTCCTGCTTGTGGCGCTCTTGGCGTTCGTCCGCGACTCGCCGCTCGAACGGTCGGCGAGTGGCCCGCCGATGTCCATGACCACGATCCGTCGTGGTCTTGGCGACTCGTGGGCGCATCCCGGCACCCGGCTCGGCCTGTGGACGCATTTCACCACGCAGTTCAGCGCCACGACGCTCGGCCTGTTGTGGGGCTACCCGTTCTTCGTACGCGGTGAGAACCTCTCCCCGGGTCAAGCCGGAGCACTGCTGACGATCCTTGTTGTGGCAGTCATGGCGGCTGGCCCGGTGCTGGCCTGGTTCATCACCCGGCATCCATGGCATCGGTCGACGCTCGTGCTCGGCATCATCATCACGATCGTCGTGATGTGGACGATCGTGCTGATGTGGCGTGGTGACGCGCCATTTGGGCTCCTGGTGCTGCTGATGATCGCCGTCGGCGTGGGTGGTCCTGCGTCCATGATCGGCTTCGACTTCGGCCGCTCGTTCAATCCTTCGCACCGCATGGGTGCAGCGATCGGCATCATCAACCAAGGTGGATTCTTCGCCAGCCTCGTCCTGGTCATCGCGATCGGCGTGATCCTCGACTGGCGAACTCCCGGCAGCAGCACGGCATACACACCATCAGCGTTCCGCTGGGCGATGTCGTTCCAGTACGTGCTGTGGGCGATCGGCCTCACGCAGATCTGGCGTTACCGGGTCCAGGTACGAGCAAGAATCATGCGAGAAGAGCCCGAGGCATACGGCCGCACCCGCGAGCTCGGCTGAACGGGCACCAAATTTTTGTGGGTTGGGTTAGGCGGCTGACTCGTCGGCTTCGGGCTCGCGCACCAGCATGAGGTTGGTCTTGCCCTCGTCCGTCAGCGCGCCGACCTCTTCGAAGCCGCGGCTCTCATGGAAAGCGAGCGAGACGTCGTTGGTCTCGTAGACCTCAAGTGCGATAGGCAGGTCACCCTCAACCTCTTCGTACAGGCTGGACGCGACGCCCTTGCGACGGTGGTCGTCGGAGACAACGATGCGGTCGAGATACACGTAGGCGTCGGCCAGCTCGTCTTCGAACCAGCGATAGCGGCTTGAGTCGTACTCTGCGCCGGGAGGCAACGTGATCACGAAGCCAGCGATGTCGCCGCCGTGATCAGCCACGAGAGCCTGATCAGCCATCTTGACAAGAAGCGAGAGGCTTTCGTTGTCGAGTGGGCCGACGCCTTCAAGGGCGTTCTGGTTGAGGTGGACGATGCTGTCAAAGTCGCTGTGCGTCATTTCTCGGATCATCAGGCACTCGACGTTACGTCAACCTGGCGCTCGACCCCACCTTTTGTGGCCCATCCCACGTTTGGCCGATCGGACATGGGAGCTGCTCACGCGCAAGAGGCAATCTGAGTGGCCGGGGTCGACCAAATGTCCGCCGCAACGATCAGCACATGTGATTGCGGGTGATGGCCTGCCGCGCTGTTAGACGTGTCACCATGTCCACGCGGGGGGTGGCTCGATAGGATTTCGATCGGTGCTGGGACGCGACGGGTTCGCCCTCGACCGCGCGATCCTTGCGTACACCTTCAGGCAGCGGAGACCACAGTGAATCGCAGAACGCGAAAGGGTGACCCGCCTCTGGTCGCGCCCGTCGCGTCGCCGGTCCGCGATCTCGCTGCACTCGCCGTTGGCTTGAGTCGGGTCGGTGGGCGACCACCGCTGCGACGGTACCTTGCCGACGTTTGGGCGAGACGGCAATTCACCTGGCAGCTGGCGAAGTCGCGGTTCCGTGCCCAGAACGAGGAGTCCCGTCTCGGCTCGCTGTGGATCGTCCTCTCACCGCTGATCCAAGGGGCCGTCTACGGGACGGTGTTTCACTTCTTGCTGCGCGACAGCACCCGACCGGGGAACTTCATCGCCTTCTTGCTTGCCGGCGTATTCATCTTCCACTTCATGTCCGGGTGCCTGACGAACGGGGCCAACGCGATCGTCGGAAATCGTGGCCTGATCCACACGGTTCGGTTCCCTCGTGCGGTCCTGCCGATCTCCGTCGTGCTGATCCAGGTGCTCGACCTGATCCCGACGATCCTGCTCCTGCTGCCCATCGCCGTCGCGTCCGGCGAGCCCGTGCAGTGGGAGTGGGTTTACCTCGTGCCGAGCCTCGCGATGTGTGCCGTATTCAGCCAAGGCATGGCATTCGTCGCGGCGTGGCTCACGGTTCTCTCGCGCGACTTCCAGCACCTGCTGCCGTACATCACCA
Organism: uncultured Aeromicrobium sp.; assembly: GCA_964638755.1. GTDB lineage: Bacteria > Actinomycetota > Actinomycetes > Propionibacteriales > Nocardioidaceae > Aeromicrobium. The sequence goes on along the minus strand of CAZWZC010000019.1, from coordinate 13,916 downwards.
GAGTCATGTTCTACACGAGTGGGGTGTTCTTCTCCGTCGACCGCATGGGCATCGACTCGCCTTGGATACATGCGATCTTCACGTACAACCCGTTCCATGTGTTCATCGCGCTGGCGCGGCGTAGCGTCATGGATGATCAGGAGATCGTCGTTGCCGCTGGCTCCCAGATGTGGCTCGCCGCCGGGACCTGGACGGTTGTGATGCTGGTGACGGGCATCGTCCTTTTCTGGGTCGCTGAGGAGCGCTATGGGAAGGAGTGATGTGCCGTCAGGCAGTCGGTCGAAGCCGGGAAAGCACGTGGCTCGCCGGTCCGACCCCCGACGGTCTGACGAGCATGAAGGTGAAGCACAGCTCGAAGTCGGTTCGCGCCGTAGCGAAGCGCCCCACGTCGAGCCCGGCTCGCCCACCATCGTCGTCGAAGACGTACACGTGGAATATCGCGAGTACGTGAGTGGGCGGCCAACAGAGGATCCAGTGGGGTTTCTCCGCCGAAGAGCCCCGATGCGCTCGACGCGGGTCGTCCAAGCACTGCGCGGAGTCAGCTTCGCCGCTTTCGAGGGTGAGGCGATTGGGATCATCGGTCGCAATGGTTCGGGAAAGAGCACGTTGCTGCGGGCCATCGCGGGGCTCACCTCACCCAGCAGCGGGCGTGTCTTCGCCGACGGCAACCCGACGCTGCTCGGCGTCAACGGCGCGTTGATGAATGATCTCAACGGCGTCCGCAACGTGCTGCTCGGCGGGCTGGCGCTCGGATTGTCACGGACTGAGATCGACCAGTCCTACGAAGAGATCGTGGCCTTCGCCGACATCGGCGACTCCATCGATCTGCCGATGCGCACATACTCCTCGGGAATGAACGCCCGCCTTCGCTTCGCGATCGCCACCGCGACGCGGCATCGCATCTTGATGATCGACGAGGCCCTCGCCGTGGGCGACGCCGAGTTCCGACAGCGAAGCAAGGAGCGGATCGACGAACTGCGGCGACACGCCGGCACAGTGCTGCTGGTCAGCCACTCGCTCGGTCAGGTCTCCGAGACCTGCGAACGGGTTCTGTGGATCGACGACGGTCGTATCCGCATGGACGGTCCGGCTCGGCGCGTCGTCGATGCCTACCGACGACATGTCGGAGCGTGACCTCTCTACACTGGCGCAGGTGAGCGAAAGTCAGGCGAGCCTTGTTTCGGGCCCAGCACGCCGCAAGCTTTTCTTGCACATCGGGAGTCACAAGACCGGCACCACCTCGATCCAGCACAACCTGGCGCACAACACTGAGGCCTTGGCCGCGCATGGCCTCAGCTACTTCTACGAAAGCCGAATCCCGGTTGATGAGCCACCGCCTGATCTGCACTCGTGGTTGGGATTCGTGGACCGCGAGAGGATTGCACCGTCTGGCATGACCGTGCGTGACCCAGACCTTCTCGTCGAACTGCTGGACGCGACAAGGGGCGACGTGATCGTCTCAGCGGAGAACTTCTCATTCTTCTTCGGCGAGCAGCAGATCCGCGAGCTTTATTCCCTCTTGACCTTGGTGTTCTCCGACATCGACGTCGTCTGCTATCTGCGGCGACAAGACCGGCATGTGATCTCGCATCACCAGGAAGGATCGAAGCCACTGCGACGGGCTGAGAACGAGCTATTCGGCCACAGCGGTCTAGCCATCCCCGCTTGGACTCCGGATCATGATCTTTACCTCGACTACCAGCGCCGTCTGACGACGTGGGCGGACGTATTCGGCCGAGACGCTCTGAGGATTCGCGTGTTCGACCGCGCTCGACTCCATGGCGGCGATGCGGTCGCCGACTTCTTCAACCTGCTCGGGGTCCCCACCTTCACCCAAATTCCCGATCGCAACGCCTCTGTGGGGCGCTATCGCACGAAGGTTGGGCACCTCCTCAATGCGACGCCTCTGGTTCACCACGACCTCGTCTCAAAAGTTGTGCGCCACCGTGTCGAAGATGGTGAACGTGCGCGTCCGTCCAGGCAGGAGGCAAAGGACTACTACGAGCGCTTCCGCGCCAGCAACGCTGCCCTGCAGGAGTGGGCTCTGCCGCCGGGCGAGGTGCTGTTCGACGATGACTTCGACGAGTACGACCTGCAGCCGTTCGACCGCTGGGACGAGGACTCTGCAAATGGAGTCATGACGACCCTGCTCGAGGCCATGGATGCCCTGATCTCACGAGCTGACGATCAGATGGTGAGACGGCTACGTGACACCGCGCTGGACATTGGCGCCGAAGAGCCCGACGTGGCGCTCGCATTGCTGCGCATGGCTCAGGAGATGCGTCCGGACGGTCGCCTCATCCAGCGCCGACTCAAAGAGTTCGAAGACCTCGTGCAGAGTCCGCGGATTGACGGAGGCGCTGATCCGAACTCACCCCCCGACGAGTCCTTCCTGGCGTGATCGCCACTTGGCCACCGCATCGGGGTACAGCTTGGCCAGTGCCGTGTATTCCTCGGCCAGCGCCGCATAGAGCTCACGACGCAGGGTGGGCGACACCTCTGGTGCACCGGTGGGTACGGCGTCCTCGGTGAGGTCGTTTGCCGCCTTCCAGTCGATCCCGAGAATCGTCGCCATTGACTCGAGCAACGACTTCGGCCGACTCACGATGTCCGCCGAGAAGGCAATGTAGAGCTGATCACCGAACGCCACACGGTGATTCTCGATCGCTGCGCTGATGGTCTGATTCGACCCGGCGAGCCGACGGGCCCGCTCGGCAAACGCGTCCGCGGGGTTCTCCGCGTCAGAGGCGGCAACGGCTGCGGACGCGGTGGAGATCGCCCGCTCGACCGGATCGTCCAAGAGCAGGATGACCTTGGCCGCTGGGGCGACTCGCTGCATCCGGCGGACCCCTGCGGCCGTCAGCATGCTGGGGTGCGCGGACATTTCACCCACGGACGGGTGCGGCAGGCCGCCGAAGATCCGTAGGTAGGCTCGGTCCGTCCCGATCGCGAGGCGCAGTTCGTTCGCAATTTGTTCCGCTTTCTCGGCGCTGATTGCGGTCGGCTCGACGAGAAGGTCAGCGAGGGCCGACAAGTCGGCAAACCTGGCGTCGCTGCCCGCCTTGGCAGAGTGCTTGGCGTTAGGGGCGATGGGTACACCGACGGCAGGATGGCTGCGCAGCATGCGCCACAAACGAGCCATACTGGCAGGGTCGCCGCCGACACAGAAGAAGTCAGGTGCTCGTTCAGGCCCGGCAGTCGAGACGAGACGCCGAAGGGGATCGGGCTGGCGAGCAGGTCCCTGTTTCTCGGTCGGGTTCCGCTTCTTGGCGGCCCTCTTGGCCGGGCGCGCACCGCCACCACCGGATCTACGTGTCGGTTTCTTCTCGTCGTTCGGCGTCAAGGGGTGTCCTTCGGTTCTGTGATCTGGGTGAGGGTGCTCATGAGCTCAGGGTGGAAAACGGTCGCCCAGAACTCGGGCTGCTGAAAATGGCTGATTTGTGCATCCCAGTCGCGGTCCACGCGACCAACCCGTCGCCCGTACGAGATGCCGAGCATGAGGGCCTGCCACATCAGGCTCCATAGCCGAAGCCTGCTGGCCCGGAAGTGCAGATTGTAGGTACCTGCGCCGTTGGTCAGGATGTAGTCGCGCCCGGCGACGGTCCGAGGATTAGCGAACCTGTCCATCACCAGCGGCGGCCGCTTCCTCCGGATCGGACCGAAGCCCGCCCGGAGGAACGCGAGACCCAGCCTGAAGATCAGCGGCCCCATCGTTCCCGGCATCGGTTTGCCCGCGAGCTGCGGCGTGTGGCGGACCTCGTTCTGGCCGAGGCGAGTGGGACCTCCTTCGGAGGCTACCTGCATGATCTCCTGGTGCAGTGCGGCGGGATCGTGACTGAACAACACGGCGGGACCTCCGAGGAAGTCCTTCACCGCTCGTAGGCGCAGTCGTGCCAAGGAATATTTCTGCGTCAGCACTGCCGTGGTGATGCTGCCAAGAATGTGCGCGCGCGACAGTTGCGTCACGGCACCTGGGTGGGTCGCACCGAAGATCAACCGGTTGCGCAGGTCGTAGTAGTCCTGCCAACCCGGTGGCTTGGCGTGGAACGGTTCGTGCCACACCGCGATTCCGGGGAGCGTGATCGTCCGTACGTCATCTGCGGCCAAGCGTTGCCCGTACTCGAAGTCGTCTCCGCGGATGAAGATCGGATTGGGGAGCCCGATTTTGCGACACCGCTCCAGCGGCAGGACGCAGAACCACCACGCGTTGTAGTCGGTGTCGACGGGCTGGTTGAAGTGCCACAGCTCGCCGGGGTTGGCAAGGTTGACGTTGTGGCAGTACGGCTGGAGCCTATTGCTGGCGTCAACGAACGCGCCCGCCTCGAACATGATCCGGGGATGCAGGCTATCGAACATGCCGGCACCAACGGCGATGTCGCGGCGCGCATAGGCAATGAATCGGAGGGCTCGAAGCAGGAACCGGGCGTCGATGAAGACATCGTCGTCCATCAGCAAATGATGTGTCGCGAGGTGTTCCGCCGTCTCGGCCTCGACGATGGACCGGGTGAAGCCGCCTGCCCCGCCCAGGTTTCGTTGTTCGACGACGTGCACCCGGGGATGCTGCACGAGCGGCAGGATGGCGGCCGACGTGAACGGCTCGCCCTGGTTGACGACGTGCACGCCGACGAGGAACTTGTGCTCGTCGGCGAAGGCGACGAGTTGTTCCAGCGTCTTGGTGAGCAGATCTTCGCGGTTGAAGGTGCACAGGCCGACCGAGAGCTCCGGCATCGACGGCGGAGGCACGTCGGACACGTAGTCAATGGAGAAGACGGTGCACTTCTCGACGGCCTCGACCTCGACGAAAATCCGGCTGCTGCGTTCCTCCGCGGCACCAGGCAATGGGTTGCGGTAGAGCGGGACCTCGGTGACGTGTCTCCTCGGGCCGGATCCGTCGCTCGAGACGGTGGTCTCGGCCAGCAACTCGACACCCTGACCGACGTCCTGCACCGCGCGAATGATGCATTCGCCATGATGCTCGACTCGGATCGTGAACTCTTCGAGGACCGTGTGCGTCAGCCAGTACTGGTGGTAGAACGATCCGAAAAATGTGTCGGTCGTCAGGATCTCGTCGGGCCGCAGCGTGATGCGGGTGGGTGTTCCGGCCGCTTGGACAAACTTTTCGGCGGGCCCTACGGAGGATCGCAGATACAGGTTGGCCGGGATGCCGCCCAGTGGCGTCAGGACCGACTGGATGACATAGGAAGAACCCTTTTGCTTCTTGGGGAAATTCTCAAGAACGGTGTCACGCGGGTCGTCAGGTGTCACCATTCTCCTCGGGTCGCATGCCGACGTCTCTCGCGCCCGGCCAAATGCGCGGCTCTTGCTACCGGCGACCGGCCGATCCATCGTAGAGGTCAGAACACGGTGAACGCAGGCGGATTCGCCATCATACCGGCTGAGTCCGCTGCACGGTTGCCCTAGAGTTCCAAGAATTGTCCGCAAGTCCGCGTTCCGGGGAAGTGGGTTAGCCATGCGACGAGTTGTCGCCGTCTTGGTGACCTGGAATCGCCTGCCCATGCTCCGGGAGTGTCTGGACGCGATCCTTGACCAGACGCATTCTCCGGAACGAATCATCGTCGTCGATTGTGCGTCGGTCGACGGCACGAATGAGTGGCTTGCGCGGGCGTTCGCCGACGATGACCACGTCGTGGTGATCACGATGCGAACGAATGTCGGAGGCGCCGGAGGATTCGCCACCGGCATCAAGGAGTCGCTGCAAGAGTCGCCCGACGCGGTGTGGGTGCTGGACGACGACGCGCTGCCTGCTCCGAGCGCCTTGGCAGAACTCGTCCGTGCGTGGGAGGACTATCCCGGAGCCAGGCCGTCTGTTGTGGCGAGCAGAGTCCTGTGGACCGATGGTCGCGATCAACCCGCCAACACGCCGCGTCGTCGTCGCGGGAGCACCCGGTTGCAGATGGAGCGGGCGGCCGCAGCCCACGCCATACCTATTCGCACGGCATCGTTCGCCTCGGCGTTGCTTGATGCGCACAGTGTGCGGGAGTGGGGCTTGCCGATCGCGGACTACTTTCTGTGGAACGACGATTTCGAGTACACCGCCCGACTCCTGCGTGACGGCGTCGGGCTGTACTGTCCGGCGAGTGTGGTGGTACACCGGACGGCCGCATTCACCAATGACGCTGCGGATCCAGGGGAACGGTTCTACTTCGAGGTGCGGAACAAGCTGTGGGTTCTGGCACGTTCCCGGTCGCTGCGCTGGGGTGAACGGGTGCTGTTCGCTGGGGCGACTACGGTGCGGTGGGCCCGAGTGTGGCGGGCGTCGGGCGCACGGGGGCGATTGTGGTCCCACGGGTGGCGCGGGGTACGGGACAGTATGCACCGACCTCGGACCAACGCGGAGGTGCTCCGTGATGCGCGGCCGACCGCCCTGCCGACCGAGAGTTCTCCCTTCTCGCTGCTCATGAGCACGTGGGCCCCCGACGACCCCGAGCGGCTGCGGGCCGCCATCGTGTCGGCGACGGTCCAGCAGACCCGACGCCCCGACGAGGTCGTTCTGGTCCAGGACGGCCCGGTCCCCGATGGGCTTGCGGCGGTGATCGCGGACGCTGAGGCGATCTCCGGGCTGCGGGTACAGCACGTGGTCCTTGACGTGAATCTGGGACTCGGCCCTGCTCTTCAGGCCGGCCTGGCCGCGTGCAGTCACGAGATCGTAGCGCGCATGGATGCCGACGATGTGAGTCTGCCGCACCGATTCGAGGTCCAACTCCGCGTGGTGGAAGAGGGCGCCGACCTCGTGGGTGCGTGGCTGCTGGAGTTTGGGTCCTCACCGGAGCAGGTTGTCGGTCAGCGCAAGCAGCCGACCGCACCCAAGCGGATCCGTCGGGTGATGCGGTTCCGCGACCCGTTCAATCACCCGACGGTGGTCTACAGAAAGTCGGCGGTGATGGCGGCGGGGGGCTACTCCGACCTGCGCCTGATGGAGGACTACCTGTTGTTTGCCCGCATGGTGAACGACGGTGCAGTGCCGGCCAACGTCGGGGAGCCACTTGTGCTGTATCGGGCCGGATCTGGAACGTACGCCCGCCGAGGCGGACTCAAACTTCTACTCAGCGAGTTCCGCCTGCAGCGACGGTTTCTTCAGTTGGGGATCACCTCGAGGTCCGAATTCGTCCGGAACGTGGTCCTTCGCGGTGGGTACCGGCTGGCGCCTGTCCAGCTCCGTCGAGCTGCGTACCGCCGGTTGTTCCGGTCGGCCGAGGCTCCGAAGGCACCGCCCGTAGACTCTCTCCATGCATCCTGACCTGGTCGTCGCTGGGTCCGGCTTCTTCGGGCTGACCGTCGCCGAACGCTGCGCGACCGAGCTCGGGCTGCGCGTCCTCGTCCTGGAGCGGCGCGATCACATCGGGGGCAACGCCTATTCGGAGTTCGACCCTGAGACGGGCATCGAGGTCCACAAGTACGGAACGCACCTGTTCCACACGTCGAACGAACGGGTGTGGGAGTACGTGAGTCGATTCACCGCGTTCACGAGCTACCAGCACCGGGTGTTCGGCAAATACCGCGGACAGGCGTACTCACTGCCGCTGAATCTGGGACTGATCAACCAGTTCTTCGGTCGGAGCCACACCCCGGACGAGGCCCGTGCGTTGATAGCCGAGCAGGCCTCGGAGTTCAGCGCTGACACTGCCAGCAACCTCGAGGAGAAGGCGATCTCGCTGATCGGTCGCCCCCTCTACGAGGCGTTCATCAAGGGGTACACCGCCAAGCAGTGGCAACGCGACCCGACCGAGTTGAGCGCCGACATCATCACCCGGCTGCCGGTCCGCTACGACTTCGACAACCGATACTTCAACGACACGTACGAAGGTTTGCCCGTCGATGGCTACACCGCCTGGCTGGAACGTATGGCTGACTCGCCCACCATCGAGATGAGGTTGTCGACCGATTACCTCTATGTTGCGGACGACTATCGAGGGAAGGTGCCTGTCGTCTACACCGGACCGATTGACGAATACTTCGGGCACCTCGAGGGCCGACTCTCGTGGCGAACGGTGGATCTGAAGATCGAGACCCTCGACGTCGATGACTACCAAGGCACCAGCGTGGTCAATGCGAACGACGAGGACGTCCCTTTCACGCGTGAACTGGAGTTCAAGCACTTGCACCCCGAACGTTCGGCCGACTACGCGCCAGGCCGCACGATCGTGGCTCGGGAGTTCAGCCGCTTCGCCGAAGAAGGCGATGAGCCGTACTACCCGATCAACACGGCAGAGGATCGTCTGACCCTGGCGCGGTACCGGGAGCTGGCGAAGCGCGAGCCGATGATCCTTTTCGGCGGCCGGCTCGGGACCTACAAATACCTCGACATGCACATGGCGATCGCGTCGGCGCTGACCATGTACGAGAACACGCTCAAGCCTCACTTCACTCCCGGCACGCGGGTCGAGAGGCCCTGACGGTGGCGAGCGGAGAGCGGAAGTTGGTGTGGCACATCGGCCATCACAAGACTGGGTCCACGTCAATCCAGAACACCTTGGCCGCTGGAGGAGTGGACGTTCACGGAAAGACCGTGCTTTATACGAGTGCTCAGCACAATTACCTCGTCCAGCATTTTCGTGACTGGGCCGCACGCGGCGTGGTCCGTGCCGGCGCGAATATTCGCCCGGGCCTCGGCAAGACGGCGGAGATACTGGCCGAGTCAGATTTTGATCTGGCGATCTTCTCGGGTGAGAACTTCGAAGGTGCGAACGCTTCGGACTTCCGTCGCATGCTCGAGGAGTTCTTCCTGCCACACGTGTCAGAGCTGCAGATCGTCGTGTACATCAGGCCGCACGCGGCGCGGATCCGCTCCTCGTTCGCCGAGAACGTCAAACTTGGCGGCTTCGACGGCACCGTGGCCGAGTTCTACGCATCCTTTCGGCGTCGCATCCGGTACACGGAGCGTCTCGCGCCGTGGCAGGACGAGTTCGAGGACGCACTGACCGTGAGACCGATGGTGCGAGAGCGGCTGCGCGGCGGTTCTGCGGTAGAAGATTTCATGAGTACTGCGCTCGGACCGGACGTGCCGTTCACTGTGACCGCGGACCGCTCGGTGAATGAGTCTCTCTCCCTCGAGCAGCTCCTCCTGATTCGGGAGTTCCACCGGCAGGTGGGTCCGTGCGAGAAGGCTTTGCGGGTTCACGCCGGGCGTGCGCTTGGGCGTCTCATGGCCGGCCACGGTGCCCCCTGGGTGAACACACCCATTGCGCTACACCGTGAGCTCGCCGAGGAGATCCGAATCGCCCACGCCGCCGACGCCCAGCAGATCGATTCGACCTACTTCGCGGCCGACCCTGTTATGGAGTCCGAGCTGGACCGTGAGGTGGCAGGGGCCATCGCCGATCCCCAGATCATGGATGTCGCCGCCCACCTGTCCGACGAGGTACGGGAGACGATCCGCTTACTTGGTCGAATGTACGGGGTGGTGTCGGCGAACACGGACGTGCCGGCGCAGCGGCTATTCACCGCGCTCTCCGAAGCGACGCCGATGACGGACGGTGAGGACTAGTGGTTGCCATGACTCGGCTTCGAGGCCCTCGGCGCGGAGTACGGGTGGCCCTGGCCGTCATGATCGTGATCGTCGGATTGCTTTATGTTGCGGTGGGGGAGTGGCGGGACGGCGAGCCGACCTCCAGAACGGGTGCCTTGTGCGCCGATAAGCGCTCATCCGCGAGTGGTGTGCGAGTAGACGGAAACCGATTCGTTTCCGACGGCAAGACCTGGTATCCGCGCGGATTGAACATCGTACGGTTCGTGGCTCACGCGGACGTCGCCGTCGACGAAGGTGGCAGCGTGGCGGAAAGCCTCGACCGCTGGAATCGGCAAGAATGCGTCGTCATGAAGGAGTTCGGCGCAAACGTCCTGAGAATCCAGGTGGGTCAGCCGACGATCGATCCGGCATCGCAACTGTACGACGCTGGCTACTTCGCGATGATCAATCAGCGTGTTCGCGAGGCTTTGGACTCAGGCTTCGTCGTCAGCCTGTCGCTGCAGTGGGAGAAGCCCGAGTCGGCCCCCCGTCAATCCCGCCCGGATGTGAACTCGCAGCAGATCTGGCAGAAATTTGCCACAGCGTGGGGTGACGACACCCGCGTGATCTTCGAACTCTACAACGAGCCGAAGGGTGAGCCTACGGCCGAGAACTGGAAGGTATGGCTGCGGGGTGGTCCCTACGCCGAGAACCCCTCGGGACAGTCGGTCGGGATCCAGACGCTCATCGACACGGTTCGTGACGCCGGGGCAAAGAACGTCCTGCTACTACCCGGCCTCAAGCTGCAGAAATCCCTCGAGGGGTTGCCGGTCGATGAGGTTGTCGACCCGCTGAACAACTTCGGATTTGCCTTCCACACCCCCAATCTGACTCGGGGGGTGGAGACGCTTGAGGAACGGATCGGCTACCTGGCCGACGACTATCCGTTGTGGGCCACCGAGCAGGTCGGGGCGTCGTCTTGGTCCAAGTGCTACGAGCATCTGGACGAGGATTACGCGTGGTACTTCCCGTGGCTCGCCAAACGAGGGATCGGCGTCACGGCGCCGTGGGACCGCCGGGCAGTCTGGGGTGGCGTTTTCGGTCGCACGCTGACAACCATGGACGATTTCAGTTGTCGCCCCATCGGCGAGGGGACCTCTGGGCCCGGTGAGCTGTTTCACGATTTGTTCCAGAACGGCTACCCGAATTAGGACATGACGGTGGTGCGGGCACTACGTGAAGGCATCTAGACCCTGAACTCGACCCCGACGGCGCTTTCTGACGCAGCCCAGAGGGCAGTTGCGAGGTTTGGGTCGCGGGCGGTCTTCGTCATGCCGACGAGCTTGGGGCGGCCGCGCATCTCGCTGAGTCCGGAAGGTCCGACGTACTCGCCACCGGTCAGGTCGGGATCAGTTGCAGCCATCAGCAACGGCCAGACGCCGTGCGCCGCGGGCTGGCCGAGGACTTTGCTGACCTGATGCATCGCGGTGTCGGGCAGGTAGAGACCGGTTGAACCGGAGCTCGGTTTGGTGAGGTTGGTCGAGGCATAACCCGGGTGAGCGGCCACGCTGACGACCGGTGTTCCTGACGCCTTGGTGCGACGGTCAAGCTCGACGGCGAACAACAGATCTGCAAGTTTGGACTCTCCGTAGGACTTCCAACGGCCGTATCTCCGCGGCGATCCCTCCTTGGTGAGACTGCGGAGGTCGATGCCGGTGACGCTCTTGTGCATGAATGACGAAACCGTGACGACCCGGGCTCTGCTGCTCACCAGTAGTGGCCAGAGAGTCGCAGTCCAGGCGAAGTGCCCGATGTGGTTCGTGCCGATCTGGAGCTCGTACCCATCAGCAGTCTCTGACTTGGGCGTGGCCATGACGCCAGCATTGTTGACCAAGATGTCGACGCGGTCGTACGCGGCGACGACTTCGCCTGCGGCACGCTTGGTGTCTGCCAGATCGGCGAGATCCAGCGAGATGACGTCAACGCCGGCGCCGGGGGCACCCTGCTCGATGCGTGCGAGTGCCTCGTCTGCCTTCTTGGCGTCGCGGGCAGTTACCACGAGAGACGCGCCGTGCCGGGCCAGCCCGATGGCGGTGTGGACGCCCAACCCGCCGGTGACACCGGTGATGACAGCTCTCCGTCCGGTCAGGTCTGGGATGTCACTTGTTCTCCACGTCATGCCGTCAAACCTACGGGTGTCTTGCCGGGCGCACCCGACCACTTCTACATTGCAGGATGAAGAAACTCGTTGCGGTTGTCGCGTCCCTGCTCGTGCTTGCCGCTTGTGGCGGATCGGATGACCCGAGTCCTGCAGCGTCAGACACCACGACTGGCGCAACCTCGACCGAGACGCCCAACAGCACGACGGCATCCGGTGGCGGAGTTCCCGACGGTTTTGCATATCCCCCCGGTGCCGAGCTGACCGAGCTGGCGCCCAAGCTGATCCAGTACTCCGTCGCGTCGACCACGGTCGATGACATCAAGGCCTATTGGGTGACCTACTTCGAGTCACAAGGATTCACCAAGTACAACGAGGCCAACGCGTCGGTTTTCTATGAGAAGGGCGCGCTCAAGATGCAGGCCACGTACGCGCAGTTCGATGCTGATGTGAAGGGCACGGTCAAGGTGCTCAGCAACTAGCGCCTGGCGGCAGCACTCTTGCGCTGTTGGCGGCGGGTGTAGAACGTGTAGCCCGCCAGTCCTACACCACCGGCAAGTCCGAGGATGGCGATGCCCTTGCCGGTGTTGCCCCGCGACTCAAAGCCGGTGACAGCCGCGTACGTGTAGGTCGCATCGTCAACGCGTCGATCACGCGGCGTGCACGTGATCAGCTGGTTCTTGGCGCCCTCGTTGAGGATCGCGATGAGGTGCCACTGATCTCCGTTGTCGTTGACGGTGATCGCGAGTCTTGCTGCGGGGATCTCGGTGACCTTCTTTCCCGGACCGGTGGCCAGGCAGGTCACGCCGCGGTCGGGCTGGACGATGTCGGTGTAGACGGCGAGGCTCTTGCCGGTGCCGTCAACCCTTTCACCAACGGGTGTCACAGATGCCTCGCGCACGGGGTCCCATGCGCCAGCGGCCACCACTATGGCAAGCACTGAGGTGGCAAGCACCAGAAGGAAGGCGGCGAGATACCACAGCGGACTGGTCTGTTTCACGCAGCCACTTTCCCACAACGTCAGCGATGCTTGGTGCGACGTTGGGACCAAGGTCCCCGAATCTGTGGTCACCTGCCCGTGTGCGCCGTCGTTGTGGACCGGGGATGCTGGAGGTATGAAAAGAGAGACCGTGGCCGCATGCCGAACAGTTGTGGTCGCCGCGGCAAGTCGTCACGGTGGCACCTGTGAGCTGGCGGACCGAGTGGCTGGCACGTTGACCACAGAGCTTCCGCTCGGTTGGAACGTGGTCCGAGCCGATCTGAGTGACCTGCGGGCGTTTGACGGTGCAGACGCGGTCGTGCTCGGCAGCGCCGTCTATTTCAGCCACTGGATGCATTCGGCGGCCAGGGCGTTGGAGTACGTCAAGGACGCGCCGCTCTTTGACCTCTGGCTGTTCAGCACCGGCCCGATCTCGGAAGTCGAGAGCGCCAACGAGCAGATCATCTCCGCGGACAAGATGGTGGAGCGCGGCCAGGCCATCGAGCACAAGGTGTTCGGTGGGCGCTTGGACACCTCAAAGCTCAACTGGGCTGAACGGACGGCCGCCAAGGCTGTGCACGCGCTTCCGGGTGATCACCGTGACTGGGACCAGGTCGACGAATGGTCTCGCCACATAGCCCATC
>CAZWZC010000019.1:0-612 GCA_964638755.1 uncultured Aeromicrobium sp. | reverse complement strand
TGAGCCACTACATCCTGCCGGTTTCGAGGTATCTCTCGTGCCAGCTCAGCGCCTCGCCCAGCAGATGGGGAGTATGCCGGGCCTTTGGGTGGGCCGCCCACGCTCGCTCGCTGTAGTCGAGCAGTGCGTCGCGATACGTGGGGTGAGCGCAGCGCGCGATCACACGCTTGGCGCGGTCGCGAGGCGACAGACCGCGTAGGTCCGCAAGCCCCTGCTCGGTGACGATGACGTTGACATCGTGCTCGGTGTGATCGACGTGGCTGACCATCGGCACGATCGCCGAGACGGCGCAGCCTTTTGCCGTCGACCGGGAGAGGAAGAAGTTGAGGAACGCGTTTCGGGAGAAGTCGCCACTGCCGCCGATGCCGTTCATGATCGCGCTCCCCATGATGTGGGTCGAGTTCACGTTGCCGTAGATGTCGGCCTCGATCATTCCGTTCATGGAGATGACACCAAGGCGGCGGACCAGCTCGGGATGGTTGGAGATCCCTTCGCTGCGCAACAGAATTCGGCCCTTGTATGCGTTGACGTCGGACATGAAGCGTCGAACACCATGGTCTGACAGACCGAACGATGTCGATGACGCCGCCCGGAGCGTGACGCTGTCCAGCA
>CAZWZC010000018.1:0-33958 GCA_964638755.1 uncultured Aeromicrobium sp. | reverse complement strand
CACTCGTATGACCCGGTCAGTTGAGGAGACGTAAACCCCATGCGCGGGCGGAGACATCGGTGAGGCTGGCGACCTGGTCGATGAGGGCGCGACGTCTGCCGGCATCATCTTCGGCACGCTGGAAATCGGCGGCGAACTCGGGCTCGAGGTCGTGCCCTTCACCGCGATCCAGTACCTCAACGAGGGCGTGGAGCAGCTCGCGCTGACGACCCTGCGGGCCGACCCGGTCATCAGATCGCATGACGTAGTGCGCGGCGATCGACTTGAGCACGGTGATCTCGTCGCGCGTGTCAGTGGGCACCTCGACGTCGGCGTCGAACCGGATGAGTGGGCCCTCGCCCCATTGCTCCTTCGTCGCGAGCTCGGCAGCGTTGGCGAACCTTCCGATCAGTGCGCTGGTCAGGCTCTTGAGCACTGCACCTTCGGCCCGACTGCCATCGAAGCGGGAGGTCGGCCACTCGGGCATCTCCTGCAACCTGAGCGACGCGGCAACGAGTCGCTCGTCCGTTGCTTCGGAGTCGTACCAGTCGCGGGCAACGTCGTGGATCGCTGCGCGGTCGAGCTCTCCGGTTCCGAGTGCAAACCAGCCGCCCACCACACCGTCTTCGACGTCGTGCACCGAGTAGGCGATGTCGTCTGCCAGGTCCATGACCTGCGCCTCGATCGGCCTGCGCTTCTCTGGCGCACCTTTGCGCAACCACTGGAAGACCGGCAGGTCGTCGGCATATGCACCGAACTTCGCGCTTGCGTCAGGTGCCTGGCCGCGGGCCCAGGGGTACTTCACGCAGGCCGAGAGCGTCGCACGTGTGAGGTTGAGGCCGACGCTCGATCCGTCGGCGGCGAACGCCTTGGACTCGAGCCGGCTCAGGATCCGGAGCGTTTGTGCGTTCCCCTCGAACCCGCCGCACTCCTGGGCTGCCTCGTCGAGGGCGACCTCGCCGTTGTGACCGAACGGCGGATGACCGAGGTCATGGGCCAGCGCGGCAGAGTCGACGATGTCGGGATCGCAGCCCAGAGACTTGCCGAGCTCGCGTGCGACCTGAGCAACTTCGAGCGAATGAGTGAGTCGATTGCGTACAAAGTCGTCGAACCCCGCACCCAACACCTGCGTCTTGGCCGACAGCCGACGCAGCGCTGCTGAGTGAACGACGCGCGCACGATCGCGCTCGAACGGCGTACGCCCGGCGCGCTTCGGAGGCTCATCGACAAATCGAGCCCGTGCCTCGTCGCCATAGGGCGCGTCGGTCATGTGATGACCTTTGCCATGTTGATGTTCGTCGCCTCGAACCCAGCCGACTCGTACAGGTTGACCGCGGCGATGTTGTTCGCGAACACGTGAAGCTTGAGTACGCCGATGCCGTGACCCGCACACCATCTCTCGGCGGCAGTAAGCAACTCACGGCCGAAGCCTTTACCTCGGTGCTGCTCGGCAATCTCGATGTCGTAGATCATCGTCTCCGACGTCGTCAGCCCTGGATCGGTGAAGAGCCACAGCACACCAACTTCTTCGCCGTCCGAGTGACCTACAAAGATGTCGTGGCCAGGAGTGGCAAGACCCTGCGGCAGGTCCCGCTTGTTCTCCTCGGCCGATCGATCCAGGGCGTCGTCGGCTGACCAGTTGCCCGAATCGACCTTGTCCCTGGCGAACTCGACAATCAGCCGCTCATTCCAGGAGAGGTATCGCTCAGCAGACATCGGCTGCAAGGTGACGCTCACGGCGACAGGCTATAACCACCTCGGTGGTTGAGTAGGAGGCCGCCCGCGGCCGACGTATCGAAACCTCGCAAGACGAAATGCGTACCGAGCCCAGAACCTACGGGGTTTCGATACGCCCTCGTTCCTCGGGCTACTCAACCAGCGAGGGGCTAGAACTTGCCGTTGCGCGGGCGGGCCTGGCAGGTGGGGCACCAGTAGGACGAGCGGTTCATGAACGCATCCCGGCGCATCGGGGTGCCACACCGCTGACACGGCTTGCCCTCCTGCGCGTACGCCTGCAGCGAGCGATCGAAGTAGCCGCTCGTGCCGTTGACGTTGACATAGAGCGCATCGAACGACGTGCCGCCCTGCTTGAGCGCCTCGTGCATGACTTGCGTGATGTTGCTCAGCAGCGCCTCGACCTCGCGGGTCTTGAGGTGCTTTGTGTTACGCGCATAGTGCAGCGGCGTGCGCCACAGCGCCTCATCGGCATAGATGTTGCCGACACCTGAGATCAACGTCTGATCGAGGATCGCGCGCTTGACGCCGGTTTCCCGCTTGCGGAGACGCTTAGCGAACTCCAGCGGATCGAAGAGCGGGTCAAGCGGATCGCGGGCGATGTGGGCAATCTCGTCGGGAAGCTCGGCACCGTCCTCGCTGAACGACATGCCGCCAAAAATGCGCTGATCAGCAAATCGCAGCTCCCGGCCGTCATCGAGCATCAGCGACACCCGCAGGTGACGCGGCGGCTCGTCGTCGGCGTTTGCGATGAGGAACTGGCCACTCATGCCCAGGTGGCAGAGCACTGCGTCATCATGGTCAAGCTTCATCCAGAGGTATTTGCCACGGCGTGCAACGCCGCCTACCGAACGACCCTCGACCCGCGAAATGAAGTCAGCTGGGCCGGCGAGGTGCCGACGTACGGACCGCATGTCAAAGACAGTGACTCCCGTGATGGTGCGACCGACGACATGGTCCTGGATGCCAAGGCGTACGACTTCGACCTCAGGTAGTTCAGGCACTGCGCTCAGGCACTGGCTTCGAGGTCGCGGGTGATGGCGAGCCAGGCGATCTCGGCCACCATCTGCTCGGCTTCTTTCTTGGACGGACCGGTGCCGCCCTCGAACTCCTTGACTCCGACCTTCACCGTCGCGGTGAACGTCTTGTCATGATCAGGTCCGCTGCCCTCAAGCGTGTAAAGCGGGACGCCGAGATCGTTGTTGGCCGCGATCTCCTGCAAGGAGGTCTTCCAGTCGAGCCCAGCACCCAGCTCGGCCGCGTCGGCGATCACCGGGTCGAAGATGCGATGGATGACCTCAGCCGAGCGCTCGATGCCGAACTGCACGTAGATCGCGCCAAGCAACGCCTCAACGGTGTCAGACAGGATCGACGCCTTGTCACGGCCGCCAGTGGCTTCTTCGCCGCGACCGAGACGTACGTGATCGCCGATGCCGAGCGTGCGGGCGACCACGGCAAGGGCCTTTGCGCTGACGACAGCTGCACGCAACTTGGCCAGCTGCCCTTCGGGAAGGTCGGGGTGATTGGTGAAGAGCGTGTCGGTGACGACCAGACCGAGGACGGAGTCGCCGAGGAACTCAAGACGCTCGTTGTTGGGGACGCAGCCGTTCTCATACGCGAACGAGCGGTGCGTCAGGGCATGCTGAAGGAGCCCGGCATCGAGGTCGTGGACACCCAAGACCTCCCGGAGCGCATCAGTGTCGACTGACGCACCAGCTTTGTCAGAGCTGCGGATCAGAGAACCTGACGGCTCTCGCCGCGAGCTCCGTACTGACCGCACTTGGTGCAGGCGTGGTGCGGCTGCACCTTGGAGTCACACGCAGGGTTGGCACAATCAACGATCTGCGTCGCGGTGGTCTTCCACTGCGAACGACGGTGGCGCGTGTTGCTGCGCGACATCTTCCTCTTCGGGACTGCCACGATCTACTCCTTGCTTTCATCGGGAACATTCCCCGACTCTGAGGTCTGGGCCGTGCGGACCGGTTGGTCCGCCAGCTGGCTCAACGCCGACCAACGAGGGTCGATCGCCTCACCGTGTGTGTGACCTGGATCGTCCGCGAGTCGAGCACCACATTCGGCGCACAATCCCGGACAGTCCGGACCACACAGTGGGTTGTGCGGCAGTGCAAGCACCACCGCGTCCCGCAGGGCGGTTTCGAGGTCGAGTAGCTCGTCCTCGAGGATGAAGCTGTCTTCAGATTTTTGATCTTCGGGCGCATCGTCTGCGAGGTAGAGCTCCTGGAATCCGACCACGATGTTGTTTTCGATCGGGTCAAGACAACGTACGCACTCACCAGTTGCTCGTGCCGAGGCCGACCCTGTTGCCAGGATGCCTTCCATGATGGCTTCGAGCCGAAGCTCGATCTCCACCGCAGAACCCTCGGGCACGCCGTAGACGTCATAACCCAGATCTGCCGGGGCTTCTATCGCGACGGCAAATGTACGCTCGGCGCCCGGTTTACGACCCATCTCGTGGGTATCGAAAACCAGAGGTCCCGAAAGCACTTTGACCATCCGTCCAGATGCACGACAAATCTTCGACCCTGCCCCAAAACCAGAGGCAAGCAGGCCGAAGAGAATCGTAACCCGTCGGGCCACGCCGAGGCGAATCGGTCAGCGCTGGGTGACACGATGCCCCAATGAGGCAACACCGTGAGTGACGGCACATCGACTGAGGGCACCGTGCTGCACGCTGACCTCGACGCGTTCTTCGCCTCGGTCGAGCAGCGTGATGACCCCTCGCTGCGCGGTCGACCCGTCATCGTCGGCGGCGGTGTTGTCATGGCCGCATCGTATGAGGCCAAGCGTGCCGGGGTCCGTACGGCGATGGGTGGGCGCCAGGCGCTGCGAATCTGCCCCGGCGCGATCGTTGTGCCACCTCGTATGCACGCCTACACGCAGGCGAGCCGAGACGTGTTCGACGTCTTCCATGACACGACTCCGATGGTCGAAGGATTGTCGATCGACGAGGCGTTCCTGGAGGTCGGCGGGCTGCGGCGCATCCGGGGCATGCCGTCGTCGATCGCCGCACAGCTTCGGATCGACGTGATGGATCGTGTCGGGCTGCCCATCTCTGTCGGAGTCGCGCGTACCAAATACCTCGCCAAGGTCGCGAGCGCAGTTTCCAAGCCTCAAGGGCTGCTGGTCGTACCGATCGAGAAGGAGTTGGAGTTCTTGCACGCGTTGCCCGTCGAGCGGTTGTGGGGCGTCGGCAAGGTCACCTCGGCCAAGCTCCGAGCAGCGCGCCTCAACACGGTCGGCGACGTGGCGGCGATGTATGAGGGCGAGCTGGTCCAGCTGCTCGGTCCCGGAAGCGGTCATCACCTGCACGCGCTGGCGCACAACCGCGATCCTCGGCCCGTTGTCACCGACAAACGCCGCGGCTCCATGGGCGCTCAGCACGCCATCGGCCGCGGCGATCACACTCGTGAAGAACTCGACCTCACGCTGCTCTCGCTGGTCGATCGTGTCGCCGGGCGGATGCGATCGGCGGGACGCACCGGCAGCACGGTGACGATTCGCCTGCGGTTCGGCGACTTCACCCGATCAACGAGCTCCCATACGTTGCCGCGCCCCACTGCTCACACCCTGACGATCCTCGACGTTGCCCGACAGCTCCTGGCGTCGCGGGCCGCGGTGATCGCCGAAAAGGGCATCACCCTGATCGGCGTCTCGGTCGGCTCGCTTGATGACAACCCCATGCAGCTGACACTGCCGATCGATGTCGTCGGCGGAGCGACGATCGACGACGCTGTCGATGCCATCCGCGACAAGTTCGGCTCAAAGTCGCTGCGTCGCGCCGTGCAAGTGGGCCGTATGGAGCGCGACGCAATGCCCATCCTCCCCGACTGAGGCACGCCAAGATGTCGGCACTTTCAGGTGCGTGACGCACCCATAAGGTACGCAAGTGCCGACTTCTTGACGTCGTCAGGTGTACTTCGCCTTGAGTTTGTCGAGGACGAAGTCGGGGACGAGTCCGGAGACATCGCCGCCGTGTTTGGCGACTTCCTTCACCAAGCTGGAGGCGAGGAATGAGTACTCCGGGGTTGTGGGGATGAAGACCGTGTCGACCTCGGTGAGGCTGCCGTTCATCTGTGCCATCTGGAGTTCGTAATCGAAATCGGTGACTGCGCGCAGGCCCTTGACGATCGCGGTGATGCCGTTGGCGGTGCAGAAGTCGACCAGCAATCCATTGAACGACGCGACCGACACGTTGGAGAGGTGCGATGTTGCAGTCGTCAACAGCTCCTGGCGCTCCTCGATCATGAAGAGCCCCTGCTTGGACTCGTTGACCAGCACGGACACGACGACTTCGTCGAACAGGCGCGCAGCTCGCTCGATGATGTCGAGGTGACCGTTGGTCACAGGATCGAACGAGCCGGGGCACACGACCTTGGTCATGTCAGCGACCGTACCAAAGCGTCGTCTCGCCGTACGCCTTGTCACGGATGGCAAAGACACCTTCCGGCCAGGTGAACGGATCCCGCGTTGCGCGCTCGACCACGAACAACGCATCGCCCCCCAAGACCTCCGCGGCCCTCCGCACGAGAGCCGTCAGCTGCTCTGTCGGCAACGCGTACGGGGGGTCGATGAACACCAGCTCAAAAGGATCGTCTGGTGCGCGCTCGAGGAATCCACCCACGGTCCCTTTGATCACCGTCGCACGCGTGAGCCCCAGCGACTTGATGTTGGCCTTGATCACCGCAACTGCTCGCGCATCGGACTCGACAAACGTGGCGCTGATTGCGCCGCGTGACAAGGACTCCAACCCCAACGCACCAGAGCCAGCGAACAGGTCGAGCACGTGCACGTCGTCGAAGTCACCGAGCTCGGACTCGAGCGAGGAAAAAAGCGCTTCGCGGACTCGATCGCTCGTCGGCCTGGTGCCATCACCCTTGGGAGTCTCGATGCGACGACCACCGAATGCGCCAGCAATGATCCGGGTCATGTGCGCTCCAGGTAGTCAGCCTGCTCGGAACGCTCGAGGTCAGCGACAGCGTCAGCCAACGCGGGATGACTCGACAGAGTCGGATCCGCAGCTACGACGATGTCTGCGGCTGCCCGTGCCTTGTCGATGACCTCGCCATCGCGCACGACCGACAGAAGACGCAGGCTGGAGCGAACACCGGACTGGCGGGCGCCGAGCACATCGCCCTCACGGCGCAGCTCCACATCGAGGCGCGACAGCTCGAATCCGTCTGTGGTGCCGGCGACGGCATCGAGCCGTTCCAGGGCCGGAGATCCATCTTCGGCGGCCGTCACCAGCAGGCACAGTCCACCTTCGCTGCCTCGGCCGACGCGGCCTCTCAGCTGATGCAGCTGCGACATGCCGAAACGATCGGCGTCCATGATCACCATGACCGTGGCATTGGGTACGTCGACGCCGACCTCTACGACCGTCGTGGCGACCAGCACGTCGAGGGAGCCGTTGGCGAACGCGTTCATCGCCGAGTCCTTGTCGTCAGAGCTCATCCGTCCATGCAGACTGCCAACCTTCAGCCCGTACAGCGGACCGGCGATGAGCTCATCGGTGAGTTCCATCAGCGATCGGGTTTCCTTGGAGTCACTGGTTTCACCGTCCTCGCCGATGCGGGACACCACGACGTACGCCTGGCGGCCCTTGGCGACCTCCTCGCGCACACGCTCCCACGCCCGGTCGAGCCACGACCGTCGTTCGGCCGGCACGACGGTCGTCTGGATCGGCTGGCGCCCTGCCGGAAGCTCGCGCAGCGTGGAGACCTCGAGGTCACCGAACACGCTCATCGCAATCGTTCGCGGGATCGGCGTCGCAGTCATGACGAGTACGTGCGGGGTGACCTCGGCTCGGTCGACCAGGGCCGATCGCTGCTCGACTCCGAATCGATGCTGCTCGTCGACCACAAGGAGTCCCAGCTCGGCAAACTGCACGTGCTCCTGGATCAGCGCATGTGTGCCAACGACGATGCCCGCCTCGCCCGACGCAGCGTCGAGGAGCGTCTCGTTGCGGCCCTTGGCGCCCATCGAGCCGGTGAGGAGACGTACGCGGGTTGCCCCTTCGGCGCCGCCGAGCATGCCTACCCCTCCCATAAGGCCGAGTGCCAGATCGCCCAGCAGCGCCGTGATCGCGCGGTAGTGCTGAGATGCCAGCACCTCAGTCGGTGCGAGCAGAGCCGCCTGGCCGCCTGAGTCGATCACCTGCAGCATCGCCAGCAACGCCACGATCGTCTTGCCGGATCCGACTTCGCCCTGGAGCAACCGGTGCATGGGGTGCGGCTTCTCCAGGTCAGCGGCGATTTCGTCGAGCACTCCTCGCTGACCAGCGGTCAGCGTGAACGGCAACTGCCTCTCAAAGCGCTCGCGCAGACCGCCGGAGGTGACGGGGCGCGCCTTTGCCCGCTCGTTCTCGACGGCGTGCCGCCGCCGGGCGAACACGGTCTGCACGACGAACGCCTCCTCGAATCGAAACCGGTCGCGTGCGCCCTGCCAGTCCCTTGCGTTCCGCGGCCGATGGATCGCCTCGAATGAGCCCATCAGATCGAAGAATCCCTGCGAATCGCGCACGTCGACGGGCAATGGATCGGCGATCGGCTCGAGCGCGTCAAGGCACATCGCGACGCAGCGCTCAATCTTCCAAGTTGCCATCTTGGCGGTCGCTCGATAGATCGGGATGATCCCGCGGCTCAGTCGGCTCGCCTCGGTCGGATCGTCGGACTCAGCGATCGGCTCCCAGTCAGGGTGGGTGAGCTGAAGCTTGCGATTGAACTCCGTGACGACGCCCGCCGCGAGACCCAACGAGTCGGGGATCATCGACTTGAGTCGCCAAGCCTGTTGAAAGAACGTAAGCGTGAGCTGACCGGTGCCGTCTGTCACGACGACCTCCGTACGCGTGCGACGACCACCTGCACCAAACGAAAAGTTCTTGACCGAAGCAATGCGAGCCATGATCGTCACATGCTGGCCGACCTCAAGCTCGGAAAGATCCGTGAGCTTGCCGAGCTCGGCGTAGCGGCGCGGATAGTGCCGAAGCAGGTCACCGACGGTCAACATGTCGAACGCTGCCGACAGGGGCTTGGCGGTCTTGTCGCCGAGAATGTTGACGAGTTTGGTCGAGAGGTCAGCCATCACTCGACCGCGATGAAGAGCGGGTAGTTCTCCTGGCCCCCGTCATAGACCACAAGATCTACTTCGGGCCGTTCCTGCCGCAGGTATTCGGTCACCCGCGCCTCGACACCCTCGGAGTCCCCCTCACCAAGCACCACCGTCACCATCTCGCCGGCCGGCGAAAGGATCTGATCCAGCACGGAGATCGTGACTTCGAGAACGTTGTCCCCGACCACTGCGAAGTCGCCCGCAACGACGCCGAGGACGTCGCCGGGCTCGCAGGGTCCAACCATCGTCATACCGGGCTCGGTGGCGATCGTGACAGCACCGTGCTGCGTATGCGCGGCTGCGCTGGACATAGCCACCACCACCTC
The DNA here is from genome assembly GCA_964638755.1 of uncultured Aeromicrobium sp. GTDB lineage: Bacteria > Actinomycetota > Actinomycetes > Propionibacteriales > Nocardioidaceae > Aeromicrobium. The sequence continues at coordinate 24,791 of CAZWZC010000018.1, read as the reverse complement.
GTCAAAGCCAAGTCCGGGGTCGTGCACGGCCAGCGCAGCAAGCCCCTGAACCTGCGCGGTCGTCGGGATGACCGCGACGCGTATCCCGTCCTGCCGGGCTGCCTGCGCTGCGGCCTCGAACTGGCCGCGGTGGCGCGAGTTGTTGGGCAGCACGATGATCTCGTCCGCGCCCGCATCGCTGAGTGAGGCGGTCATGGCAGCCACCGTGAGGGGGTTGTCCCGAGTGAACTCCAGGGTCTGGGCACCGGCTTCCTGGCAGAGCGCGGTGAGGCCCGCGCCGGTCGTCGCCGCGATGACGACGCGACCAGCCTTGGGTCGCTGCGCGATCTGGTCAGCGAAGTGGGTGACGGTGATGCGGTAGGGCCGGCCAGCCGCGATCCCCGCCTCGACGGCGGCGCCGACATCATCGACGTGGACGTGGATGTTCCAGAGTCGATCGCCGCCAACCACGACGAGCGAATCGCCGAGCGGCAGCAGCTTCGCTCTCAGGGCGGGGATCGCGTCACCGTCTGCGTCGAGGAGATACATGACCTCATAAGACGGCCCGTCGGCGCTCAGGTCGTCACCGGGCGTGAGCACGGGAATGGGCATCGGTGCGGTGACCCGCTCCGGCACACGTCCGGTCAGGGCCTGCTCGGTGGCATCGAGGACCACGACCAGCGCACGGCCACCGGCGTCCACGACTCCGGCCCGAGCGAGGAGCTCCATCTGCTCGGGGGTCCTTGCAAGCGCGATCCGGGCGGCGAGGGCGGCCTTGCCGAACACCGTGCGGCCGTCGACGCCCGCGTCTGCCGCCTCCGTCGCGCCGACAGCCCCGGCACGAGCGACCGACAGAATCGTGCCCTCGACCGGAACACCGACCGCCGCATACGCCGCGTCGGATGCCGCGACGAAGGATGCCGCGACATCAGCAGCCGTCACCTCGGCGGCAAGATCAAGATCTGAGAAGCATGCACGTACGAGCTGCGACAAGATCACTCCGGTGTTGCCCTTGGCTCCAGTGAGCAAGCCATCGACATACGTCTTGACGAGTACCGGCAGGTCGGTGCCACGTGGCAGAGCACCGACCGCATCCGCACCCGACACGAACGTGAGATAGGCGTTGGTTCCCGTGTCACCGTCGGGCACTGGGAACACGTTCAGAGCATCAATCTCTGCCCGGGTGACCGACAAGGCCTCGGCGCACAACTGCGTCCACGCACGGAACGCCGTGGAATTGAGGGTGAGGCCCATGGGGCGAGGCTATCGGTGTGTGACCTTCGCTGAGTGGACCCTGCTCGCGTTGCGGAGTCGCCTCACGAAGTTTCGACCTTCCTGGCGCCTTCGGCGCGCCACGCTCAACCTGTTTCGGCGTTCGGCCGCGGACGGCCTCAGCCTCACCAATTCGCGTCGGCGTCGGGTGATCGGCTATTCTTGAGCGGTTGTCTGCGGGACGCATTCTCGCGAGGCACCCACAAACGTCCAAGCAATCTGATTCAACAGGAGTTCGCCGTGGCTGCGGTCTGTGATGTGTGCGGCAAGGGGCCCGGCTTCGGCCACAACGTTTCCTTCTCGCACCGGCGCACCAAGCGTCGTTTCGATCCCAACATCCAGCGTGTACGCGCTGTGGTCGAGGGCACCCCGAAGCGCCTCAACGTCTGCACGTCGTGCCTCAAGGCCGGCAAGGTCGCTCGCCGATAGCCATTTCCACCTGACCCGGCGGTTCAACCAATCGCCGTCTAGGGTCTTCTCGTGACCAACGAGAAAAACTCCCGAATACACGCCTTCACCGATGACGCCCTCGGCGAGCTCGACGCGGTCGGAGTCGCCGCTGCCATTGCCGCAGGCACGATCAGCGCCCGCGAAGCCACTGAGGCCGCAATAGCCCGCGCCGAGGCCGTCAACCCGGCCCTCAATGCCATTCAGGTTCCCGACTTCGAGCGCGCACTGAACCAGGCCGAGCACCCCCGCCCTGGACAGTTCTCAGGAGTGCCGAGCTTCGTCAAGGACAACACCGAGGTCGAGGGGCTCACCACCGACCAAGGGTCGTTGGCGGTCAAGTCGCGCGCCGCCACTGCAAACGCACCGTTCACCGACCAGTTCGTGTCTGGCGGGTTCACGGTGCTCGGCAAGTCGACGATGCCGGAGTTCGGCTTCAACGCCACCACGGAGTACGCCACCCTTCCGCCGACACGCAATCCGTGGAACACCGGCTACTCCGCCGGCGCATCGTCAGGCGGGTCGGCTGCGCTCGTTGCAGCCGGCGTCGTACCCATCGCGCACGCCAACGACGGAGGTGGCTCGATCCGCATCCCCGCAGCTGCCTGTGGACTCGTCGGTCTCAAGCCGACCCGCGGCCGCGTCGTAGCTGCGGCCGAGGCTGCAACGCTGCCGGTCGACATCATCTCCAACGGCGTCGTGTCCCGGTCCGTACGGGACACCGCTCACTTCATGGCGGCAACTCAGGCTCACAAACCGGCCGTCGGAATGCGCGAGCTCAGACTCGTCGAGGGACCGTCGGATCGTCGGCTCAGGATCGGGTTGATCCTCGACTCGGTCACCGGCGTGGACACAGATGACGAGACCCGCAAGGCGGTGGAGCAGACGGCCGCTCTGCTCTCCTCGCTGGGCCACGACGTCGCTGAGGTCACGCTGCCGGTCGACGAGAAGTTCATGAACGACTTCAAGCACTATTGGGCCATGCTCGCGTTCTCGATGCAGCACTTCGGCAAGTTGGTCATGGGCCCCGACTTCGACAAGACGCTGACGGATCCGTTCACTCGCGGTCTTGCCAAGACGTTCCTGCGCAACGCCTGGCGTACACCGTTGGCCATTCGGGGGCTCAAGCGGTCAGCCCAGAGCTACCACGAAGCGTTCGCCGAGGTCGACCTGATCTTGTCTCCGACCCTCGGCTACGTCACACCTGAGCTTGGTCACCTATCCCCTGCGGTCGACTTCCCAGTCGTGTTCGAGCGCCTGATCCAGTACGCCGCGTTCACCCCCCTCAACAACGCTTCGGGTGGACCAGCGATCTCGCTACCACTTGGGCGCTCGTCGGCGGACATGCCGATTGGCGTACACATCTCGGCCGATCACGGTGACGAGCAGACACTGCTCGAGATCGCATACGAGCTCGAAGCTGCACAGCCGTTCGCGAGGATCCAGGATTGACCCTTCAGCTCCGGCGCATCACGGGTGAGGACGAGCACCAGATCCTGGCAGCAATCGAGGAGTTCAGGGCCGAAGAGGGGCACTGGTCCTATCGGTTCCGTCCCGACTTGCCGTGGGGCGAGTACGTGTCGCTCGTGCATGGTTGGGAGGACGGTATCGACCTGCCAGACGGTTTCGTCAAGCACGCCGAGCTGGTCGCGGTGGCGGACGGTGACATCGTCGGGCGTACGTCGATCCGCTTCGAGCTGAACGACTTCCTCAGCACCCTTGGCGGCCACATCGGCTATGCAGTGCGTCCGCGCTTCCGTCGACAGGGCCATGCGACGGAGATCCTGCGCCAATCGCTGATCATTGCCCGAGAGCACGGGATCGATCCCGCACTGGTGACCTGCGACGACGACAACACCGCATCGGCCAAGGTCATCGAGGCCAACGGCGGCACGCTTGAGAGCATCGTCGACGGCGAGCCCGGCATGCCGTCGAAGCGCCGCTACCTGCTGTGAGCCGGTCTCAGCGGTAGTGCTGGTGGCCTGACGGTCCGTCGTATGGCTTGCCGTCGACCTTGACCCCGCTGCCATCGGAAACCAGGCCGATCTGGGTCCAACCTTTCGGCAAGGTGGTCTCGGAGCTGAACGTCGCCACCAGCGCATAGTCGTCGCCACCGGTGAGGATGAACACCATTCCATCGGTGCCGAGTGCCTCACCGACCGTGAGGACAGGCTCAGGGATCGCGAAGGTCGATGACGCGATGTTGATCGCGACTCCGCTGGCATCGGCGATATGACCCAGATCAGCGAGCAGCCCGTCGCTGACATCGGTCATTGCGGTCGCCCCTGCATTGGCCGCCTGTGGCCCGGCAGCGTAGGGCGGGCTTGGTACTCGGTGCGCGTCGACTGCGGCCTTGGGCGAGCGGAATCCGCGACTCAGTGCAGCGAACCCTGCACCGGCAAGCCCGAGCTGACCGGCATAGGCCACAACATCACCCGGAAGAGCCCCATCGCGTCGCACCGGACGCACGGCATCACCCATCGCTGTCACGGCCAAGATGATCGTGTCGGACGCTGTGACATCGCCGCCGACGATGTGGGCGCCGACCTTGGCGCACTCCTCCTCGAAGCCACTGACCATCTCGACGGCCCACGAGACCGGCAGCTCGGCAGGAGCGCCGAATCCGATCGTCAACGCCGTGGCGACACCGCCCATCGCGTTGATGTCCGACAGATTGCAGGCGGCGGCCTTGCGGACGATATGGTGTGCACTTGACCAGTCGCGGCGAAAATGCCGTCCCTCGACGAGCAGATCGGTTGAGACGACGAACTTGCCGTCGGTGGTGGACACATGTGCGGCGTCGTCGCCCGGACCGATCAGGACGAACTTGCTGGTGGTGAGGTCCTTGCGAATCAACTCGATCAGCCCGAACTCGCCGACCTCGCCGACGGTCGGCTCGTCTCGAGCGGCAGGGTCCATACGGGCATTGTCGCGCAGGTAGCGGGTCGCGCGCGTCGCCCATCAGATAACGTGACTGGTCTCGCCCACACGAAGGAGTTTCATGATGGCTGTTCAGGCCTACATCCTCGTCCAGACTGAGGTCGGCAAAGCCGCTGACGTCGCCCGGGCGATCGCAGACATCGACGGCGTCACGATGGCCGAGGACGTCACCGGTCCGTACGACGTGATCGTTCGCGCCGAAGGCGCCAGCGTCGACGAGCTCGGCGCCATGGTCGTCACCAAGGTCCAGGGCGTGCCGGGCATCACGCGTACGTTGACGTGCCCGATCGTGCGCATCTGACACGTGAAACGCCTTCTTCCCGCGCTGCTTTTGCTCGCGGGGTGCAGCTCAGGGCTCGTGGTCGACACCTACCCCACGACGCCGAACACGGATGCCGACTGTGCAGCGTTGTATGCCGACGGCGCGCAGGAGGTCGCCGGACAGAAGCAGGTGCTCGTGAAGGGCACCAAGGCCACGGCGTGGGGCGATCCGGCGATCATCTTGCGCTGCGGTGTCACCGCACCCGACAACCTCAAACCGACATCGCGCTGCGACATGGTCGCCGGTGTGGGCTGGTTCACCGAAAAGCTTGCCGACGGCTACCTGTTCACCACGATCGGACGTGGGTTCTACATCAGCGTTGAGGTGCCCTCTGACTACGATCCGGCCGCCGACGCACTCGTCGACGTCGGGCCATCGGTCTTGAAGCACGATCCCGTGGTCAAGCCCTGCGTCTGAGCTCGGCAACGGTCAACGCAGGCCAGTGTCGCGGTTCAGTGCAAGCTGGATCAGGCGATCGACGAGGTCGGCATACGGCACACCACTGGCCTCCCACAGCAGCGGGAACATCGAGAACGGCGTGAACCCCGGCATCGTGTTGATCTCGTTGATGATCAGCCCGTCGGCGGTGTCGAAGAAGTCGACGCGGGCCAGCCCCTCAGCCCCGATCGCCTCGAACGCCTGCACCGCGTACGTGCGGATGCGCTCGCTCAGCGTCGTCGTGATGTCGGCCGGCACGATGTTGACACTGGTGCCGTCAAGATATTTCGCCTCGAAGTCATAGAACTCGTGGCTGGACTCCTCAGCAACGGTGATCTCGCCGACGACGCTGGCGATCGGCGAGCCGTCCGGCTGCTGCATCACCGCGCACTCGAGCTCGCGCTTGTCCCGCGCAGCCGCCTCGATGATGACCTTGGGATCAAAGTCCTGCGCCTTGGAGATCGCGCCTTCGAGCTCGCCCCAGCTGTCGACCATCATCACGCCGGAGCTTGAACCCGCACGCGCGGGCTTCACGAACACGGGCAGGCCCAGCGCCTTGATGCGAGCCACCGCCCGGTCTCGCTGGCCGCTCCACTGCCACGGCTGCACCGTCACGTACGGAATCTGCGGCAGTCCGGCCGCGGAGAACACCGTCTTGGTGAACGGCTTGTCCATGCCAACGGCGCTGGCGAGCACCCCGGCGCCGACATAGCGTACGTCTGCCATCTCGAGCAGCCCCTGGATGGTGCCGTCCTCACCCCACGGTCCGTGGAGCAGCGGGAACGCGGCGTCGACTTCGAGCAGGCTCTCCCACAGGAACGGCGGCAGATCATCACGAACCGCCGGTAGTGTGCGCGGTTCGAGCTCGGGCCACTCGGCGGTCTCAACGACCCACGCACCGCCACGGGTGATCCCGATCGGCCGTACGTCGTACTTGGCGCGATCGATCACCGCCAGCACCTCGCGAGCGGTCAGGCACGATACGCCGTGTTCGCTTGAACGCCCACCAAAGATCACTGCCAGGCGGGGCTTGTCGACTGAAGGGTCCATCGAGTGACTCATTGCGGAGCAGGATACCGGTCAGTGTCACAATGGGGCGCATGCACGGACCCGATCTCTCGCCCTCGACCATTGCGGTCGCAGCGGGGAGGCCAAACCGTATCCCCGGAGGCCCGCTCAACGCGCCCATCACCCTCGCGAGCGCCCTCGTACCCGGTGGACAGTCCGAATACGGACGCCATGGCAATCCGACGTGGGACTCGTTCGAGCAGGTGCTCGGAGCCCTCGAAGGTGGCCGCGCTCTGGCCTTTTCCTCGGGCATCGCCGCCAGCACAGCGCTATTTGATCTCGTCCCTGCCAAGGCGGCCGTGGTCGCGCCGCGTGGCGCCTATTACGGCACCGTCAGCCAACTGCAGGAGCGGGCGCGACGCGGCCAGATCGAGCTACGTCTGGTCGACATGGACAACACCGCCGAGATCATCAACGCATCCGAGAGCGCAGCACTCGTGTGGCTTGAGTCGCCGACAAACCCCGGACTACAGATAGCCGATATCGAAGCCGTCACCCGGGCCGCCGCTCATGCTGGAACGGCAGTCGCGGTTGACAACACGTTCGCCACTCCCCTGCGCCAGCGCCCACTCGAGCTCGGCGCGGACTTCGTCGTGCACTCGGCCTCCAAGCTGCTGTCAGGGCACAGCGACGTCGTGCTCGGTGCGATCGTCACCAACAGCGACCGAGCACACCAGGCGATCGAGCAGCGTCGTTCGACGCTTGGCGCGATTCCCGGTGCGATGGAGACCTGGCTCGCTGCTCGAGGCATCCGCACGCTCCATGTGCGACTTGATCGTGCGGAAGCCAATGCCAAGGAGTTGCACAAGCGGCTGTCGGCCTCGCGCCATGTCAGCTCGTCGCGTTATCCGGGATTCGGCACGATCATTGCGTTCGAGGTCGTCGGCGGTCCTGCGGCTGCACAGAAGATGACCGAGCAGAGTGACATCATCACGTACGCCACGAGCCTCGGGGGCGTCGAGTCGACGTGGGAGCGCCGCCGGAGGCATATCGGCGAGTCCGAGACCGTGCCCGAGGGCCTCATCCGCCTGTCGGTCGGCATCGAAGACATCGAAGACCTCTGGATCGACATCCAGAACGTCCTCGCCGCCACCAGCTAGACCTTTTCGGGCTTGGCCTGCCTCGAGATGAGGGCGGACACCAGCTCGTGAGGCGTCGTCTTGCCAGCGATCAGGGCGGCCACGTGCTCGACGATCGGCATCTCGACGCCGTGCATCGCGGCGAGCTCGCTGACCGACTGGCACGATTTCACACCCTCGGCGACCTGGCTGGTCTGCGCCGCGACTTCCTCGACGGTCATGCCGGTGCCGAGCTTCTCGCCGAACGTACGGTTGCGTGACAGTGGTGAGGAGCAGGTGGCAACAAGGTCACCCATTCCGGCAAGACCCATGAACGTTGTGGGATCCGCGCCGATCGCAACGCCGAGGCGTGCGGTCTCGGCAAGACCACGGGTGATCACCGATGCCTTGGTGTTGTCGCCATATCCGAGGCCCACACATACGCCAACGGCAAGTCCGATGATGTTCTTGGCCGTGCCAGCAAGCTCGCAGCCGACGACGTCGGTCATTGAGTAGGGGCGGAACGCTGCGGTGTGGCACGCCTTCTGGATGCGTTCGGCGACGGCTTGGTCTTCACAGGCGACGACGCTGGCAGCGGGCTCGCGGTTGGCGATCTCCTTGGCGAGGTTGGGGCCCGACACGACGGCGATGCGCTCGGGACCGGCGCCGGTGATCTCGGCGATGACCTCGCTCATGCGCTTGTGCGTGCCGAGTTCGACGCCCTTCATCAGGCTGACCATGACGGCTTCGTCGGGAATGTGCTCACTCCACGACTCGAGGTTGGTGCGGAGCTGCTGCGACGGGACGGCGAGCACGACGATCTCTGCCCCCTCGAGCGCCTTGACCGGATCGTGCGTTGCCGTGACAGTGTCGGGAAGCTCGACGCCGGGAAGGTATTCGGAGTTCTCGTGCTTTGTGTTGATCGTCTCGCAGAGTTCTTCGCGGCGACCCCACAGGCATACGTCGTTGCCGGCGTCGGCAAGCACCAGAGCAAAGGCGGTCCCCCAGGACCCTGCACCCATCACTGCTGTCTTCGCCATTGTCAGGAGTCCAATCGGTTGTCGTGGTTTGGCCCTTGGTAGTTGCTCCGGGGCTTGCTCAAGGTGTGCACGTCGATGCGCGGTGTTGAGGGCAGTTCGCCCCGTATTTCAGCCATCATGGCAGTCAGGGTGTCCATCAGGTCGTCAGTTGCTGCATGCAGGAGCTCTTCGGTCAGCGGTTTTCCCTCGTATGCGCTGAGGTCCATCGGCTTGCCGACCCGCACCACGATCGTCTTACGGGGGAACAGCTTGGGGCGCTTCGTGTAGGGCCAGAGCACTGCTTGCGGACCCCACTGCATGACGGGAATCAACGGCTTGCCACTGGCAAGTGCCACCCGAACGGCGCCGGTACGACCGCTCATCGGCCAGGCAGCCGGATCCCGCGTGATCGTGCCTTCGGGGTAGATCGTGATCACCATGTCGTTGTTGACCGCGGCGACGGCGGCCCGAAGCGACTCGGCGGCGCCCTCGGTACTGCGGTAGACCGGGATCTGCTCGGCCGATCGCAGAATCCAGCCGATGCCCATGACGTCCATGATCGTGTCCTTGGCGAGGAATCGCGGCGCAATGTTGTTGTCGAGCATGAACAGCGAGATGAAGAAGGGATCGAGGTGCGACAGGTGGTTGGGCGCGAGGACGAATCCGCCGTCGGGCAGATTTTCAACGCCGCGATAGTCGCGCTTGGTCAGCAGCAGGAACCACGGGCGCAGGATGAACTTGACAACACGTGTGGTGCGCGGAACGAAGCGCTTCTCCATGTTGCCGAGCCTATAACCGGGTCCACCCGACTAGGGTCAAGGCATGCAAGGCACCGTTTCCAGCTATGACGCTGAGACCCGATGTGGACAGCTCCTGACCGACGAAGGCATACCGATGGACTTCGGTGCTGAGACGCTTGCCGAGCACATCCGACACCTCCGCGTCGGTCAGCGCGTGTTCATCGAATCCGACGGCACCACCATCACCGCCATCAAGATCTGGAACCAACGCTGAGGGGAGACTTACCGCGGCTGAGGGGAGACTTGAAACCCCCGTCAGCGACCGCAACTCTCCCGTCACCGACCGCAACTCTCCCGTCAGCGGGGTTAGAGGGTTGCGGGCTTAAAGTTGGGGCGCTTGGCCTCGTACGCGTTGATGTCGGCCTCGTGACTCAGCGTGATGCCGACGTCGTCGAGTCCCTCGAGCAGGCGCCAGCGGGTGTAGTCGTCGATCGTGAACGAGTCCTCGATCGCGTCGACACCTTCGCCGGCCTTGACCGTGCGGGTCTCCAGATCGACCGTGATCGACGCTCCTGGGAACTCGTCGAGGTAGTCCCAGAGACGCTGCACGACCTTGTCGTCGACCTGGGCCGCGAGCAGTCCAGCCTTGCCGGAGTTGCCGCGAAAGATGTCACCGAAGCGCGGCGAGATGACGACCTTGAAGCCATAGTTCTGCAGCGCCCACACGGCGTGCTCACGCGACGAACCCGTACCGAAGTCTGGGCCAGCCACGAGCACGGTCGCGTTCTTGTAGGCGTCCTGATTGAGCACGAATGAAGGGTCGTTGCGCCACGCGGAGAACAGTCCCTCTTCGAAACCGTCGCGGGTGACCTTCTTGAGCCACACCGCGGGGATGATCTGGTCGGTGTCGACGTTGCTGCGACGCAATGGTGCGCCAACCCCGGTATGCGAGTTGAACTCTTCCATGGTCAGCTGCCTGCCTTTGCGAGCTCTGCCAGATCTGCGGGACCGGCGAGGTGTCCGAGTATTCCGGTTGCGACGGCGACATCGGGTGAGACGAGGTGCGTACGGCCGCCCTTGCCCTGACGGCCTTCGAAGTTGCGGTTGGACGTCGACGCGCTGCGCTCACCGACCATCAGCTGGTCGGGATTCATGCCGAGGCACATCGAGCAACCTGCGCCGCGCCACTCGGCTCCGGCGTCCTTGAATATGACGTCGAGGCCCTCCTGCTCGGCCTGCAGCCTTACGCGTACGGAACCGGGTACGACGAGGATGCGGGTGTCGGCGGCGACCTTGTGACCCTCGATCAGACCTGCAGCGACTCGAAGGTCCTCAATGCGACCGTTAGTGCACGAGCCGATGAACACCGTGTCGACCTTGATGTCCTTCATCGGCGTGCCGGCGGTCAGACCCATGTAGACGAGGGCGTTCTCGGCGGCGATGCGCTCGTTGTCGTCCTCGAACGAGGCAGGGTCAGGCACGTTGCCCGACAGCGGCACTCCCTGGCCCGGGTTGGTGCCCCACGTCACGAACGGCGTGATGGTCGAGGCGTCGATCGTGATGACCTTGTCGAACTCGGCGTCGTCGTCGGTGACCAGGCTGTCCCAGTGCGCCACGGCGGCATCCCAGTCGTCGCCGGTCGGCGCGCTCGGACGGCCCTTGAGGTAGTCGTATGTCACCTGGTCCGGGGCAATGAGCCCGGCCTTGGCGCCCCACTCGATCGACATGTTGCAGATCGTCATGCGGGCTTCCATCGACAGAGCCCGAATCGCGTCACCGCGATATTCGACGATGTAGCCCTGGCCGCCACCAGTGGTCTCCTGCGTGATGAGCGCGAGGATCAGGTCCTTGGCGGTGGAGCCGACGGGCAGGTCGCCGATGACCTCGACGGCCATCATCTTGGGTTTGGCCTGCGACAGCGACTGGGTGGCGAGCACGTGCTCGACTTCGGACGTACCGATGCCGAAGGCGATCGAGCCGAATGCACCGTGGGTCGAGGTGTGCGAGTCGCCGCACACGATCGTCATGCCCGGCTGGGTCAGGCCGAGCTGCGGGCCGACGACGTGCACGATGCCTTGGTCAATGTCGCCCATCGGGTGAAGGCGGACGCCGAAATCTTCGCAGTTCTTGCGCAGGGTCTCGACCTGCAGGCGCGACACCAGGTCGGCGATCGGCTTGTCGAGGTCGGTCGTCGGGATGTTGTGATCTTCGGTGGCCAGCGTCAGGTCGGGGCGGCGAACTGTGCGGCCGGAGATGCGGAGACCGTCGAATGCCTGAGGGCTGGTGACCTCATGAATGAGGTGAAGATCGACGTACAGGAGGTCGGGCTCGCCCTCATGGCTGCGTACGACGTGCTCGTCCCAGATCTTCTCGGCAAGTGTCTTGCCCATCGGTTTCTCCTCAACAACTCAGACTTGCGTCTCACTATGCGATACGGCAGTATCAAGACATGGACAACTCTAGCGGAGTCGGGGTCCTCGACAAAGCCGCACTTGTTCTGGCCGCGCTCGAGCCAGGACCCGCAACCTTGGCTGGCTTGGTGGCCAGCACAGGTCTCGCACGCCCCACCGCGCACCGCCTGGCCGTCGCACTGGAGCACCACCGTTTCGTTGCCCGTGACATGCAGGGCCGCTTCATCCTCGGCCCGCGACTTGGCGAGCTCGCCGCCGCTGCTGGCGAGGACCGCCTGCTCGCCGCCGCCGGCCCAGTACTCGCCCGCCTGCGCGACATCACCGGCGAGTCGGCTCAGCTGTTCCGTCGCCAGGGCGACTTCCGCGTGTGCGTTGCTGCCGCTGATCGCCCCACCGGTCTACGGGACTCGATCCCCGTCGGCGGTCAGCTGACCATGAATGCCGGCTCCGCGGCGCAGATCCTGCTGTCGTGGGAAGACCCCGAGCGGATGAACAAGGGCCTGCTCAAGGCAACCTTTTCGGCTGCCGAGCTGTCGGCTGTACGCCGCCGTGGGTGGGCACAGAGCGTCGGCGAACGCGAAACGGGTGTCGGCTCAGTCTCCGCGCCGGTGCGCTCCCCCTCCGGCAAGGTCGTCGCGGCAGTGTCGGTCTCGGGACCGCTCGAACGCCTCACCCGCCAGCCCGGTCGTATGCACGCCCCCGCCGTCGTCGCAGCAGCCGAGCGTCTCAGCCAAACACTCTGCCGCACCGCCTGAAAGCCGCCTGCAGCGACTCTTGACTCAGATGGCTCGCATCGAGTTGTTGCGTGCATCGTGGGTCAGCTCAGCAAGCCCGAGTGCCTCAAGCAGCGGCGGGAGATACATACCGAACCGGCCCCGATAGCCGTTGCGTTGGCCATACCAACCTTCGACCGGATTGTCCGTCGCCCGTCCCCAGGCTTCGACGGTGCCGTCGGCGGCCGCCTTCTTCTCGTCGGCTGCCCCGAGAGGGACCCAATCGCCCTGCTCCTGCAGCCAAGCGTGCAGGTCATCGATCGCGCGTGCAAGGTAGGTCAGTCGGGTGGATCCGACCTGGCACACCAGCAGAGGCGGATCAGCGTCGTCATCGCGGTACATCTCATACGTCGACGACCCGGGAGCGGTGGTCAGCTGCCACGGGTCGCCCTTGGTGCCATGTGCAGTCATCAGCTCATCATGCACCCGATCTGGTTCAGAACAATCCCGGCGTTTCCAGTCGAGGAGCGCCTTCTTGCGTTCAAGGCCCCCGGCATAACCGGTCAGCGATCCGTCGGCGCCGATGACGCGGTGGCACGGAACGATGATGGGGATCGGGTTGGCGCCGTTCGCTGCGCCCACAGCTCGCGAGATGACCGGCTCGTAGCCGAGTCGCCGGGCGATGTCGCCGTAGCTCGCGGTCTCCCCGTACGGGATGCGGCGCAACTCGCCCCACACCTTCTTCTGGAACTCAGAACCCTCGCTTGCAAGTGGCAGGTTGAAGTCCTTGAGCTCGCCGTTGAAGTACGCCGTGAGCTGCGCTTCGGCCTCGTCGAGCAGTGAGTCGGGCGTGCGCTCCCTGCGCGGTTTGCTCGCACCGAAGTCGATCGCCGTGACCAGCCCGGCCATCGCGTGGATGCGCAGACCGCCGATCGGTGATTCCATCCAGCGTGTGCTCATGTTTGTGTCCTTTCGTATGCAGAGGTGGCTCTCCAGAGGTGCATGCCGGCGTAGGAGCGCCACGGGCGCCATCGCTCGGTGTCGCCGGCGGTGATGCCGCGGCGCTCGAGCTCGCGCTTGAGCACGAGATCGGTGGTCAGCAGGATGTCGGGGTTTGCCAGTGCACGCATGGCGATGTAGTCGGCGGTCCAGGGTCCGATACCGCGCATGCTGAGGAGCTGCTCACGCACGGCCTCGCGATCCACTCCCGGGTCGAGCTCGAGCTTGCCGTCAGCGACGGCCTGCGACAGGTCGATGATCGTACGAGCCCGGGACTGCGGCATACCCATCGTTGCGGGGTCGGCTTCGGCGAAGGCTTCGGCCTTGGGAAACGCGTGAGTGAGACCGAACGACTCGGCCAACGCGAAGTCGACCGGTGTGCCCCTGGTCGGGACGTGACGACCAAGCACGGTGTTGGCACCCGCAACCGAGACCTGCTGTCCGACGATCGTGCGTACCGCGACTTCGAATCCGTCGACGTGCGACGGCACGCGCAGCCCCGGTGCCGCGGCCACCAGATCACGGAGTGCCGGGTCTGCGCCGAGCACGGTGTCGATTGACACCGGGTCAGCGTCGAGATCAAGCATGCGCCTGGCGCGGCCGATCGCAACGGCTGTGTCGCGGAGGTCGGCAAGCTCCAGCTCGCAGTCGACGCGATCGTCGTGAAGTGTCAGCGCCATGACGCCGAGTCCGTGCGGCAGCCGCAGGACTCGGGCGTACGTTCGATCGCGAATCGTCTCGACGCCGGGCAGGATGTGTGCGGCGAGAAAGTCGATCAGCGCTTCTGCGTGGAACGGCTGGCGTACGGCGAGCCGAACGGTGACGCGGCCGGTGGGCGTGCCGCGACGCCTCCCCCTCATCTCGGTGGGCGAAAGTGCGTACGAGTGGCGCACCGAGTCGTTGAACTGTCGGATCGAGGCGAATCCCGCGGCAAACGCGATGTCGGACATCGGCATGTCGGTGGTCTCAATGAGTACACGTGCGGCATGCGAGCGGTTGCTGCGGGCCAGCGCGAGCGGTCCCGCGCCCAGCTCCTGGGTGAGCATGCGGGTGACGTGGCGCTGGCTGTAGCCGAGGCGGCTGGCGAGTCCTTCGACACCCTCGCGCTCGACCACACCGTCGCCGATGAGGCGCATGGCTCGACCGATGGCGTCAGCGCGTACATTCCACTCCGGCGAACCGGGTGTCGTGTCAGGGCGGCACCGGCGGCAGGCTCGAAATCCTGCGTCCTGAGCTGCCGCAGCGGAGGCGTAGAACGTGACATTCTGAGGCTTCGGCGTCACCGCAGGGCACGACGGTCGGCAATAGATGCCTGTCGTCTTCACACCCGTGTAGAAGACGCCGTCGAACCGTGCGTCGCGTGACTGGACCGCTCGATAGCAGCGTTCGTGGTCGGTGTGCATACGTCCATCATGCGTGCCCCGACCGACACAAACCAGCGGCTTTCGGACATGCACACGGCAGCCCAATCGGCCAAGAAGGCGGCCAAAACGGCTCGGTTGCGTTACACGAAACCGCAGATCATTGCATGACACCATCTGCAACCGTTGCGATACCGAGGTTCAGGTCGTCCAACTTGGCGCTAATTGCCGTCAGCAGTTCCACCTGCAGTTCGCTGCCCTCGACGAGCTTCTGCAGCAGGTCTGACGTCTCTGATTCGTTCATTCAGCAACCGTAGTTCGAGTACCCACAGTCTGCCCGGCATCTACCTAGGCCGCTTGGAACGCTCCGATGATGGTGCCCATGACGCCGAGGCCGATGATCACGTAGCCCGCGTTCATCGCCCAGAACTTGAGCGACTTCTGCTCGTACGCGTAGTTCTGCGCCATGAGCGCAGCCCCGATGCCGGCGCCCACCCCGAGGCCCACCTTGAGGCCGTACCCGATGCTCGACTCGCTGATGAGCTTTGCCAGTGTCGCCGCGATGATAAGGCCCATGACCAGCGAATTCAAGAACAGCAGCGGGTTGGGCTTCGCGCCAGCAGCGTCTGCTTCGGAGATCCCGAGCTCGGCGCGCCATGGCTTGCCGAACAGGAACGTGTACCAAGCGGCGCCCAGGAAGAAGAAAGCGATGGCCGCAACGATGATGCCAACGATCGAAATGTTGTCCATGTCCTGAAAATACTCCCGCCAGGTCCCAACGGTGCGAATTTGACCGTTGAAACCTGGCGGGCTGGTTGAAGCGGCGAAGACTCAGGCGGCGTCCTTCACCTCGTTGATCGCGTCCTTGAGCGAATCGAGATCGCCACCGGTCGGCGCGTTCTTCACACCCGTCCAGTCCGGCGACGGGAGCACCTGCTCGGTGGCGTTGCCCTGCTGGACCTCACGGATCGCGGCAACGATCTCATCGAGGTTGTTGGGAACGGCGCGACCGCACTTCTCGAGCTCCGATCCGAGCTTCAGCGTCAGACGCGGCTTGCCTGCAGCGACGGCATCTGCCGTCGTACCGTTCTCGACCGTGCTGTCGTTGAGGTCCGAGACATCGCCACATACGTGGTAGACCTCGCCACCGCCTGCGTAGTAGACCTTGTCCTCGCCGAGGAGCTGGATCACAGCCTGCTTCTCCGCCGTGTACTTCTCGACCGACGCCGGGTTGAAGTCGATGCCCGCGACAACAGCGATCAGAGCGACCACGATACCGACAGCACCCGCGACGCCCTTCTGCGTCTTGCCCATGTCCTTGTTGAGGAAGATCAGGATGATGATCGGCAGGAACGCGATGATCGGGATCAAGGCGCCAAGCTGGCTCTGGATGAAGAACTTCACCTTGTCATTCTCAGAGGCCGGGTCAAGCTTGTTGGCCTTCTTCCACAGTTGCGAGCCGACGATGACCAAGATCGCGTCGAGTACCAGCAGCCCGATCAGCAGCGCGAACGCCCACGTCGGGAACGCGCTGTCGGTGACCAACACGCCTTTGGCGTCGACGGTTGCCTTCTCCGTGAGGATCGACTTGTTCAGCAGCAGACCGAAGATCGCACCGATCTCGATCGCGATCCCGAGCACCCAAAGGAGCACGGCGAACAGGCGAGTCTTCTTGGCTTTCGCCTTCGACTCTTCAGAGGCCTTCCATGTCGAGTCGTCAGCCGGCTTCTTGACGGCGGCTTTCTTCGCGGGTTCTTTGCCCGAGCTGGCCATGAGTTCTCCTAGAGATGGTGGGGTTCAGCGACACGAATGCTATCGGTACGAAAGCCGATGCCCCGCAGCACCGCAGGTCAGGGCCTCACTCCGGGGAGGAGACAGCGGCCACCTTCTAAAGACGGTCCACCCGTACGGGCCTTGACAATTTTTCCCGTCAAGGCCTACGTTGAGCCTGTGGACGACATACGAGTACTCAAGGACGCTGCCGTCGTCGAGGTGGCACTTGACCCCATCAGGGCCTCGATCCTCGACGCTCTGGCCGAGCCAGGGTCAGCAGCCTCTATCGCAGCGACGGTCGGTCTGACTCGCCAGAAGGTGAACTATCACCTCAAGGCGCTGGAGGCGCACGGTCTCGTGGAGCCGGCCGGAGAACGCACTTGGGGCGGCATCATCGAGCGCTACGTACAGCGTTCGGCACGCCATCTCGTCGTGTCTCCGGACGTCCTGCAGGACTCCGCGGCCGACCCCAAGCAGGTCGCCGACCAGCTGTCCGCCGCCTACCTGATCGCGGTGAACGCGCGAAACGTGTCCGAGGTCGGGTCGATCGCGAGCGGCGTCGCGGGAACGCGACTGCCAACTCTGACTGTCGACACGGTGATCGGGTTCCGGTCCCCTGAAGATCGCGCCGCTTTCGCCTCCGAACTTCAATCGGCGATCGCAGCGCTGGCCGCTAGATATCACCACGACGACGGGCGTCCCCATCGTCTGACCGTTTCGTCCTATCCCCGACCTGAGGAGCCCTCGTGACCAATTCAGACCTACCTGACCGCGTCGAGCACCGGGCGGAGTCCACCTTTGAGGTGTCTGCGACCCCGGAGCAGGTGTGGGAGGCGATAGCGACTGCCGCTGGCATCTCGGCCTGGATGGTGCCAACCCGACTGGACCCTCGGATCGATGGTGAGGTGTCGTTCGATCACGGTGGGCTCCGGTCGACGGGCGTCGTCACCGACTACACGCCGAATCGTCGGTTTGCGTACGAGGAGCCGTGGCCGATGACCGAGGAGATGCGCGAGTGGGTGGCCGACACCGCCGGACACGAGGTCACCGACGAAGAGCTGGCGTTGATCTCCCCGATCGCCACAGAGTTCCTGCTCGAAGCAGCGTCCGGCGGCAGTTGCATACTTCGCGTTGTTTCGAGTTCATACGGGAGCGGAGCGGACTGGGAGAACGAGTACTTCGCCGAAATGGTGGCCGGCTGGGGCGAGGTCCCGTTCGGCCCCGACGAACAGACGCCCTGGCTCGAAAACCTCACCAGGCACCTCAACGCGGCACACGCAACTGAAGGAACACCCCAGTGACCATCTCGCAACCGCGGCATCACGAAACGGACATCCAGTCCGGCCAACCGAGCACACTGGCTCTCGTTCGACGCGGCGCCCTGGCTGGTGCGGCCGCGGCCGTCGGCACCACGTCGATGGCTGCCATAGCCCGCGCAAATAGCGTCAGTCTCAAGGTCGACGCGGCCGCCATTCCGATCGCTGCTTTCGCGCTCTGGACCCTGGTCGGGGCCGCCGTGGGAGTCCTGATGGCACGATTTCTTCGCGCTCGCCGACGGTTCCTTGTCGTGACCGCTGTCGCTACCGCGATGTCGCTCGTCCCTCCGATTGCGCTGCCGGACGACTCTGCCACAAAGTTGGCTCTCGTCGCGACTCACCTCTTGGCAGCGGCCATCATCATCACGACACTCAGCCGTGGGCTCGCTACGGGCGTCGCCCCCGAAACCCAGGACGGATGAGCGTCTCCGCCGCCATCACCATCACGCCGATCCTCGTGGCCGACTTGCACGTCGAGGGCGGGGTGATGCCTGTATACGTGCACCTCGTCGACCATCCCGACGCTCGGGTACTAGTCGACACCGGTATGACGGAGCTGCACCCGTTGGCGGTGGCCGCCTTCGATCCCCTCCTCCATCCCCTGAGCGAACAGAAGTTCGACGTCGCCAGCATCGACTTGGTCGTCAACACGCACCTTCACGCCGACCATTGCGGCGGCAACCACCTCTTCGCAGGCAAGCCGATCTACGTACAGCGTCGAGAGCTTGACGACGCCCTCAGCGAAGACGCCTACACCATTCGCGAGTGGGTCGACGCTCCCGGCTTGCGTTATGTGCCTGTCGAAGGGGAACTCGACCTTCTTCCCGGCATTCGGCTCCTCCCAGCGCCAGGTCACACACCCGGGACACAGGTCGTGGTGGTCGAGACAGCCGGAGGTCCAGTCGTCATCTGTGGCGATGCAGCGGTGTGGTTCGGTGAGCTGGACGAACCGCGCACCGAAGGACAGCGGCGAATCCGCGCGCTCGAACCCCGGGAGGTGTGGCTCGCGCACGCGCACGAGCCCTGGCGACCCGACGTCGCCGACACCGAAGACATGGTCCCGGCCGGTCCCTAGGCCCGCTCCGGTATGACGCGCGTCTCGCAGCGCGACGCGGCGGAGGTTTGGGGGCGCTATCGCCAGTCGAAGTATTCCCGGTGTATCGAGTTTGCGGGTATGCCTGCGTCTCGGAAGCCGGCGCTTAGGGATTGGACCATTGGTTCGGGTCCGCACATGAACACCGACACTGAGGTGGGGTCCGCCGGCGCTGACGCGGTGTCGGTTGGCCTGGATGCGATCAGCGTCTGTTCTGCGGTCAGGCGTCCAGCCACAGTCGTGTCGACGACGTGGAGCTGCAAGCAGGGGTGTGTCGTGGTGATCTCGCGGATCTCGTCCAGGTGGGGGGCGTCGCCGGCGACAGAGTAGAAAAAGTCGACCCGCCCCGAGACGGGGAACTCTTCGAGGGACCGTAGCCAGCTCAGAAACGGAGTGACTCCGACGCCGCCGGCGACCCAGATCTGGTGCGACTTTCCCTTCGCGTGGGTGAAGCGACCGTGCGGACCGCTGAGCACGGCGGGCATGCCCGGCTTCACTGAGTCGGACACGCTAGACGTGTAGTCGCCCAGGGCCTTGATCGTGACAGTCACCGCGGAGCTGGTCGGACTACTGGTCAGGGTGAACGGGTGCCGGTGCCACCCGGTCTTCGTCTCAAGGTGCAGCATCGCGAACTGGCCAGGCACGTACCGCAGGGGGCGGCCAAGGGGGCGCAAAGAGACCTCGGTCATTCCTTGCCCCACGACCTCAACGGTGCTGACCTGGTAGTCCCGCAGGCCGTGGCCACGTCGAGCGAGTAGCTCCCGGTAGGCGTAGAAGACGAGGCCGATGCCGCCGACCACGACGTAGGACCACCGCAACACCGGGGCCCCGTCGAATGCTGTTGCATCGGCGATTCCATGTGCGAAACCTATGGCAACAAACAAGCCAGTGGTGCGGTGCACCAAGCGCCAGATCTCGTAATCGCCCACCAGGCGTGCGACCACGCGTGCCGGCGGCCATTCGTGGATCGCCTCGATGATGCGCCGGCCCGGGGAGGGCACGACGGTGCGCCATCGCGGAAGGATCGCCCACGCGATCAACGTCGCGAGGCCGATGGTCGCGATCAGGCCGGCCGGACCGGCCCACGATGCAGCTAGAGGTCCTCCACGATGGGACAGCATGATGTGCGGAACCAGCAGTACGATTCCCGCGATCGCGCAGCGCCGGTGCCAGATCGCAGCGCGATCGATGCCATCGAAGTACGCCTCCACCCACGGCAATGTGCTGATGAGTATGAGCGCGATCGACATCAACAGGATCGCCTCGACCCCAGCGAGCTGGCCCAGGTAGTTCCCAGTCGTGAGCCCGGTAGGCCGAAAAGTCACCCAAAGCGCCGCCATCCCCGCCACCAGCACGATGATGCTCGCCGGACCGACTCTCCGGAAGGACGGCCTGGCGTAGAGACTCATGGGCTCACCCTAGGGGTGGCAGCGCGCGAGAGGTTCCAGCCTAGGTTGTCGCCATGCCAGTCAACTCACCGCCGCAGGTCGGCCCTGGACCGGGAAGTCGTGGCAAATTGGTGCAGGTCTGCGGGCGAGCGACGCCTTGGTAATCGGAAGGCGGCCGCTGTCTTTCCTCCGTGCCGGGCGTAGCGGACCGATAGATTGGCGTTGTGCACATGTGGGCGAGGCTTGCGACTGGCGTGCTCGTTCGGTGCGGCACGATGCTAGCGGCCTTTCTTCTGCTCAGTCCCAGCGTTTGGTCACGGGATGACTTTGACGGTCTGGAGCTCGCAATCGGACTCGCGGCCGCGAGCGGCTGGAGTATTGACCGTAGCGGTACAGCGCCATGGGCTCGGTGGGTGCGGGGCGAGATATTTTTCGCGATGGGCTTCGCGGCGACGATGGTCGCGGGTTACGTGCTGATCGGGGCGCTGTTCGGGGAATACACGTTGGCGTCAGAGCCCCAAAGAATTGCTTTCGGGGCGGCCGCATCGATCGCGGTGTGCTTCTGGGTCTGGCTGCAACTCGCCGCGAGGTTACCGAAGTTCACGGATCCTGACGGCGAAAGCAGACGAGCCCAGATAAGGGCCAACGTACGCCGGGAGATTGCGGAGATCGAAAGGTCTGCCGGCGGTGCGTCCGGCCCTGCACGACTCGATGAACCCTATTCGCCACAAAACCACTGAGTCGGCCTCAGAGATCGCGGCAAATTGACGCCGGTTCTTGGCCCGTCATGGGACCCGCTCGGCATTGGCTAATCAGTTGTCTGCGCGAGTTGGTCGGCCCAGGCATCGAAGTAGGCCCGAAGTTCCTCGATCGGCGCGGTCGTCTCGGGAAAGTCCTCGTCACTCAGTCGCCGGTGGGAGCGCAACATCTGGACGAACACCTCCAGATCGAATCCGGTGTCGGCGTCAGCGGCGTCGCGCAGAATCTCGGCACGGTCGAACTGCTGGTGCAGGGCGTAGACGTCGGTGAAGTCACGCGGCTCAGCTCGGCCGAACAGTGCCCCAGTTTTGCGGATCGCGAGCTCGTACGGTGCGAACGCGGGACCAGCGATCGTGATCATCGGTTCTGCGGTCGGTGGGCTGTCCACTGCTAGGTCGACGTACACGACCTCGGTTTGGTCAAGAATGCTCGTGGGTCGGGTGATCTCGAGACGGCGGAATTCGGGACCGGTACGTATGACGTCAACGATCCAGCCGCGTTGGCAGCAGCGCCTATGAGTGCATCGCTGGCGGTGGCGACGTCACCGGCAGCCCGATCGGCGAAGAAGTCCAGATCGTCAGTCTCGCGGTTCACAAGTCCTTGGGCGATCAGCGCGCCTCCGCCTGCCAGCAGGAACCCGATGGATTCGGGCAGGGCAAAGAAGGCCGAGGCAAGGTCGAGTTGGAACTGGCTGAGACGCTCGGCGCCTTGCCCGCTCACGCGGAAGCTGCCCGGTAACGGGATATCAGCGGCGCCCACGCCGAACGCAGCGCGGACGGGAGCACGAGGTCGTCCCACAGGTCGACCAGCAGTCCCCCATCGACGTAGGTCAGCAGGTCGGACTCGGAGCCCTCGCGCAGCACGATTTCATAAACCCGGGCGCGATCCAGTCGGTCGGTGAGGCGGTAGGTACGTGATGGGCCTGACCAGTGGAGGTGGCTTGGGAGCACAACGGCAGCGAACGCATCAGTTAGGTCAAGACGCCACAGCATGGTCGGCACTACATAGGGTTCACCGCGCGAACCTGCATGGGTGGTGAACTCGATCCGTGGGGTCAGGCCCAGGTCGAAACCGCTGGCGCAGACGATCCTTTCGACCACCGCGAGCGTCGGAGACTTACCGCCCCGCTCATAGGTCGACAAGGTGGGTTGAGAGGTCCCCGAACGACGCGCGAGATCGCGCTGCGACAGCCCACTGTCGCGACGCGCCCTAGCAATAATTGTCCTACCAGCCATACCTCGATGATATCTGTTTGAATATCGAAAGCCAAGCCGTCGATGTTCGCCCGCGCCAGAGCGGGTCAGACGCCGGCGACGTAGGCGGTGAGGAAGTGGACACCGTGGCGGTCGAGGTTGCCTCTTGCGAAGGGTTTCGGCGAAGTCCTCGATCCGCACCGCAGCAGCCTCCGATGCTCGCAGCGCGTTGATACCCAGCAGGTAGGCAAGAGCACCGTGATGAACCGTGATCGTCTGCGCGACCTGCAGGAACCGGATTAGCTCCAACCGGTCCAAACCCTGGGTTCGGGACTCGTCGCTGTAGATCTTGGGCAGGCGGGCATAGACGGCAGGATCGGAAACGATGAGCCCGTCGATGTGCGCAAACCGGAAGTACCCCCGCACCGCATGCATCGACGTGCACACCGACGACGCCATCAGGCCACACTCACCAAGATCACTGGGCGAAACGAGGCTCACCTGCGCGCAGGCCGAACTCGTTGCCGTCGGGGTCGGCCACCTCGATGCCGTCGGCCAAATCAGCACGACGGGTCGCACCGAGCAAGAGCGTCGCTCAACCTCGCTCCGCGGGTCGGCTCGACGACGGCAGGCTCACTTGAGATCAGCGACGCGCGCGGTGCACCCTTCTGCGTAGCTGGAGTATGCGTAGCATCCCCGCGAGGCCAGCCAAGAACAGTCCGGCAACAGCAGCGATCAAGAGGGCAACTGCCACTGGGACTTGGCCGTCCCAGACAAGGAAGGAGACGGTGGTCGTCCGGGTGTTTTGTGCGATGAAGACGACGAGCAGCACAAGAATGACACCCAGCCCGACGATGGCGGCCCAGAAGCCACTGGTGCGGGAGCCGCGCAATGGGTCTTGGTCGTCCTGGCCGTCCGGTCCATCGCCATGCTCGCGTTTCGCGCCTGAGTCTTCTGCCATATGTGAAACGTACCCATTCCCGAGCCGCCTGAACAGATCCGGCAAACCGTGTCACCTACAGGCGGCTACTAGACGATTGCGGCAGGACCGGCGTCTGGCCAGACTCGGTCCAGGTGTCCGGCGGGAGGCTCTCCACGCGGCTGCCCACCAAGTGTTGGTGTGGCTCTCTATCGGTCTGCAGTCCGTCGGGCACCGTGACGAGGCGTGGCTCGAAAGGGGACTGCCCAGCTCGTAGTAGCACTGCCCACCTCGTCGTCCCTATCGGTACGACTCAGGCAGGAGAACGCTATGACGAAAGTGATCATCGGGGTCGATCCCCACAAACTGTCGGCCACCATCGAGGTCGTCGACCGACACGAGAAGCTGCTGGGGTCTGGCCGCTTCCCCACCGACCAGGCCGGGTATGTCGCGATGCGAACCTACGCGAAGAACTGGCCCGACCGGACCTGGGCGATCGAGGGATCCAACGGCGCCGGCCGCCCCTTGGCGCAACGTCTGCTCGAAGCCGGCGAGCACGTCGTGGACGTGCCAGCCAAGCTCGCCGCCAGGGTGCGGCTGTTCGACACCGGCCACAACCGCAAGACCGACGCCCGCGACGCGCACTCCATCGCTATCGTCGCAGTGCGGACGAAGACCCTGCGAGTGCTGCGCCACGACGGTGAGCTCGAAGCGTTGCGGATGCTGTGCGACCGCCGCGAGGAGCTCACCCGGCTGCGGGTCCAGACCGTGAACCGCCTCCAACGGCTGCTGGCAGAACTGGTCCCCGGCACGGCCAAGAAAGACCTCACCGCCCCGCAGGCCAAGGCAATCCTCGAGTCGGTGCGCCCTCGCGACATCGCTGGGAAGACCCGCCGCCAGATCGCGGCCGACGAACTCGCCGATCTGATCGCGGTCGAGAAGAAAATGAAGAAGACCACTGCCGAACTCAAGGTCTTGGTCAAAGCCCGCGGGTCACAGCTGATGGACTTGTACGGCGTCGGACCTGTGGTCGCTGCCCGGACGTTGGCCGATGTCGGCGACATCGCCCGGTTCGCCGACCGCAACAGGTTCGCGTCCTGGAACGGCACCGCACCCCTGGACGCCTCCTCCGGTGAGCAGAACCGGCACCGGCTGTCGCGGGCCGGGAACCGGCGGATGAACCACATGATCCACATCGCCGCGATCAGCCAGATCCGCCTCGACACCGACGGCCGGGCCTACTATCGGCGCAAGCTCTCCGCCGGCAAGACCAAGCTCGAGGCGCTGCGCTGCCTCAAGCGCAGGATCTCCGACGCCATCTATCGACAGCTCCTCGCCGATGCCGAACGAGCCGCTCTGGCCACCGCCCCCGATGACGCTGGCACGGGTCCGGGAGGGCACTGCGGGGCGTCTCAAGAATCCAGCGCGGTCGACCTGCCCCCGCACATCGACACTTCGGATCAGCCACTTCCCGGACCCGCACAACAGACGCTACAACCGTCCAGAACGCTCAGGAAGACCCCGCCGCGAAAGGCACCCCAAACCACGGGTTGACAACAAAGGGGAGCCGATAAGACGCAGGT
>CAZWZC010000017.1:0-34414 GCA_964638755.1 uncultured Aeromicrobium sp. | reverse complement strand
CTCGCCTCCCGAAGGCGCACCTGCACCTCCACTTCACCGGATCGATGCGGCACTCGACTCTGCTGGAGCTGGCCGAGCGTGACGGCATTCGGCTGCCGGCCTCACTGGTCGAGGAGTGGCCACCGCAGCTGGTCGCCACAGACGAGAAGGGCTGGTTCCGGTTCCAGCGGCTCTACGACCTGGCGCGCTCGGTGCTGCGCACTGAGGAAGACGTACGCCGGCTCGTCCTCGAGGCTGCAATCGACGACGCGGCTGACGGATCGGTCTGGACCGAGATTCAGGTCGACCCATCCGGTTATGGCGCGAAGTTCGGAGGTGTCACCGCGTTCACCGACCTCGTGATCGACGCGGTGCGCGATGCAGCATCACAGGCTGGCATCGGCATGGGGGTCGTCGTCGCGGCCAACCGCACCCGACACCCGCTGGATGCTCGTACGCTCGCTCGCCTGGCCGCGCAGTACGCAGGTCGCGGTGTCCTGGGGTTCGGCCTCTCCAATGACGAGCGGCGCGGCAGCACACCGGATTTTGCCCGGGCGTTTGCCATCGCTGAGCGCGCCGGCCTGGCACTCCTGCCACATGCCGGCGAGCTGCTCGGCGCACGGCACGTCGTCGAGTGCCTCGACCATCTCCACCCCCACCGCATCGGCCACGGTGTCCGATCCGCTGAGAACGACACGCTGCTTGAACGCTTGGCGACCGCTGGCGTCGCGCTTGAGGTGTGTCCGACGTCGAACGTCTCGCTCGGGGTGTTCAGCACGTTCGAGGAAGTCCCGGTACGCAAGCTTGTCGCCGCCGGCATCAACGTCGCCCTGGGGTCAGACGATCCGCTTCTGTTCGGGTCGAAGCTCGCGGGACAGTACGCCGTGCTGCGTGCCGCGCAGGACTTCGACGACGCGGAGCTCGCCGAGCTCGCACGGATGTCGATCCAGAGCTCGTACGCTCCAGCCGAGATCGTGACCCGCGCACTGGCCGGCATTGACGCATGGCTCACATCGGATGCGGCATGACCGCTGGCGCGTGGCTTCACCCGCTGCCTCAGCACCCGATGGCTCGGCGTTCGATGGTCCTCGGCCTGATCGGTCTGATTGGATTCTTCGTCCTCATCGTGCCCGTGCTGCTGTGCCCCTTCGCTTGGTACTACGGCGTCTGCGCACGTCGCGAGATCGACCGGGCCCCGACCCACTGGACTGGTCGAGGCGACGCGACGACCGGCATGGTCTGCGGAATCATCGGGACTGCTTTGCTGGCGCTTGCCATCGTGATCAGCGCTGTTGTCGTTGCCTCGTTGGCTCTCCTTGTGACCTTCGAGGGTGGCTACGGCAGCTGAAACCGTATGTGGGAAGGTGTGCGCCATGACCGATGAGCCGCAGCAAACACCGCCACCCAACCCGGGACAGGTTCCGGGTTATCCCCCGGCTTCGAGCGCATACCCGCCCCAAGGTCAATACCCGCCACCCGGTCAGCACCCACAACCCGGCGCATATGGCTACCAGCCCGTCTATGCGCCGCCGAAGCATCCGCAGGCGGTCCTCGCGATGGTGCTCGGCATCATCGGACTCACGGGAATCATGTTCTGCGTCACGGCATTCGTTGCCCCATTCGCATGGTGGATCGGGGCGAAAGCCGTCAAGGAGATCGACGCCAACCCCGGGCAGGGCGGCCGAAGCGAGGCGATGGCCGGCAAGGTGATGGGCATCATCGGTACGGTGCTGCTGATACTCGGCGTCGTCGTGATCATCGGTTTCATCGTCCTCGCGCTGTCGGTCGACAACTTCTGGGACGACGCCTACAGCGACTACAGCCTCATCGGGGCGCTCTGACCAGTGGAACTGATGCCATGACTGACATGCCTCCACTGCCCGGCGGATACCAACCACCGATGGGGTTCCCGCCGCCGAAGCACCCGCAGGCGACGACCGTGCTGGTGTTGGGGATCCTCGGCGTGGTGCTGTGCGGTGTCCTTGCACCTTTTGCCTGGGTCATGGGCAACAAGGCAATCAAGGAAATCCGGGCCAACCCCACCGCCTTCAGCGGTGAGAGTGAGGTGAGCGCCGGGCGCATCCTTGGAATCATCGGCACCATGTTGCTGATACTTGGTGTGCTCGTCCTTGCGGTCGCCTTCGTGCTCATTGGCTTGTTCTCAGTGGGGACCGCGGTCGAGATCACCAACAACACCGGCTACTGAGAGGCTACTGAGATCAGAGCTCGCAGCCGACGAGAACCGGTTCGTTGACAAGCGCGATGCCGTATGCCTCTTGCACTCCGTCGCGGACCTTGCGGGCCAGGGCAATCAGCTCTGCTGTCGTCGCGCCTCCACGGTTCGTCAGTGCAAGCGCGTGCTTGGTCGACAGCGTGACGTTGCCGGATCCATAACCCTTGCCGAACCCTGCATGGTCAATCAGCCAGGCGGCGCTGGTCTTGATCGTGCCGTCAGGCTGCTCGAATCTCGGAGCGGCTTCCGGCAGTGACGTCGACTCCAGCGCCGTGAGAATCGGATTGGTGAAGAACGACCCGGCGCTCCAGGTGTCGTGATCGTCAGCGTCGAGCACCATGCCCTTGCTCCGGCGCAGAGCGAGCACCGCATTACGTAGATCGACGGCTTTCGCACGTTCGCCGACGTGTACTCCCAGCACCTCGGCAAGCTCCGCGTACGCGATGGGCGCACCGAGATCACCGAGTGCGAGCTGAAAGTCAACCGAGAGCACGACATACCGCTGCGGTTCGAGCTTGAACCGGCTCGACCGATAGGTGAATCCGCAGTCGGCGGCGGCGAACGCGCGGATGGCGCGTTCGAACCTGTCATACGCGCGGACCGTCGCGATGGTCTGTGAGACCTCCTGGCCGTAGGCGCCGACGTTCTGGATCGGTGTCGCTCCAGTGGAGCCGGGAATGCCGGAGAGGGCTTCGACCCCGACCCACTCCTCGTCGACGGCACGAGCGACAACGTCGTCCCATGGCTCACCAGCGGCCACCGTCACCATCGCGCCGCTGCAGGCATCTGAGTCGACCGAGATGCCGCGGGTCAGTACGCGGATGACGGTGCCGTCGAATCCCTCATCAGCGACCACGAGGTTGCTCCCGCCGGCAACCAGCAGCATGGGGTCGGCCGCCTCGTCAGCAACTCGTACGGCATCGATCAGCTCTGCCTCGGTCGTGGCTTCGAGTACGGCCTTGGCCGGACCACCGAGGCGCAACGTCGTCAGGTCGGCCAAATCCATTCGTGAAACGCTAGCAGTCACATCGTGCTCAAACGTGACGAAGGCTCCCACCGGCAATCGCCGTGGGAGCCTTCGTGCATGCAGAAGGTGTCAGCGGGTCTCGCGGTGCAGCTGGTGAGCCTTGCAGCGCGGGCAGAACTTCTTGAGGTCGAGACGATCGGGATCGTTGCGACGGTTCTTCTTGGTGATGTAGTTGCGTTCCTTGCACTCGGTGCAGGCCAAGGTGATCTTGGGACGAACGTCTGAGCTCTTGCTGGCCACGGGGGTGCCTCTTCTGTGTTGATCAAGCAGAGTATCGATGATGCTGCGGGTCTTGCACGTCTTGCGAGTACTGAGTCTTGCGGGTCCTGAGTGTTGCGGTAGCGGGGGCGGGACTCGAACCCGCGACACCACGATTATGAGCCGTGTGCTCTAACCACCTGAGCTACCCCGCCGCGGGCACGGGTCACCCCGTGTCCGAAGGACTCATTGGTGCGCCGAGTCCCAGAGCCCCTTTACGGAATCGAACCGAAGACCTTTTCCTTACCATGGAAACGCTCTACCGACTGAGCTAAAGGGGCAAGCCGACGTCCCAAGATACACGGCAAGTGCCACGATTTCGAAATCGGGTCCACGCCTGCGTCAGGCAGGTTTGGACGCTGCGGCAAGGCGCGAGGGCCAGAGCGGTCCCTCATAGATGAACCCCGTGTATCCCTGCACCAGATCCGCTCCCGCATCGAGTCGCGCGCGTACGTCTTCGGGCGTAGTGACACCGCCGACGGAGATGATCGAGAGGCAATCCCCGACGCGCTCCCGCAGCCGTACGAGCACTTCGGTCGCACGATCGGCGAGCACGGGCCCAGACAACCCACCCGCGCCTGCGGCATCGATCGTCTGGCGATCGGTGAGCATCGACTCGGGCCTGGCGATCGTGGTGTTGGTGGCGCTGATGCCGTCAAGACCGAGCTCCAGAGCGAGGTCGGCGACTGCATCGACGTCGTCATCGGCGAGGTCGGGG
The DNA here is from genome assembly GCA_964638755.1 of uncultured Aeromicrobium sp. Classification (GTDB taxonomy): domain Bacteria; phylum Actinomycetota; class Actinomycetes; order Propionibacteriales; family Nocardioidaceae; genus Aeromicrobium. Next base: position 30,199 of record CAZWZC010000017.1, on the reverse strand, counting down.
GCAATCTTGACGACGAGCGGCACCCGGCCGCCGAGCGACCGCTCGCACACCTCCTTGACGGCCGTGAGCAACGGTCGCAGCTCATCGACAGCCTGCAGGTCACGCAGACCCGGAGTGTTGGGCGAGGAGACGTTGACGACGAGATAGCTCGCGTACGGAGCGAGCAGTCTCGCGCTCTCGACATAGTCAGCGATCGCCTCGGCGGGTTCGACGGCCTTGGTCTTGCCGATGTTGACGCCGATGACGACGTCCTTGCCCGACTTCTGGCGGAGTCTGTGGAGCCTCGCGGCGACGACAGCCGCCCCGTCGTTGTTGAATCCCATCCGATTGACGATCGCCTTGTCATCGACGAGTCGAAAGAGCCGAGGCTTGGGGTTGCCCGACTGCGGACGAGCTGTGACAGTGCCGATCTCGACGTGTCCGAAGCCCAACGCCAGTAGTCCGGGAACCGCCCTGGCGTTCTTGTCGAAGCCTGCGGCGAGCCCGAATGCATTGGGGAACTCGATGCCCATCACGGTCCGGGGTGCGTCCGTCTTGCGCAGCGCCACCTGGGTCGCGAAGCGGCCAACCTTGATCGCGGCGAAGCCACGTTCGTGCGCCTTCTCGGGATCCATGGAGCTGAACACGGCGTCGAAGAAGGCGCGGTAGACCACGTACGTCAGCCTATCGGCAGGTGAACGCTGAACACCGCTCCGCCGTGCGGGGCTGCACACACCTCGAGTCGGACTCTCATACGAGTGGCCAGCCGGTGGGCGATCGACAGCCCGAGTCCGGTGCCGACACTACGGAGGTCGCGGTACTTGGCGTGCAGGGTGCCCCGGTCGAATGCAGCGATCATGTCCGCCTGGTCGAGTCCCGGCCCCGCATCCTCGACCTCAATCACCACCTCAGTCGCGAAGACGCTTGTCCGGACGGTGACCTCGCCGCCCGGTGGAGTGGCTCGGATCGCGTTCTCCACCAGTCCGTCGAGTAGCTGCCGCAGACGCATCGGGTCGGTGTGGACCGTGGCTCCAGCGCCCATGGTTCGCAGCGAAATGCCCTCGCGATCGCAGGTCGCCCGCCACACCCCGTGCAGATCGTGCATCAACCGATCGAGCGAGACATCGACAGACTCGATGCTGAAATCGTCCGCCTCAAGCCGGGCAAGCTCAAGCAGGTCGCCGACGAACCGATCGAGTCTGACGGTCTCGTCGATCAGTGTTTGACCGGTCGAACGCATGTCGTCAGGCGCGATGGCGCCGTCCGCGAGCGCCTCGGCATACCCACGAAGTGCTGTCAGGGGTGTACGGATCTCGTGAGAGACCGACAACAAGAACTCGCGCTGCCTGCCTTCGCTTCCGACCAGTGCTGCGTCGAGAGCCGTAATCGCCGCACGCATGTCGGCGATCTCCCGAACCGAAGTCGGTGCAATCGGAACGCCTCGCTCCCCAGCTGCCAGACGTCGCGCGGCACTTGCTGCATCAGCCACCGATCGATTGAGGGCACGGGACAACACGAGTCCGAGGGTGCCCGCAGCGGCGAGCCCCAGCAGAAGGGCCAGCAGGAGACGTCGCCGCAGGGCCGCGGTCGCCTCGCCAACATCTCCGACCGGCTGCACGGCAACCGCGCTGAAGCCACGGCGTGTCGTCCTCCCCTCGATCAGGACTTCTCGACCGTCAATCGTGGCGGAGGTTGAAAGCGTCCCCGTCGTCGTCAACGTGTTGATCTGATCGGCAGTGAGATCGTTCGCAGCAGTGCCCGTGGCCTGACCGTCGCGGCGGATGACGGCGTAACGGCGATCGTCCGCACCCACGACCTTCTGCTCCTGCGCGAGCAGCCTTGCCGTCTCTGCCGGCTTGGCCGAGAACGTCTCGATCGAGCGGACCAGCTGCGCCCTGTCCTGATCGTGAGCGACATCGCGTACGACTGGGACTGAAAGCAAGAACGCCACGAACGCAACGACCAAACCGCCGGCCAACGTGACGAGCAGGATCCGTCGCGACAACGGCACCGTCCTCATGGCTGACCTGCCGAGTAGCCAACACCGCGGTGGGTGCGGATGGGCGATGCGTCGCCGAGCTTGGCGCGAACCTGCGCCACGTGGACATCGACCGTACGACTTCCTCCATATGCGGCGGCACCCCAGACAGTGGACAGCAGCTGCTCACGCGTGAAGACCATCCCCCGTCGACGCATCAATGCGGCCAACAGATCAAACTCCGTCGCAGTCAGTGAGACATCGCGTCCATCGACCTTCACGGTACGGCTCGCCGGCTCCAGGCGTACGCGACCGCTCTCGAGCGCGACGTTGCCTGCGGCGCCGCTGCTTCGCCTGAGCACTGTCGCCACGCGGGCCACGAGCTCTCGCGGCGAGAACGGCTTGGTGACATAGTCGTCCGCCCCGAGCTCGAGGCCGAGTACGCGGTCGACCTCATCGTCACGTGCTGTGACGAAGATGATCGGGGTCCAGTCCTCCTGGGCGCGGAGTCTTCGGCACACCTCGATGCCGTCAAGCGTGGGCAGTCCGACGTCAAGGACGATCGCGGCCGGACGAAGGGTGCGTACCTGCGCAAGACCCAGTCCGCCGTCGCGTTCGACGTGCACACCGTAGCCAGCGCGCGACAAGTAGATACGCAAAAGATCGGCGATCGACGACTCGTCCTCAATCACGAGGATCAGTCCCTTGGCCGGCGCACTCTCCATTCCCCCATCAAACAGGACCGGCAGGACCAGGACGGGATTCTTCTGACGATCCTTACGATCCTCAAACATCGGCCTGACGTTCCCTTTGCTCTCCGTCGCAATGGTGGATTCGTCGGAGCTTCCCGACCAGGACTGTGAAGGAATGGATCGATGACAACATCCACATTGAAGACCGTGGTCGGGCAACGGCTTTGGATCTCCGGCATCGTGTTCGCGGTCGCCGCCGCCCTCGTCTCGGCGCTGTGGCTGAGCTCGTCCCCCGCGACAGCGACAGTTGGACAGACCGCCACGACGCTCAACTCCGAGCTCGCATCAGGCGACTCGGGTGCGGCCGACTCGGACTCCAACCGGGCTCAGCTGCGGGCGGACCTGAAAGCGGCAAGGGCTCTGGACGGGCAGGCCCGGATCGACGCCGTGAAGAAGGTCCGCGCGAACGCCAAGGCCGGCGAGTACGGCGCCAAGGTCGAGAAACGAGTCGACCGGCGTTCTGACCGGAGAGCAGCTTTTCTTGCGCTTCTCCCCGACGAGCTGCGGGCCGACCTGAAGGAGCTCAAGGCGATGCCTTCTGGCGACGAGCGCAAGGCCAAGCGCGACCAGATTCGCAAGGACGCACTCGCTGGCAAGTACGGGGACAAGGTTGAGCAGGCGGCGAAGCTGCTGCAGAAGAACTGACACCCACTCCTGCGATATGTCGGTGCCGCGGAATAGCGTGGAGGCACAGGACGCCAGCACTGAGGAGACCGCAATGAGCACGCTGCAGAACCGACCCAACACCGCACTCGTGGTGATCGACGTCCAGAACGGCGTTGTCGCCGAGGCGCACAATCGCGAGGTGGTGATCGGACGGGTCAGCGCGCTTGTCGACAGGGCTCGCGCAGAGAGCATCCCCGTCGTCTGGGTGCAACACAACGGCGACGACATGCCCGTGGGATCGAAGGAGTGGGATTACGTCTCCGAACTTGAGCTCAATGAATCTGAGCCTGTGATTCACAAGTCGTACGGCGACTCGTTCGAGGGAACCAACTTCGAGCAGGTCCTCTCAGAGCTTGGAATCGGCCACGTGGTCGTTGCCGGTGCGGAGACCGACGCCTGCATCCGGTCGACGATCCACGGCGCGTTCACCCGCGGCTACGACGTCACTCTCGTGAGCGATGCCCATACGACCGGTGATCGGACCACCTACGGAGCGCCGACCCCCGACAAAGTCATCGCACACACCAATCTCTACTGGCAGTACCACGATGGTCCCGGTCGCCGAGCAAGCGTTGCCGCGGCAAAAGACGTCGCCTTCGCCTAGTGGCTCCCCCACCCGTCGTGCCAGGAAGCGGGCGGACCGAGTGACTGGGTAAGCCACGGGTCCGCCACGCCTCAACCGCGCCCACTACACGGAGATGGACTCCTGGGTGTCCGATCCGACAATCTGGATCTTGCGGGGCTTGGCCCTTTCACTGATCGGGATCAGCAGGGAAAGCACGCCGTTCTCATAGGTTGCCGAGATCGACTCAGTGTCGATGCCGTCGCCAAGGGCGAACTGGCGATAGTAGCTGCCTCCGCGGCGTTCCTGGGCGATCCACTTGGCTCCCTCGTGCATGGCCTGGGTGCGCTCGGCACGAATGGTCAACAGATTGCCATCCAGGTCGATGTCGATCGATCCGGGATCCACGCCCGGGAGGTCGGCGTTGAGCAAGTACCTGTCTCCATCCCTGACGAGGTCCACCGGTACGGCGCGGGCGCCCGTCCGGAGCACGTCCCTGAGGCGATCGAGGTCGCCGAAAGGATCAAATGTCATCGCGTTCATGGTCAGATCTCCTTTCAGAATGCGAGTCCGAGCTGACTCTTTAGACAGTGTTATAGATCGGACGCAAACGACTTTCAATATCTGAAATCCTGAAAATTCTGTGAAAGCTACGGCACTTCGCGAGCAGCAGAGTCAAACCAACCTGGGGAACTCTCGTCGGCGCCGCTGACCCGCTGAGTGCATACGGGTGGCGGATGGGTCGATGGTTGAAATGAGCTGGCGTGATCGCAGGGCCTCCGCGAGTGACGCCGCATCGACAATGATGAACCACTCAGCGTCCCGAATGACGCCGAGGGCGTGCACCCCGGGCAAGGCAGCTCGCTCGAACGCTCGCAGAGATTGCTGCTGACGGTGGTGACTCGCCAGGCGGAAGATCTCCAGTGACCAGTGGGGTGGGTGGCCGAGGACGTCGAGGGACATGTCGTACCGATCAGAAGGACCGTTACCGTCTGCTGCTCAGGCGGTGACTCAACCGTATCCGGATCCGCGAGGACCCAGCCTCGCCAAACTTATGCAAAACGGTTAGTCACGGATCTTTCGCAGGTTCTGAACCGCGGGGCCCTCGATGACTTCACCGTCAGCGGCGAAGCGAGATCCGTGAAGTGGACAGTCGAAGGTGCGCTCGTTGTCGTTCCACACGAGAACGCCGCCGAGGTGTGTGCAGATCGCTCGCACAGCACACGATGACCCGTCAATCGTCGAACTGCCCACGGGGAGCACTCCGACGCGCCCAACCGCACCCTCGCCCTCCTCCGATTCCAGAGGTGATGGGGCGAGCTCGGCCGCCGCGGCGGAGCGAGCGGCTGCAACGCCGACCTTGGCATTCATCAGCGCACCGTGCGCGACTCCTGCCGGACGGGTGATTCGTCGGCTCATTGGCTTCTGCCAGCTTGGAGGGCTGCCGAGAATCTGAGCCGAGATGCTGCGGGCAGCCATGACTCCCGATGCCATGCCCCACTTGTCGAATCCTGTTGCCATGAAGATATGGCCACCGCCTCGAGGGAGTGCGCCGACGTAGGGGAACGAGTCATGCGACCGGTAGTCCTGCGCCGACCATGCGTGCGTCTCGACGACGCCCGGAAAGTGCTCGGCGGTCCACTGCCGAAGCTCGTCAACTTTGGCACGCTCAGATGACGTGCGCCCGACCCCGTGGCCATTGCCACCCACCACCAGCTTGCGTCGACCTCCAGTGAGTGGCGCATCGCGTACCGACCTGCTGGGGGAACCGGCAGACAGGAACATGCCGTCAGGAATGTGCTCGTCGGCGATGTCGAAGGCCAGTGCGTACGAGCGCAAAGGCTCGAGCTTGGCGAAGTAGAGGCCGCGATCGAGGATCGGTGAACCGGTGGCAAGCACCACATGCTCGGCCGTCAGGGTTGTCCCGTCGTCGAGGGTGACCGTACGCCGCCCCGTCCAAGAAACGTTGGTGACACGTCTTCCTTGATGGATCGAGCCACCGTGTGCTCGAATCTGGGCGGCAAGTGCGACCAGCAGATCCAGCGGATCTAGCTGGGCCTGGTCCGGCAGGACAACTCCCCCATATTGAGGAAACGGAACATCCAACTCGGTCACCGCGTGCGTCTGCAGGCCAACAGACTGGGTTGCCCGAAGTTCGCGATCCAGCGCGTCACGCTGATCGATGGACGACGCGTATGTGATCGCATCCCTCACCTGGACTGGCACACCGTGCTCTTCACAAAAGCGCAGCATCCAGCTCTGGCCTTCGCGATTGCCCTCGACATAGGCGCGGACGACATGCTCCGACTGATAGGTCAGCATCCGCGAGATCTTGGTGCCCTGAAGCAAAGAGACTTTGGCCGTCGTGTTTCCGCTTGCGAGCGAGCCCACCACCCCCGCTTCTAGTACCGCGACTCGGCGACCCGCACGAACAAGCAGGAGCACGGTCGTCAGGCCAGTGATGCCGGCACCGACCACGATGTCGTCCAGCTGATCGTCAACAGGAAGTGGCTCGTGGGCAACTGGTTCGGCGCCGTCGAGCCACAAGGATGGAGTCGCGCTGGAGCTGGACGTGATGTGCATGTCCCAACGTGTACCCGACTGGGCGGCGCGCAACCAGTTATCGGGTGTCACATCGCCCGCGCAATCTCCGGGTCATGATCCTGATGCCGCGAATCCACCACGGCGGGGGCCACGCTCTAGTCACGCGACCCCCACACCGCTCTCCTCAAGTGCCGCAGCTGTGGTTTCAACCGTGACCCTCTTGGCAGCACTACCCCGGAGGCGAGCTCTGACTCACCTGAGGGTGTCCCGAACCGGATGGGAAGTAGGTGGGTGTGACAAGTCCGTCATTGGGGTAGATGCCTGCCATGCGAAGAGCCCACTTGTTGCGTACGTACGAGGAAGTATCCCGGTGAGCGAGCAACCGGCTGACCAGCACGTTCGACCAGAGGGTGTTGATGACGCCACGGTCGAAGCCCTTGGCAAATTGAGTGAGGCGCTAGAGGTCGTCGAGGAGGCGCGTGGTCTCCTGTACGCGTTTCATCGCCGGTGTGGCGAGGCTGATCTCAAGCTTGGCAACGCGGTCGATCTCTTGCGCGACGCCGGACACAGCGCAGTTGCCAGCCACATCGAGGACGACCTCGTGGGACGCAACATCCTTGAGGGCAGATGGTCATTCCAGGTCGTCGAAGAATATGACGCGAACTACTACGCTCCATTCAAGGAGCACGAACTAGCGGCCCGCGCTGATCTCGTGGACGGCAGGCCACACCTCTTCGAGGCGGAGATGAAGGAAGATCGGCGCACGCACGGTCGGCGCCACCATGAGGCGACCCCGGGCACCGACCAATGAGCACGGGGTCAGTCAGCGCGGCAATCAGCGTCTCGTGTCGGGTCGTATGGACGCCACGAATTCGAGCTTGTCGATCACCGCGTTCGGTATGACGAACGGGTAGAGCCGCTCCCTGCCCATTCCCCGATTGATCTGGTTCAGGGCGATGCTCAGCGGGATCCACAGTCCGATGACCACATCTCGGAACGTCGTGAACGACGTTGCCGGTGCTGCATTCATCAGTCCGAACTGGCGGGCGTTGTCGATCGTCTCGTTGATGTGCAGATAGTGGGCGAACGTCTCGGCGAAGTCCTCGTACGGATGCATCGTCGCGTACGTGCTGATGTAGCTCGACTCCCATCCATCTGGCGGCCCCTCCGAGTAATGTCGATCGATCTCCGCTTGGTAGTCCTTGGTCTCGTCGCCGAACAGGTCACGGGCTCGTTCGAGCACATCCCCCTGCACCAGGACGGTCTCGAAGTAGTGGCCGAGCTCGTGCCGGAAATGACCGAGCATCGTGCGGTAAGGCTCGTCAAGCTTGGCTCTCACCTTCTCGCGATGCGCAATGTCGCTCTCGGCCACATCAATCGTGATCAGGCCGTTGTCGTGACCGATGATCACGTTCTCGGCAACGCTGGACAAAAGGTCGAAGGCCAAGCCCGTCGGGTTGTCCTCACTGCGCGGATTGATCGGAAAGCCCAACGTATCGAGCTCGACAATGACATGACGCTTGGCGCGCTCTGCCACCACGTACTGGGTCATCCCGACTGCGTCGTCGTGGTGAGGCCGAGTACGGGTGAGCGAGCACGAGAAGCACAGCTGGTTGCCCTCCGCGGCAAGCCACGTACAACCCGCAATGCCGGCGTTGGCGCAGACGGTCCATCGTGCGCCCGTGGCGTCGACATAACCGCCCTCGGCGGTGAGGGGAACGATCGACCTTTCGTCGCGGGAGAAGCCTTGGGACGTTCCGCAGGTTGTGCACAGGTAGTTCTCGAAGTAGAGCGCGGCGTCGCACACACGGCATCTGAAGGCTTTCACCTCCGAAGCCTACGAGTCACTGAGCAAGTCCGACACTTGAGCGATCCGGCGGTTGACCGCGGCGAGTCGGGGTACGTCGTCATCACCTGTCAAGCAACGGCGGACGCGGCATCGACGCAGAGGACCTTCCATGCACGCCCAGATCATTTCTGACCGTCCGACAGCTGAATCGTGCGACGATCACCAAGGATTCTTCGACTGCCGGGGTGAATGGCAGGCGCTTGAGGATACCGATTCCAGATGCTGATTCCCAAGGGTCGCGGATCGCTCAGTGAGGTCGTCTTCGAGTCCATGCGGCGACCAACGACGTCGTGGCGGGCAGTCCTCAGCACCCTTGCTGACGACGACGCCGACCTCCACATCACACTCTGGGCCTTGTACGAGATGCACTATCGCGGCTTCGACGACGTCGACGACGGCCTTGAGTGGCAACCCGACCTCATCGAGCTGCGCCGCTCGCTGGAGACCGGGTTCGAGCAGACTCTGCGAGACCGCCGCGTTGCAAGGGGTGCTGACGGCGACTTCGCTGAAGCGTTCTTCTCATTCGTCTCCGCTCACGATGGTCCGTCGCTTGCCGCGTACATTCGGCAGGATGCCGACCACGAACAGGCCTTGGAACTCTTGCGGATGCGCTCCATCTATCACCTCAAGGAGTCTGATCCCACCGCGTGGGTCGTGCCCCGCTTGGAGCCTCGTCCGAAGGCCGCACTGATGGAGCTTCAGTTTGATGAGTACGGATGCGGCGACCCGAACCGGCTGCACGCCGAGCTGTTCGCGCGCGGGCTCGACGAGTGCGGGCTGCGGCCTGAGTACGGCGCGTACATCGACGACGTCCCTGCAGAGGTGCTTGAGGAGAACAACGCAATGTCTCTGTTCGGCCTCAACCGCCGGCTTCGTGGAGCGGCACTGGGCCACCTGGCGGCCTTCGAGGTCACGAGCAGCATCCCCTCACGTCGCTTGGCTCAGGGCTTTGCTCGGCTCGGCCTCCCGCAGGCGATGATCGACTACTACCTCGAGCACGTGGAGGCTGATGCAGTGCACGAGCAGCTGGCCGTACGTACGATCTGCGGCTCGTTCGCCGACGAAGTGCCGGCCTTGCGTGATGACATCCTCTTCGGCGCCTTCACCTGCCTTGATCTCGAGGACCGGTTCGCCCATCGAATGCTCAAGACGTGGGCAGCATGACCGGCATCGAGCACCCTGACGTCATCCTGTGTCCCAACGGCCCGATGCTCCTGCGAGGCGATCATCTCGTCGAGGGCCCCGACGGCACGCTCCACGCGACGACGCGGCCGGTGAGCGCTGTCTGCCGCTGCGGCAAGTCGGGATCGCAGCCGTGGTGCGACGGCACCCACAAGGTCATCCTGCAGAGTTGACCTGGCGACACAGCTGGGCGAGGATCCCCCGGTCGTACGTGCGGACCTCGACCACCCGAAGAGTCGATTCGAGCTCGTTCTCGAGGTACTCCGCTATCGTCTCGAGTTGATGAATCGAGCCCAGCTGCACCACAGCCGACCCCCCATCGGCCAGGTGATTGTCGATGAGAGAGCAACACGTACGCGCCAGGTCGAGTCCATCAATCCCCCCGTCGATTGCGATCGACGGATCCTCCGGGAACTCTGCGATGCCAGCCGACGGCACCCAGGGCGGATCGGCGATGATCAGCGGAAACCGCTCGTCGGCGTCGAGCACGGTTTCCATGCGACCCTCGCGAACGTCCACCCGCTGCCCCATCAGGGCTGCGTCAGCGTTGCGCTGAGCTAGCGCACACGCCGCAGGATTGAGATCCGCGAGCACCAGCGCGCGTCGACCGTCTGCCACTGCGGCCAAGCCGATGTGCCCGACGCCAGCGCACAGCTCGAGCACCGGTCCATCAGGTGCCGACCGCAAGATCTCCGCAGACCATGTTGACTGGGCGATCGTCCAAGGTCGCGGGCGAAGGACTTCGGCGTCGTACAGGACTGTGAGCCCGCCAAAGTCGGCCAATGTGTGTTCGAGGACAGCCACGCCTCATCAGCTCCTCGGTCACACGTTGCCACCCTTGCGGTCTCGGCAAGGTCGTGCGACACATCTACCCTCGCGGCGCGTTGTCGAAACCAGGGCCTTGTGCTCCCAGTGGGACGCCACCTCCACTCAGGCGTTCATGGCGCTCTGCACTGCCCTCGACGCTGAGACGCCCTGGTCGCGAACCTGAAGACGCCGGCATCGCGCGCAAAAATCCCTGACATCGCACGCCGTCACCAATGCGCCGAAAGTGCCCTCACCGGAGCTTTCGCACAAAAAGATGGTCCGATAGTCGGATTCAGACACCTCGCTGGACCTGCCTACTATCGGTTCGAATCCACCTTGAGGCGCCTTGAGGACGAGTCCTCACTGTCAGATGGAGTCAGCAATGGACGATACGGAAATTGCGGTGATCGGGGCTGGTCCCCATGGTCTGGGGGCGACCGCGCACCTGCGCAACGCCGGCCATGAAGTGTGTGTCATCGGTGAACCGATGGCGTTCTGGAACACCATGCCGCAGGGGTTGTGGATGCGCTCGCGCCGCAACGGATCATCGATCGGTGACGTCACTGGCCCCCTGTCGATGGAGGGCTACACCGTTTCCACCCAAGCAGTGGTCGAACGACATCTGTCGCTCGAGACATTCATCGACTACGGCCAGTGGTATCAACGCCAAGTCGCTCCCGACGTCATCCGTAGGCACGTCGTCGGGCTCGAACGCCACGGCCGTGGATTCCTGCTCAGCTTCGATGACGGAACTCACCTGAGGGCCTCTCGCGCCCTGGTGGCCACTGGCATCGCCGAGTTCACCCGACGCCCAGCCATGTTGCGCGAACTGCCGAACGAGCTCGCCTCCCACGTGGCCGACCACGGCGACTACGAGCGGTTCCGCGGCAAGCGCGTCACGATCATCGGCGCGGGACAGAGCGCATTGGAGTCCGCCGCCCTCCTGCACGAAGGCGGCGCCGATGTCGAGGTGCTGGCCAGGCAACGACAAGTCTTCTGGCTCCATGGTGACGGTCTGATCGATGGCCTTGGGAGATTCGCACCCGTGTTCTACGCACCCACGGACGTCGGCCCGATCGGCATCTCGCGCCTCGTCGCGACACCCGAGGTCTTCCGTCGCTTCCCCCGCCCATTCTTCGACGTGATCGCTGCGCGCGCGATCCGACCGGCTGGTGCGTCATGGCTCAAGCCGCGAATGACCGGGGTACCGATCACCGCCGGCGTAGTCGTCGAGAAAGTCGTCCCGAGCCACGACATGCTCGATCTGACCCTCTCCGATGGCTCCACCCGTCGGATTGACCACCTGCTGTTCGCGACCGGCTACGACGTCGACATCCACAGGTATCCGTTCCTCGATAGCAACCTGGCCGGACAAGTCCGATGTGTCGACGGCTATCCCGTACTCAAGCGCGGCATGGAGTCCTCGGTGCCCCGGCTGCACTTCCTCGGGGCGCCCGCCGCCCGCTCGTTCGGCCCGGTGATGCGATTCGTGGCTGGCAGCTGGTTCGGTTCCGTCGCGATCACCAAGACGGTCAAGGCTCAGGACGCCCGGCACCCTCATCATCTTGCCCCGCGCCGCGCGGACGCTGCCTGATGACCGCCACCGAGATTGGTCGATCCGTCCAGTCCAGATCCTCAAGCAGTACGCCCGGCGCGCTGGTCATCGGCGGCGACTACCAGGGGCTGGGCATTGCGAGGAGCCTCGGCAGGCGCGGCGTCCGCGTGGCGATCCTCGACGACGAGGTGTCGATTGCTCGGTCGTCTCGATACGTGCAGCACACCGCACGCGTCCCGTCCCTGCGCGGTGCGAAGGAAACGATCGACGCCCTGCACGACGCTGCCCGCCGCTTCGGACTGGAAGGGTGGGTCCTGTTCCCCACCCGCGAGGAGACGGTTGCTGCCGTGGCGCAGAACCGCGACGAGCTGGCACGGACGTTCCGGGTGCCGACACCGCCATGGGAATCGGTCCAGATCGCCTGGGACAAGCGGCTGACCTATCAGGTGGCCGAGCGGCTCGGGATCGACGTGCCCCGGTGCTGGTTCCCGCGCAACGAGTCCGATCTCTCCGAGATAGCGTGCGACCGCCCGGTGATCATCAAGCCGGCAATCAAGGAGCACTTCTTCTACGCGACCGGCGCGAAGGCATGGCGCGCCGACAACCCCGTTGAGCTGCTGCAGAAATATCGGCAGGCCAGAGCGATCATCCCGGCCGAGGAAGTGATCGTCCAGGAGCTGGTGCCAGGTGACGGCAATCGTCAGCTGGCCTACTGTGCGTTCGTCAAGGACGGCGAACCCGTCGGGGCGATGACCGTGGTGCGGCGTCGTCAACACCCCTCCGACTTCGGCCGAGCCAGCACCTTCGTCGAAACTGTCGACCTACCTGAGCTGGAGGCTCCGTCCATTCGGCTGCTGCGGGAGATGGGCTACTACGGGCTCGTTGAGCTGGAGTTCAAGCGGGATGAACGCGATGGTGTGGTGAAGCTGCTCGACGTGAACGCCCGGACCTGGGGCTACCACGGTCTGGGCCCCGCGGCCGGAGTCGATTTCCCTGGGATGCTGCACCGAGACCAAATCGGGCTTCCCGTGCACCCGTGCCGAGCCCAGGCCGGAGTCCGCTGGGCGAGGCTCGCCACGGACGTGCCGAACGCGGTTCGCGATATCGGTCGGCGTCACGTCAGAGCCCGTGACTACCTGCGCTCTCTTCGGACCATCGACGTCGGAGCGGTCTGGGCGCGCGACGATCCCCTGCCGGCGATCGCGGAGCTCGGCATTCTGCCCTATCTAGCCATGCGTCGCGGTCTCTAGGAAGGGAGGCCCGACATGTTCACGTCATCGGTTCCCTTCGCGTTCGCCGACTACATGCGCATACCCGTGACGATCGACCCGACCATGAATCGTGACCTTCCCGAGCACGTCGGTGCACTGCACGCCAATGCGTCACCAGATGGTCCGAAGCTCCTTTGGGCACGTGCCGAAAACGGCCGCCATGCTCCTGGCACCCGAGCGGCACACCACAAGCTCGTCGACATCCACCTTGTGTGTCCGGTGTACGCCGGGACTCCTGAGGAATTGGGATGTCGGCGATGGAACCGGGACGAGGGGTGGCGGCCCCTCGCCCCGGTTCAGGACCTCAAAGGTAAACCGGTCGCCCAGATCTGGACCGACGGTCGTGGCAACGTTTTTCTCCCCTTCGATCCCGGGGAAGCGATGGAGTGGATGCTGTCGGAGCGGTACACCACCCTCGACCGTGAGCGGCTGCGAGGCCGCCGACGCCGCCTGGCGGTCAACATCTACTACACGATCAGACCCTTGCTGCCCCGGCGAGTCCAGCTCAGGCTTCGGCGCGCGCATGCCTCTCGACACAAGTACCCGGACTTTCCCGGTTGGCCCGAAGAGCACGCGCTTCACGATCTGTACGACTGGCTGTTCGACCTGCTTCGACAGATCGCCGGAGAACCAGTCCCGTACCTCCACCCTTGGCCGGGAGGCCACACCTCGGCCTTCGTGCTCACCCACGATGTCGAGACCGCTGTGGGCCGGGACTCGATCGAAGCGCTGCGTGCCCCCGAACGCGCACGCGGACTCAGGTCTTCCTGGAACCTGGTTCCCGAGCGCTATCCGGTGAGCGATGAGCTGCTCGACGAGTTGAGATCAGAGGGCTGCGAGATCGGTGTGCACGGTCTTCGCCACGACGGCCGCGATCTGGCCTCGCGCCGCATGATGCGCAAACGTCTGCCAGCAATCCGAGAGTGGGCAGACCGCTGGGGGGCCGTGGGCTTCCGATCCCCTGCGACTCAACGATCGTGGGACCTGATGCCTCAGCTGGGCTTCGACTACGACTCCTCCTACACCGACAGTGCGCCTCATGAACCCCAGCCCGGTGGCTGTTGCACGTACTTTCCGTTCTTCATCGACGACCTCGTCGAGCTGCCCCTGACACTCCCCCAAGACCACACTCTGTTCGACATCCTCGGCATGACCGACGGATCGGTGTGGCGGGCCAAGGTCGAGTCCCTTCGGGAGCGTGGCGCGCTGGTGCTGATGATCGCCCATCCCGACTATGTCCACTGCCCAGGCATGGTGCAGGCGTGGGATGACCTGCTGGACCAGCTGGGTGGAGATTCGGGTGCATGGCACGCACTTCCGCGAGAGGTGGCGGATTGGTGGCGCCGCCGGGCACAGTCCTTCATCGAGCTGGAGAACGCCACGTGGGTGGTCCGTGGGCCAGCCGCGCGCGAGGCGGAGGTGGCGTGGTCGTCACCGCCCGGGAACCACCGACAGTCAGATGAGATGGTCATCGATGGAACATCGGCCGCCCATGCATGACCTGCGTGGCGTCCATGTCGCGGCGATGGTGCAGAACGTCTCATTGGCTGAGGACAATCGCCTGTGCAAGCAGGTTGAGGACCTCTGTGCGTCGGGGTGTCAGGTCTCGGTGATCACCCGCCGCGATGACGCCAACGAGCCGTGGCGAAGCCACCCGGGCCTGACACTGATCGAGTATCGGGCCCCGAAGGATGGCGATTCGACCGCCGGGCACCTGCGCGAGTACCTCGCCTCGTTGAGCCGGCAGATCCCCCGTCTGATGCATCTGCACCGCCGGTATCGGATCGACGTGCTGCAGATCTGCCAGCCACCTGATCTGTACTTCCCGGTGGCTGCAGTGGCTCGGCGGCTCGGTATTCGTGTGCTGATCGACCAACGCGACCTGATGCCGGAGACGCTCGGGCAGCGGTACGCCTCTCCACCAGCTCGGGCGATGAAGATCCTCCACTGGCTGGAGACTCGTACCCAGGCTCATGCCGATGCGACCGTGACTGTCAACGATTACCTGCGCAGCCGCTTGATTTCCGCGGGTGGAGCGGCCGAGGAAATCCGCGTGGTCCGCAACGGGCCGCTGCTACAACGGCTGGACCGCGCGCACGCTGCCTCACAGGTTCGTGACTCCTCGCCGCTGGGTCGCGACTTTGCCTCGGTGGTGACGTGGGCCGGGAAGATGGGCCGCCAGGACCGGGTCGATGAAGTCATCAAGATCGCCGAGCTCGTGGTCCGTGACTGGGGTCGCGGCGAAGTGGGATTCATGCTGATCGGCAACGGTGAGTGCCTGGACGAGCTGAGCGCAATGGTCGCCGATCTTGGCCTGGGCGACAACGTCTGGTTCCCTGGCTGGCTGGGTGAAGTGGATCTCTATCGCCATCTCGCCGCGGCCGACGTCGGTATCGACACGTCCTTGCAGCCGGAGGTGACTCCCGTCAAGGCGATGGAATACCTCGGCGTCGGTCTGCCAGTGGTGGCCTATGACGTGGAGGAGACCCGACGCCTGGCTGAAGGTGCCGGGGTGCTCGTCGCCCCCGCAGACCTCGAGGCATTGGCGCAGGAACTGGTCACCCTGCTCGACAACCAGTCGGAGCGTGCTCGACTGGGCAGGGTCGGCAGCGAACGGATTCGACTGCACCTGGCCTGGGAACATCAGAGCGAGGTTTACCTGCAGACTGTCGCCGACCTGATCACCACGGGTGGGTCGGGGGTCGACGCTCGCTCTCGGCGAAGTCCGGCCGGAGCCACAGCCGATCGGCCATCAGGTCCTTGACCCGATCCGAGTACTGCAGCGCCGACGGGATCTTCCAATCCCCTGCGTACCACACTCCGACACATCCCCACAGGTCTCCCCGCTGAAATCCGTTGCGGTTGTTGAGCCAGGTGATCCAGCCCTCCATGCACCCGCGCAGGTGGGCCGCGGCATAGTCCAGCGCGAATGCCGTCGAGTCTCGGCTGAACGGGAACGTGCCGTTCTGGTTGGCCAACATCCGACCCCAATCTGGGTCCTGCCACGACATGACACCGATGATCGAGAATGTTTTGGGGCACACCCCCTCGCCGAAGTCGCGCGAATAGTCGTACCCGAACCGGTTCAGCTCGTTGCAGTAGGTCCGAGACTCGTTGGTGGCCACCTTCACCATGTCGCCACATCCACGCTTCTGTACACAACTGCCATCTTCCTCGCGTAGACCTTGGAACCACGTCGACTCCGCGGCCGCCATGGCTCGGAGCACATTGTCGGAGATCCCCCACTTGCAGGCCGCCCACTGAATGTTCTCGTCCGTGGTTCCGGTGTGCTGACCGTCGACTCGTGGCAGCAACCAGGTGTTGAACAACGGGTCATAGGTGCGCCCGTCGCCACGATGCCGCCAGAAGAAGGATCCGCGAACTTCCAACACCTCTGGTCGCGTGTGGTTGGCCACGGCGTTGCTCGGCCGGGGCTCCCACATCGAGTGGTGCACTCGGTTGGCGCACGTCGCGTTGGTGGGCAGACGCTTCCACGCGCCTGCCGGCAACGTGTCGAAGTATCCGTCCGCATCCGGCGGCAGCGTGGAAACCGGCAGGTCCCGCGCCAGCGGCACGTGCCGCATGCTGACCGCCAGCAACGAAGCAAGACCCGTGACAAGGAGCAGCGCGACGAGGATTCGCCCCGTCACGGTCAGTCGAGCCAGCGACAACAGTGATGTCATGACGCCGATGACCTGGTCCGCTCCGGTCGCGGGGCACGCCCGGCGTTGCGAATCCGTTCGGGCCTGCGGGAGGTCGTCGGCGCGGATCCGTTGAGCTTTGGCACCACCGGCGCCGGGTCACACACTGTTGGCGGAACGTGCGGCACGGGAGTTGATCGGGCAGGTGGCGCGACCCTGGACATGACGCGCCTCCCCCAGAGGCCAGCCCAAGCTCGAAGCGAAATGAGCACGACCCGGACGCGCCCGCCCCGTGGCGTGATCACCAAGCCCATCACCTTCTCGGAGCAATGGTCCAGCGCCTGCGCCGCCGCCGCTGCGGCCGCGCGCGAGCTCCGACCCAGGGCCGCCACAAGCAAGATCTTGTCGGCACGCAGGGCAATCCCTGCGCTCTGCCAGGCCGGCGGACCGTCGATGATCACCAACGCTTCAGGCACGCGATCATGCAGCTCCGGCAGAAGGTTCGCCAGTTTCGAGGCGGCGAACCCATTGTCGTCCCACTGACCCACGGGTACGAGATGAAGCCCCGAAGGACTGTTCCCTGGCGAATCCAGCCTGGTCGCACCCACCGTGCTCGTGGCCTCGTGCTCCGACCCCACGTCAGGGGTCAGGGTCGCCATGACGTCGTGGTCCGCAGTAACGAGGATCACCACACGCCCCATCCGCGCCACGGCAACCGCAGTCTGCGCCGCAACCGCCGAGCTGCTGCAACCTGGTCCGACACCGCTCACCAGAACGCTGGGTTGAGGCCCGTCCTCGACGTGACTCAGTACTCGGGCCGCGAGCGAATCAAGGTGCGGACGACCAGCAGAGAGTCGCTGGTCGCCGGCCAGCGGTGGACGGGGTAGCACGGCCAAGGCATTGAGCGCGGTGCGTCGTTCGGCATCTGCAATCGTACGAATCCTGCCTCGGACACGATCCCAGGTCCAAGCCGCGACGAATCCAATCATCAGGCCGGCGAGGACCGCCACGCCGAGGACGACTGGGTAATTGGTCGCCGTCGGCGTGGACGGCAGCTCCGGCGCGCCAACCAGGCTCGCCACCGCGTTCTTGCCATCAGCCGGATTGCGGTTCTTCAAAAAGGTCTGCGCGACTGCGCTCGCACCGGACCTTGCCGCTTCTGGCGTGTCTGCGGTGTAGGTCATCACAAGGACCTGGGTGTCGACAGGAACTGTCACCGAAAGGTGCTTGAGGGCGTGCTCCGCGGTGACACCGAGCTGGGAGGCCGCCATACCGACGACATCGCTGGAGGTCGCAACCCGTTGCTCAGTGGGCATGGAGGGTTGGATGTAGTTGCCACTAGGCGTGATGGTCGGGTCGATCAGGACTTCTGCGGAGGCGGAGTACTGCCGAGTTGTGGGAGTCGCGACCAACGCGACAACCACTGTCAGCCCAACGGCGACGATCATCACCCAGGCGTACAGACGGACCATCCCCGAGTCGCGCTCACCTGCAAATGTTGATTGCCTCACTGTGTTCCTCCTTGAACGAATCGATGATGTCGATGCTGGCTCGGCACGACGACCTGACTTCCACAGGCCGAGAGGGCCAGGAGGCCGAACAACGCGTCGGCTGAGCCGCGATAGGTGATGTGCGGATCGAAGATCATCAGCACGACGCATGAGACAAGGCCGCTGTACGCGGCCAGTGCCGCGACGGATGACGGAGTCGACAACAGGCGAGCGGCCGGTCCGGTCGCCTTCAAACCCGTCCACACGAACCAGCAGAACGCGGCAAGCAGTGGCAGTCCGCCGCCCCACAGAAGCCACAGGTAGCCGCTCTCGATCCAGACATAGCCGAACGCACCCTCGGCCGGGACACGCGCCGCGGGTCGGACCCCGACGAGGAAGTTGCTGCCGTCGACGATCTGGGGCCAGAAGTAGGTCGCCAGGTTGTGATATCGAACCAACCAGCTGGTCGGCATTCCGTGCAGCGAGGAGAAGTCTGCGAGGCGGGGTGCGATGGTCGGCCACAACGCCACAACCGCCAGCGGCATCGCCGCCAGGAACCACATGAGCAGATCGGGCCGGCGCAGCCGGACCACTACGCACACGGCGACCACCACAAGCCCAAGGACGCTGGAGAACTCGGCAGCTGAGAACACCGCCACCACCAGGACCAGCGCCACTGGCCCCACACACCACGCAAGGGCCGGCCGCCGGCACACCAAACCCAAGGCAACCACCAGGTTCAGCACCATCAGGTCAGCCGAGGCCGCCGGGAGACCGACCGTTGAACCGGCGCGGGCGGAGTGGACGACGTCGCTGTAACCGAATGGAGCGAACAATGGCTCCAGCAGTGCGCGCACGCCCAGCAGGTCAAGGGACTGCAGGATGCCGATTGCACCGACCACCAACGCAGCGAGCAGCGACACCCACAACGCCATGGTGACCTCCCGGTCGCTTCTCACCGTGAGGCGGATGACGGCGTACACCAAGAGGAACTTCCACATCACCGCCGCGTACGTCAGGTCGTCCATGTCGATCGCACGACCGCGAGCGACCATGAAGATGATCGGAACCACCGAGCTGGCGAGCGCAAACCACACGAACGAACGACTCACCGGATCCAGCACCAGGCCGATGCTGTCGCCCGGTCGGAGCCGCACCGCGGCCCGCACACACAAGACGCCGACCAGGAAACAGACCAAGGCCTCGTTGACCCGCATCTGCGGCACCAGCCTGCCTCGGTCGATCCCCACGACCAAGGGGGTGACTCCGACAATGAGATAGGCCGCCACGGCCGGACGCCACCAGACAACCGCAGCGATACCCAAACTAAGCATCGCGCCTAGGCACAGCAGCGGCGACCGGCCTGCCAGCAACCCCATGGCAACCGCGGCCACGACGCCGACCGGCGGCACAACCAAGGCGCGGATTCGATCGGATCGGTCGGCTCGGGTCAGCGCCGACCCGCGCTCGTCGGTGAGGATGGCGGTCATGACGACCCCGACTCGGGAAGGGTCGTCGCGCCGCGTGACCCGTCGAGCAACCACGTCAGTTCCACTGATCCGAACCATCGGTGGGCTCCGATGTAGACCCCGATGCCGGCGATGGTGCCGGCAGCACTCGCGACCAGCCATCCAGACGTGCCGCCGAGAGATCCCATCACGAGGGTGGCGACCGACCACACGACAGCAGCCATCGCCACGCTGGCGGCGACAGTGCGCACCAGCGAGGGCCACAGGCTTTGGGTCGAGGGAGCGAGACCTCGGCGGACCCGGTGCGAAAGGTGTACACCGCCGACGACCGAGGCAACCGCAAAAGCACCCGCAAGCATGGTGACCAACGTCCGGCCGTCGATCGAAAGGGCCAGCAATACCAGCGCGGCGCAGACCACGGCCTGTAGGACCATCGATCGCAGCGGCGTCCTCGCATCGCCTCGCGCGTACGACGCCTGGGTGGAGATCACGAAAAGTGTCTCGCCCACGAGTCCGAGTGCGAGCGCGCTCAGCGACCCGGCCACCATGGCGACACCTGCGGCGCTGGACATCTGCCCAGCCGCCACGAGATTCGCCAAGGGAACCGCGAGCACGACATACCCGACCGCGGCTGGGATCACCAAGAACAGGGCGAGGCCAACGGCACGCAGGTAGGCGTCGGCGAACGCTGTCGCCTGGTCCTCCTCGATCATCCGCGACAACCTCGGCAGCAGTGAGAGCCCCACAGGAGCCGCCGCAATGGCCAGCGGCAGGTGGTAGAAGTTCAGCGACATCTGTAGTGCCACCGTGCCTCCGGCCACCTGACCTGCGACAGCGAGCAGCAGCAGGGTCTGAGCAGCCAGCAGACCGGCCTGAGCCATGGAACGGACTGCGCGATGGACAACTCGACGGACGTCCGGGTCGCGCCAGCCAGCTCTCGGCACCAGGTTGACGCCGCATCGGCGTGCGCCCCACCACTGAACACTGGCATGTATCACCACGGCGAGGGTCGATCCGCCTCCGATCAGCAGCACAGCTCCCGTCGGCACCGTTCCGTCCGCCGGATTCGCATAGAGGACGCCAGCGAGGACCAGCACCGCGATGACACCCAAGTTCTCCAGCGCGGGGGCGGCAGCGGCGAGCACATAGCGGCGTTCGGCGTACATCACAGCGGTCGCCGACGCAACCATCGCGTAGCAAAACACCTGGGGTGCGGCGAGAACCGCGAGGGCCAGAACTGACTCGCCGTTCGGCATCAAGAACGGAACCGCGAGGATGGCGATCGGCCCAGCAACCAGAAGCATCAGCCACTCGACGCCGAGAAAGCCGCCGGCCACCCGCGCGGTCTCGTCGCTGTCACCTGCGTCGATGTGCTGAACCAGCGCCGGAACCAGCAGCGATGACAGCAGGGAACCGGCGAGGAACCCGTAGAAGACCAGATTCGGCAGCACGTTGGTCAGTTGGTAGGCATTGCCGAAGAAGGTCGGGCCGAGGACGGCGCCGATGACGATGACCCGGGCCATCCCGGTGACTCTGCTGACGGTGGTCCAGACTGCGACTGTCATGGTGTCACGTGCCGCTCCAGCGCCGACGGCGAGTTCCTCGGACCCGAACGGAGGGTCGTGCACTGCTGGCTTCATCGGGCACCTCCGCGCAGCATCGACAGCGGGGTGCAGCACATGATCCGTAGGTCCGTGAACAATGTGCACCTACTGACGTACGCCACATCCAGTCGCAAACCCTCGAGCATCGTGAGCCGGTTGCGACCACTGACCTGCCACAGACCCGTCAGTCCCGGCAGCACCAGGAATCGACCGCTGACAGAGACCGGGAAAAGCTCCACCTCCCACGGGAGGGCGGGGCGCGGCCCAACCAATGACATCTCGCCGCGAAGCACATTGACCAGCTGAGGCAGCTCATCGATGCTTGTGCGCCGAAGAAGCCTCCCAACCAGGGTGACGCGCGGGTCGTGGTCCAACTTGTAGACACCATCGCGTGGTTGGCGCATGTCTCCGGTCATCATCTGGCGGACGAAGTGCTGATGCGCTTCCTGCGCGCAACCCTCGCTCATCGTGCGGAACTTCAGCAGCACGAACGGTTGCCCGAACACTCCCACCCGGATCTGGCGGAACACGGCACCGCCGGGACTGGTCGCGCGTACGGCGACGTAGACCGCCAGGATCAGCGGGAAAAGCATGATCAGCAGTAACGAGGCCACCACGATGTCAAGCATCCGCTTGCCACCGTATTGCTGGATCTGGCGCCGAGACTCCCGGCGCCCACGGCGATCGTGCATGTGCGACAACTGCCGCGTACTCATGGAAGGGACCTGCCCTCCACACGCAAGTTACCGGCTCGCAGCGAGTATCTCTGTCCGGCCAGCCGAACCTCTCCGGTGACGCGCCCCTGCACCGGTACCAAATCCTCAACCCGCCCGTGCACCCGCGCGGGGTTGCCGAAGGCGACCGACCCCGGTCCCACGTCGCGGGTCACCACGGACCCCGCACCGATCAGGGCGCCATCCCCGATCCGGACGAACGGGAGAACAGTCACGTTCACCCCAAGCTGTGCACCTGAGCCAATGGACGGTCCCGACATCAGCTCGCGCGAGCCCTGCTGCCCTGGATAGAGATCGTTGGCGATACTCACGCCCGGAGCCAAGAATGCATCGTCGCCGATCTCGGTGTACTGCGCCACGTAGCAGTTGCAATGAACCTTGACCCGGTTCCCGATCACCGTGCCGTAGTCGATGACTGTGTTGCTCCAGATCGACACGCCATCGCCGAGCACGCAGTCCTCACGTATCACGACGTTGTGGCCGGTCTCGAGTCGTTCACCGATGCTGCACCCGCCGTACACGACCGTCCCGCAGCGCAGGAAGCCTCGTCCCCACGGACCGTAGGCCCAGCCGTCCTCCTCAGCGAGGAAGACCTGGTGGGTCTCACTCCCCGAGGTCGTCACCGTCGTGCTCCATGTCGGAGGTGATGCGAGTGAGCGCTTCGCACACACGCATGACATCGGCCTCAGGAAGCTGGGGATACATCGGAAGGGAAAGGATCTCCTCAGCCAGGGTCTCCACGTTCGGGAGTTTGCCAGGTGACCATTGCCGGTACGGATCGAGCTGGTGGCACGGCGTCGGGTAGTGGATTCCGGTGCCGATACCGAGCGCGGCGAGCTCGGCCCGCACCCGGTTGCGCTGAGGGACTCTGACCACCATCAGATGGCGAACCCCTTCGCAATGCTCGAGCTGGCGTAACGGCACCACGGTGGGCGGGAGCCCCTTGGCGTACAACTCAGCCAGCCGGCGGCGGTCCTCGTTCCACTGATCGAGGTGCGGCAGCTTGGCAGACAGGGTCACTGCCTGAACTGTGTCCAATCGACTGTTGGTACCGACCCGCACGTGCGCGTAGTGCCCTGCGCCGGCGCCGCTTGGCCTGCCGTGGTCGCGCATCGACCGAATGCGCTCGGCGATGCGACGATCCGAGGTGACGACCGCTCCGGCATCGCCAAACGCTCCCAGGTTCTTGCCCGGGTAGAAGCTGAAGCACCCGACAGCGCCGAAGCCTCCCGCTCTGATGCCACGCCAGGTTGCCCCGTGCGCCTGGGCGGCGTCTTCTATCAGCACCCGCCCATGCCGCGTCGCACAGCGGCCAAGGGCATCCATGTCCGTGAGCTGACCGAACATGTGGACGGCAACGATCGCTCGGGTCTTGTCGGAGATGGCTGCCTCGACCTGCTCGGCCCCCATCAGACCGGTGTCCGGCGCCACGTCGGCGAATCGCGGAATCGCACCGGCGAGTACGACGGCCTCGACCGTGGCGACGAACGTATTCGCCGGCACGATGATCTCGTCGCCTGATCCGAGGTCGAGAGCGCGCAGGGCCAGGAGCAGCGCGTCGGTCCCATTCCCGACCCCGACTGCGTGCTGGGTGCCGCAATAGGCGGCCCACTCGCGCTCGAAGACCTCGACCTCCTCGCCGCCGACGAAGTGGTTCGAGTCGATCACCTTCTCCCAGCCGACCCGCACCTCCTGAGCGACCACGGCGGTCGTGGTGCCCAGATCAAGGAACGGTACGAAGCCAGTCGACCGCGCCGGCACTGATGGCGTCGGTGACATGCGAGCACTCATCCGACCCGCTCCCCGTGCGCCGCCCCGATCAGCCCTTCGTCGATCTGCCCTTCGTCGATCATCGCTGGCGACGACGGTGCGCCGACCAGCACCGGCGTTGGTGCACGATCCTTGGCGACGCCAGGGAGACGAACGGCGACTCCATCGGACATGGAACGTTGCGCGGCTTCCAGTACTCGCAACACCTCCAGTCCACTGTTGCCGTCGGTGAGCGGTCGCATGTTGGTTTGGATGCAGGTCACGAAGTGTTCGTCCTCCACCCGAAGCGGTTCGTTCATCGCGAGGTACGGAGCCACGATGTCGCCATAGCGGTAGGACATCGGTATGGCGGTGAGGTCGGCGCCATCACACGCCATCGCGGTGACTCCCTTGTCGTGCACCTTGACGCTCTGCTCGGCCTTGAGGTCGTCGAACACGACCATCTTGTTGCTGCCGACCAGCGTGACCTGACGAATCTTTTTCGGGTTGAGCCAGCTGACGTGCACGTTGGCGAACACCCCCGGATCCTCGTAGTAGAGCCTGAGGTGTGCGACATCCTCCAGCCGCGGGTGAGCGTGACGAGCGCCCCAGCACTCGACCATCGACGGCGACGAGCCGAGCACGTAGTTCAAAATGGACACGTCGTGCGGTGCCAGGTCAAACACGACGTTGACGTCACGCTGGTAGAGGCCGAGGTTGAGTCTGGCGGTGTCCAGGTAGTACAAATCTCCGAGATCGCCGCGCTGCACCATCGATCGGAGCTCCCACACTGCCGAGTGGTACTCAAAGGTGTGACCCACCATCAGGGTCACTCCCTTCTTCTCGGCGGCCTCGACCATGGCTTCCCCTTCCTCCACGGTGGGCGCCAGGGGCTTCTCAACCAGCACGTGAACTCCGCGCGAGATGGCCTGGAGCGCCAGCGGGGTATGCAGCGTTGGCGGTGCAGCAATCACCACCGCGTCCACCTTGTCCAGTGCCTCGCCGAGAGTCCTGTAGCCGTCCACGCGCGGATACACCCGCGTCACCGCCGCACGCCTCTCATCACTCGGATCAATCACGCATACGCGTGAGACCGCTTCCAGCGACATCAGGGTGCGCACGTGCTTCGAGCCCCAGTATCCGCACCCGACAACCCCGACCCGAAGTCCTGACTCTGCCTTCATCACTCACTCGCATCCTCGCGGCGAGCGGCCTGGCGGAGCCGTCTCATGGCTGTTGACAACACCACTTCACTACGATTGCCAGCTGGTGCGCAATAGCACGAAGGGGTTAGCCACAAAGCCCGAAATCGCCCAACCTGGACCTCCTGCGTCGGGCCTACACGGCGTTAGCTGCTGGCCATGTCGGCTGGATCGTGCCCGTGGAACAGAGCTGAGAGCTCGCCTCGCGATCGCACGCCCAGTGCGCGGTAGACGTGCGTGAGACGCAGCTCGACCGTCCGCACCGAGACGTGCAGCGACTCGGCGATCTCGCGGTTACGCAAGCCCTGAAGCAAACCGAGCACCACCTCGCGTTCATCGGGTGTGAGGCGTTCGAGCAGAGAGGACTCCTGCCCGCGCGGCATTTCATGCTGGGGTTCTCCCACCCGGCGAGCCCATGCCTGAGCGCCGCCCGCCTCGAACGCAGTCATCGCGGCGACTCGGCTGTGGCGCGCTTCGCCCTCCATACCCAGGAGGGTCTGGCGGTCTGCGAAGGACTTCCACGTGCGACCGAGCTCGTACGGCTGTTCACCCCGCTCGAACAGCTGGACCGCCTCGCCGAACAGAGCGAGCGACTTGTGGCTCAGCTCGGCAATTGACCGACAGCGCGCCAACACAAGATCGCCCCATCGTGAAGGATGGGTCTTGAGTCGGTGCTCAAGAGTCGCCACCGAGGCGTTCATCTCCTTGACCCGGTTGGTGAGTGCGCACGCCTCGACGTAGTCGGCCCAGTGGCGCGGCAATGCGGGATTGCCCAGCTGCCGCAAGATGACGCTGACGTGTCGCAGATCCATGACTGCGCTCTCGGGATCTCCGTTCAACAGTTCGATCGAGCCTCGCAGCGCGTAGGCACGAGCCCGGAGCCCAAGGCTCGACTCCTTGGAGGCGAGATTGAGGACGGTGTCGACTAGCTGCCGAGACTGGACGACATCGCCGACCGAGTAGTGGTGCCAGGCCGTGATCATGGCATTCGCGGCCGTTCGGCGGTTGAGCAGCGGCGAGTCATCGTCCCACGCGTCGATGGCAGTGCGGGCGAGCTGGAACTGTCCGGCGGCTATCTCGTTGTTGATCGAGGCGTACATCGCCAGGTCCGTCCAGATGCGGTCCCGATTGATGGGGTGGTTGCGGACGAGGTGGAACACGCGGCGGGCTTCGGCGTACTTCTCCCGGAACGTAAGTGCCCGGCCGCGCATCAGGAGGATGTCTGGAGGCAGGTCCTGCCCTGGTTCTGGATCAGTGTGGTCGCGGCCGTGGGCTGGAGCCTCCTTGCCCTCGAGCGCATCGAGGATCTCGAGCATGGTCGTGACCTTGTACTTGGTCTGTGCGGTGACCTTCTCCGTCAAGTTGCGCACCGGTTCGATCGCCTCGCGGGCCTCCTGCAGCTCCCACCGCTCGGCGCGATAGAACGCCGTGAGGGTCAGGAGGTCACTCGCCCGGTCGGCGTTCTTGTCGGCATGGAGCGCGACGAGCGCTCTTGCCTGCTCATCGCGCATGACCTGCTGGTCAAACAGCTGGGCGGTGAGCTTCATCGCGGCAAGCTCCAAGATCAGCTCAGACTCGGCATTCTGTGCGTCCGCGTACGCGCTGTATCTAACGACCAGGCTGAGCTCACCAACCCGTAACAGCTGGGCGCAGAGCTTGACGAGTTTCGGCGTGTATTCCTCGATCACGTCGATCCTTCGCAGGGCACGCTCAGCGAACTCGACCGCTTCGGGAATTCGCTGATGTCCGGCCAACCAGGTGGCCGCGCTGAGCAGCTCGTTGGCGACTGCCTCATCTACCGCGGCGAAGCTGTGGTGCCAGCACGCCAGCTGCGGATCATGAAGCGCGACTGCCTCTGCAAGCTCACGGTGACGCGCGTGACGTGCTTTGGCGCGCTGGCTCCAGTAGATGTGCGACCTCATCCGTTGATCCACGAAGGTGACGTGCGAGCCGCGAAGCTGGAGGACGTTGGCATCGACCAGGTCCTCCACCAGGTCGATCGATCTCGGGCGAATCTGAGTGAGGGCATCGATGTGGCACAAGGGAGTCACGGCGATGAGCTCGAGGAGGCAGCGACTGTCGGCGCCAGGCACCGAGTCGGGCCAGCCGGTCACCTGCTCCAACGAGGTCGTGATGCGCGGCGGGAGGGTGAGCCAGGCGGATCCGTCCAGCTGGTCGGGATGGACCAGGTTGAGCTGCTCGATCAGGATTCCCGGATTGCCGCCGACGTAGCCAGCCATGATGCGCAAGGCGGAATCGTCGCTGTCAGCAACGTGTGATTTCGCGTGCTCGATGAGCTCTTCCAATGGCCATGGGGCTAGCTGGAGAGCGGGCAGGTCCGCCAACGGGCCGTCCGGATCTATCCCGCGAGCGGTGCCCACGATGCGTAGACCTGTGCCGGTCAGGCGCCCGGCGATGACGCCGATGAGTGACTGACTCTCCTCATCCATGGTGTCAATCCGGTCGATGAGTAGAAGCATGGGTGGGAGATCGAAACCGATGATGAGGTCAAGCATGTCGTGGGCGGCGGCGAAGAGAGCTCCCGGCTCGCCGGAGCGCAGGTGGAACTGCCGGGCAAAGTGCGCTGAATGCTCACCCCGGATGGCGTCGAGCATGGCCGCGATTCCACTGAGCGGAATCGATGATTCGCGTGGGTGGATCTGCGCGATCTCGGCGCGAACGGCGGACGAACCGAGCGCTGATTGCAACAGATCGTACTTGCCGGCGCCGACCTCGCCGACCACGATGAGAGCTTCCTCGGGTCCAGCGGAGATGGCGTCGATTCGCGCGAGCACACTTTTACGCGGCGCCTTGTCCATGTTCACCCCCTTGTAGGGGACCTGCCGATGGGGGTGTCATCGACAGACATTGGTCCTCGCACTCGTTGCCTCGGGAGTAGTGCCAGGCCCCGCCTGTAGGCGGGCATCTTTCAGTTATAACAGCGGTTTACGACAAAACCTAGGTGATCGCGGACCGCGAGCATCGGCAATGCTCAGTGCTTGGTTGTGGTGACCAGTTCGGTCCAGGGTCCTGCTCTGACGTTTCCATTGTCGACAAAACGCCAGTCGATGCGATCGTCAATGCCATCAAGTTCCGTGAAGTGCAGACAACCATTGATCGCGGGTGACACGTCCATACCGGCGCCATTGTTGCGCTTGTTGGCGGGCCGCTCATCGGCAAACCCGAACACGTAGGTGACGTCGTCGTACTTCCCCGGACCGGCATCGTTGATCTGGCCGAAGCAGACGCGGTCACCCCTTCTGATCTCTACCCAGCGGTCCTTCATGAAGCTGAAGTCTTGGTCGTCGATGCGCGAAGCGTAGGGTTCCTCAGATGCCCAAGGGATGCGCTGGCCGCGCGAGGCAAAGGCGCGGTCGTCGTTGATGTCGTCGTACGGCAGGCCGAGGTAGAACGGGTTCTGCAGGGGCGTCATCGAACGTGGAAACCACCCGTTGTCGGGAAAGCGCGGTTCGGTGTGGCACCGACCGTCGATCCAGATCCCGTCACACCCGCCGTAGCTCGTGAGCCAGTCGTCGTCGTACGCAGAGACCTGGCTGGCGTAGTCGGCGTTCGGATCGAAGATGTCACCGACCCAGAATGTCGTGGCAACGATGTTGGTGTGCCACGGGTAGCGCCCTTCGCTGCCCGAGCCGCTCGCCGGGCCGATCCCGCCATCAGAGCGGGCGATCATGAGCATGCCGATCGCGCAGTTGAACACCAGGAGGGCAGACGTTCACGGCGCGAAACGTGTTCTCCAGGAGTTTCGCCGTCTCTGCGAATGCAAGAGTCGGGGAACGGCTGACAGGCGTCCCGCAAAGGACGAGCACCTCGACTGCCCGGTCCAGGCACTTCGGCGTGGCGCCGCCGACCACACGGGTCCAGAGCTCCCGGGAGGCACTCTCGCTCCGCGCCTCAATCGGATCTGCACTGAAGGCGACGAAGATGTCAACGCCGATGCGAAAGCCTCGGCGTGCGAGTGGCTTGACCAACAGGTCTTCGGTGCACCCCACGTATGTGGTCGATGTGAGGATCAGCATCTGGCCTGCGACCGCGTGCTCCACGACCGTGGTGCACATGTCTCGCAGCGCATCGAGGTCAAGGACGAAATGTCCGTCGACAGGGGTTGGAACACCCACCATCACAGCCCGAGCCTGCGACAGGGTGAAGGGCTCACTGGTGCGGTCGGGTGAGTCGTTGACGACCAAGACCCTCAGGTCGTCGGCGGGATGGGCAAGCGCGGTCCGCCTCTCATACCCAAGTCCGACCACGGCGATGTCGTAGTCGAACCGAGCGTCGACCTCGGGTCCCGATTGCCGCGCCAGCGTGGCGAACTCGCGTGAATGAATGTTCCCGCCCCCCTCAAGGTCTGCTCGAGCACTCATCCCCTGGCTGGCTCTGGCAGGATCTTGGCCGCTTTGCCGCCGCATGTGAAGGCCTTCACGACAGACCTGTGGTGTACCGCGCGGACTTTCGCGACAGGGCTGTGGGAAACCGCAAACGGTCTGCCGGGACAGCCGCACAGGATGGCGGGTTTCGGCGGCCGACTGCGGCCGGGATCTCACGCGTCAGGCCCTATAGTCGCCGCTATCCCTTCGGGGGTCGATTTGCCATAAAAGGGGTGTTTATCGTGAAGGTTGTCAATGATCCCGATGTCCTGATGAAGCCGGGCCAGGTTGCACGTCTGTTCGACGTTGAGACCAAGACAGTCTGCAAGTGGGCGAACTCGGGGCAACTCACTGTGGTCCGGACCATGGGCGGGCACCGGCGCTACCTGCGGGCAGAGGTCTTGGCGTTGCGCAATGCGAAGATCAGCTTGCGGCGCTGGCCCGCCTGACCTGTCCGACGGCCGCACGCAGCGGCTCGTGGGGATCGCCTCGAGCCTGATCGTCGCGCTCTTGGTTGTTCCAACGCTTGCGGTCACGACAGCCAGGATGCTCCCCAGCGGAAGCCTGCTTTGGGTGATCCTTCGAGCCAGCGCACCGCTGGCGATCATTCCGTATTCCTTCGCGATGATCGTGCTTGTTGGGACGACCTGGCGGCTTCGCGGCGCTGGGCGATCCGTCGCCGCATCAGCGCTCATCGTGGTGACTTCGTTGCTCTGCCTGCACGTGTGGTGGTTCACCGAGCCATTCCTGGCCGACGCGCACGGTTCGCCTACGGGGAAC
>CAZWZC010000016.1:0-36625 GCA_964638755.1 uncultured Aeromicrobium sp. | reverse complement strand
TAGGACTTGTCCCGGGCGCTGGTTTCACGCTTTTCGAGGATGTCGTTCTCGTGGGCGTCGACCTGCTCGGGTGCGAACACTTCACTGATTCGGTCGGCACGGCGGGTGAGGTCTTTGAAGGTCAGCTTGGGTGCATCGCACAGCAGCTGGGTTTCGCAGGCCTCACGTTGCTCGGGGGAGGGCTCACCGGGTAGGTCTTTGACCGTCTTGGCGATCAGCTCAGCTTGCGCCAAGGTCACTTCGCCGCGCCCGAATGCTTCCTGGGTTTGGGTGGCGTCCTGCATGCGGGCTGCTTGGGCCAGGGTGCGTTTGGCAGCCGCGGGGTCGCCACCGAACGTGTTGGCGAGCAACGCACCCGTCGACGTTGCACCCAAAGAGGCAGCAGCTTGAGAGGTTTCAAGTGCCCGGGCAGCGGCGAGCTGATGTGCTTTGACTTGCGCCTCGAGTCGCCCCAGTGCCTGGCACTCGGCGACGATCTCAACAGCCGCGAGACCTGCATACGAATCAAGTGGCACGGCAGCAAGGGCCTGGGCGGCTGCGGCTGATCTTGATTCGAACATACGTTCACACTATCGGACGCCGCCGACACAAATCAAGACCCTAGAGCCAACTATTTCACTGTAATCGCAGTCAGAATCACAAGTGACGAAGCGTCCGCTTCCAGCCTACAGAACGTCACCGACAGCCCGATTCCACCCAAAAACGGCCTGTGGAAAACGTTGGTCAGGCCACCAACACTAGACGGTGGTGGCCTCGGTGTCCGTGGCCTCGCGGCTCGACTCAGGTTTGATCGCGACGAAGCGGTAGCCGACGTTGCGTACGGTGCCGATCAGCGTCTCGTGCTCGACGCCGAGCTTGGCGCGCAGGCGACGCACGTGCACGTCGACGGTGCGGGTGCCACCGAAATAGTCGTAGCCCCACACCTCCTGCAGCAGCTGTTGACGGGTGAACACCCGACCGGGGTGTTGGGCGAGGAACTTGAGCAGCTCGAACTCCTTGAACGTGAGGTCAAGGCTGCGGTTGTGAAGCTTCGCGGTGTAGCTGGCGTCGTCGACGACAAGCCCGCTGGAGGAGATCACGTGGTTCTCGGCGTCGCTGTCGCTTCCGGCGGCCACGCGCCCAATACCAAGGCGAAGGCGGGCTTCGAGCTCGGCGGGCCCGGCAGTCGTGAGGATTACGTCGTCCATTCCCCAGTCGGCGGCTGCGACAGCCAGGCCACCTTCGGTCAGGATCAGGATCAGCGGACACTCGATACCCGTCGTACGGATGACCCGCGTCAGGCTGCGTACCTGTGCGAGATCATGGCGACCGTCGACAATCACGGCATCGCAGGGCGGCGCATCGAGCAAGGCACTGGCTTCGGCGGGCAGGATCTTGACCTGGTGGGCCAGCAGGGCGAGCGCGGGCAGCACCTCGACCGAGGACTGCTTGCTGCGCGTCAGCAGGAGCAGGTGCGCCATGTCGCTACCCCCAGTGCTCGCTGGATCTGCCGGCAATCGGTGTTGATTGCAAGTAGGTGGCCATGGCGAATTCACCGTGGCCACTGCCTTGAACGATCTAGTGCATGGTCAAGAATACGACATGTGTCTGAACAATTCCCACGAGATGAGAACGGCGTCACAGTGCGCTACTGGGCAGCCGCTCGTGCTGCTGCGGGTATCTCCGAGGAGCGAGTGGCGGCCGGCACCCTCGCAGAGCTGCTTGCCGAGATCAGTCGCCGACACGCTGACCATGACGGATTTGACGATGTGATCGGCACGTGCTCGATCCTCATCGGCGAGACACCCGTCGGCGCTCGCGAACCCGCTGACGTACGCGTGGTTGCGGGTGACACGATCGAGCTTCTGCCGCCTTTTGCCGGAGGTTGACCGGCGAACCACCGCATTGACCTGCGATCATGCGGGGGTGTCAAACGTCGCATCCACGCTGTTGTCTCTTGCGCTCGCGGGGCTGCTGACCCTTGCCGCGTTCACCGATCCCTGGCTCGTCGCTGCAGTCGTGGTGGTGGTGCAGTTGCTCATGGCGATCGCCCCAGCACCGATTGCGGATGCCCGGGTGGAGGTCCCACGCTTCGCTTCCGTGGCCGGGGCGGGCCTCGTCGCCACCGCGCTGACGATGTGGCCCGGTGTCTTGGCGGGCGCCGATGGTACGTCGGAGAAGGTCTTTGGGCACGCCGAAAATGGGATGCTGGGGGCGATCCTGCCGGCGATCGTGGTCGGCGTGTTCGTTGCCTTGGCGACGCAGATGCTCCGCACCGACGGCCGCCACAGTCTCGTGTCGTCGCTCAGTCATGCCGTCACGCTCGGGGTGTTTGCGGCGCTGACGGTCGGCTGGATCGGCGCGGTCAGGTCGTTCGGCGACGCCGAGGTGGTGGCGGTTGGCGGCGCTGGCGTCGCGGCAGGTGTGCTGGTCTGGCTCATCCCGATCGATCGATGGGTCTGCGGGTCGCTCGCCATGATCGCTGGAGGTGCCGCAGGGGCCGCGGTCGTCCTGAATGTGGACACGGTGATGACGTGGGTGCTGGGTCTCACGGTCGGTGCCACGGCGGCGCTCTTTGCGATCCTCGGTCAGTTGCTGGGTCGTGCTTGGGCTGAGGGTCATGCGCACCCCGCCGCGGGTTGGGGCCTTCCGGGTGCTCTGTCGATCGCGGCGGCGGCACCGATCGTCTACATCGGTGGTCAGCTCATCGGCGCACCTGGTCTGTGACGCCCACGTATCGTTGAGAGCATGACCGGCCTCATTGTCCTCCTGGTCGCCGTCGCGTTGACGGCTGCAGTCGCGTGGGTCGTTTCGATCAAGAACGGCCGTTTCAGCGACAAGAAGGACGTCGAGCACCTCGATTTCCACGATATCGGATCCGCACTGGGCGAGCGCGCCACGCTGGTGCAGTTCTCCAGCGCCTTCTGCGCACCGTGTCGGGCAACTCGTGTGCTCCTGGCCGACATCGCCTCCAGGACGCCGGGTGTCGTGACGATCGAGATTGACGCCGAGGAGCGTCTTGAGCTCGCCCGCAGGCTCAACATCCTCCGAACGCCGACTGTGCTCGTGCTCGATGCCGAGGGCCGGGTCACTCGCCGTGCCTCGGGTCTTCCCCGACGCGATCAGGTGATGGCAGCCCTTGGCGAGGCTGTGGTCTGAACCACACACCACGCAGGGCGATCCCATCATACGAGACAAGTGTCCACATGTCGGGACGACCCGTCGAAATTCGCTGACAGTTCCCTACTCTGGTTGGCATGTTCCAAACGACACATCTGACGCGGCGCAGGGCAGTGGACAACTGCTGCATGTGCTCGTCGCTGTGTCGTCTGCGCTGACCCTCTGCAATCTGTCAGCCCCGTCACCTGACCGGACCACCGGTCGTGACCCTCGATGCGCAGGAGCATCCATGTCGTTGAAAGAAGCTGTTGCAACCAAGCAGTCCCTGGCGCCGAACCAGGTCGATCCGCGCGGTTTGCGCGTATCGGCCGCGATCACGTCGCTTGTGGTTGCGCTGGTTCTCGTACTGCCATCGCCGGCTCGCGAGATCCTGCTGGCTGCCCAGATGGCCGTGTTTGCCCTTGCGGCGTTCGCCGGACTCCAGCGTTCGCCGTACTCGATCTTCTACAAGTTGGTCATCCGTCCCAGGATCGGCGCCCCTGCCGAGCTCGAGGACTCCCGCCCACCGCGATTTGCGCAGGTCGTTGGCTTCTCGTTCACTGCTCTCGCCCTGCTGGCCTTCCTGGCCGGTGCGACAACCGTGGGACTGGTTGCGACGGCCTTCGCGCTGATCGCCGCAACGCTCAACGCTTCCATCGGCCTGTGCCTTGGTTGCGAGCTCTACCTTCTGCTGCGCCGGTTCTCGCCGGCCAGTGTCAACACCATCCGTACCACTCACGCACCACACACCAATGGAGGAACCGTATGAGCCGCGAATCTGCGCTCGTCACTGCTGACTGGGTCGAAGAACACCTTTCCGACGCAGGCGTCGTCCTGATCGAGGTCGACGAAGACGCCGACGCCTACGACAAGGGCCACATCGCCGGAGCGGTCAAGATCGACTGGCGCAAGGACCTGCAGGACGGGGTCCGCCACGACTTCATCGACAAGACGCGACTGGAAGCTCTGTTGTCGGAAAAGGGAATCAGCAACGACGACACCCTCGTCTTCTATGGCGGCAACAACAACTGGTTCGCCGCCTACGCCTACTGGTACCTCAAGTACTACGGCCACGACAACCTGCGTCTGCTTGACGGCGGCCGCAAGAAGTGGGAGCTCGACAGCCGTGAGCTGACCACAGACGTGGTTGAGCGTCACGCAACGACGTATGTCGCCAAGGAAGCCAACACCGATATCCGGGCATTCCGTGACGAGGTGGTCAGCTCGATCGGCACGAAGAACCTCATCGACGTCCGTAGCCCTGATGAGTACGCCGGCCGACTCCTGGCGCCGGCACACCTGCCGCAGGAAGCCGCCCAGATCGGGGGTCATATCCCGACGGCCGGCAACGTTCCGTGGAGCAAGGCTGCCAACGACGACGGCACGTTCCGCAGCGACGAGGAGCTCAAGGCGCTCTACTCCGACGCCGGCCTTGACGATGGCAAGGACACCATCGCGTACTGCCGCATCGGTGAGCGAAGCTCGCACACGTGGTTCGTGCTCAAGGAGATCTTGGGCCACGAGAACGTCAAGAATTACGACGGTTCATGGAGTGAGTACGGCTCGCTCCGCGGCGTGCCGGTCGCCCTCGGCGACGAGCGGGGTGCCGCCTGATGTGCGGCGCGATCAAGGGTGGACCGAGCCTCGACGGTGTCGATGTCACCAACCAAGCCGTGATCCAGGGTGTTGTGACGCGTGACGGTCAGCCCGTCGGCAACGCGTACGTCCGCCTGCTCGACCGTACGGGCGAGTTCACCGCCGAGGTCCCGACCTCGGCAACGGGCCAGTTCCGATTCTTCGCCGGTCCAGGCGACTGGACGCTTCGAACGCTCGCCCCGAAGGCGGTCTCAGTCGACAACGCTGTGACAGCCGCCAAGGGCACTGTCGCGGAGGTGCTCGTCGCAGTCTGATTGTCTCGTGCGGTGGGGGTGTGTGACCGGTTACGGTCGCACACCCGCTGACGTTTGCGGGGGGACTACTCGACGGGTAAGCCGAGGCGTCGTCGGGCGCCGCCCCACACGACAGGGCCGAGTATGAGCAGGGCGGCCCCGCCGATACCCAACGCCACGGGCGTGGCGCCCAGGAGCGCCATCCCGGTCAGGAAGAGCACTATGGTGATTCCGCGTCGAACTGCCGACTGGGGCACCCAGTTGGCCAGCCGCGCACCCAGGAACGTGCCGGGAGAGCCGCCGATGATCAGCGGAGCGAGAATCGCCCAGTCGATGCCGCTGACGATGACGTGGCTCAATGCTGCCGAGGCCACCAGGGGAATGGCCTGGACGAGATCAGTGCCGACCAGGCGGACGGCGCTCAGCGCGGGATACATGATCAAAAGGGTCACCATGATGACCGAGCCCGAACCGACTGACGTGACGCCGACAACCAGCCCGCCGACTGCGCCCAGAAGCATGGTGCGACCGGGACGAACGACGTAGGTCGCATCCAGGGGTGCGCCGGCGATCGTCGAGCGGAGGTTGAGATAGATCCGCAGCGCGTAGGTCAGTGCAGCCAGGATGAGCGTCGCGCCGATGGCGTACTTGAGGAACTGCTCCTGATCCTGTGACGGGCCGACGGCCTTGATGAGGAAGGCTCCTGCGAATGCGGTGGGAACCGAGCCGGCAATCAGCCAGCCAGCGAGGCGGAGGTCCGGCGAACCACTGCGCCAGTGAACCGTCGCACCGACGGACTTGTTCACCGCTGCTGCAACCAGGTCGTTGGCGACCGCGACGCTGGGAGCCACGCCCAGGAAGATCAACGCGGGTGTCATGAGCGCACCTCCGCCCATACCGGTGAGCCCGACCACGATCCCGACTCCGAACGACACCAACAGCAGCGAAGCGACGTCGCCCGACAATGCACTAGTCATGTTCGCCTTTGTAAACGGGTGAAATGGCAGGATCTTTCACGCACGTCAGTCCTCAAGCAGCTCAAGGAGGTAGCGGCCGTAGCCACTCTTGATGAGACCGTGAGCGCGGTCGCGGAGCTCGTCATCGGTCAGGAATCCCATGCGCCAAGCGGTTTCCTCGGGGCACGAGATCTTGAGGCCCTGCCGGTGCTCGATTGTTCTGACGAAATTGGACGCATCGTTGAGGTCGTCGAAAGTCCCGGTGTCCAACCACGCGGTGCCGCGATCGAGGATCTCGACGTTGAGCTTGCCGAGCTCGAGATAGACGCGGTTCAGGTCGGTGATCTCAAGCTCGCCGCGGACCGACGGTGCGAGCGACGCGGCGTGCCCGACGACGTCGTTGTCATAGAAGTAGAGTCCCGGCACGGCGAATCGGCTCTTGGGCGTTGCTGGTTTCTCCTCCAGCGAGATCGCCACACCGGACTCGTCGAACTCCACCACGCCGTACGCACTGGCGTCGCGCACCCGATAGCCGAACACCCCGGCTCCATCCATTCCCCGAAAACGCTCAAGGCTCGTGCCCAACCCGGCCCCAAAGAAGATGTTGTCGCCGAGGATCAGCGCCGCCTCGTCCGAACCGATGTGGTCTGCGCCGATGACGAACGCCTGCGCCAATCCGTCGGGTGAGGGCTGTCGCGCAAACGTGATCGAGATGCCGAACTGAGAGCCGTCACCGAGCAGTCGCTCGAACTGGTCAGCCTCGTGCGGGGTCGTGATGACGAGGATGTCCTGAATTCCAGCCGACATCAGTGTGGACAGCGGGTAGTAGATCATCGGCTTGTCATAGACGGGCATGAGCTGCTTGCTGATCCCTTGCGTGATGGGGTGCAGACGCGAGCCGGTGCCGCCGGCCAGGATGATTCCTCGCATCCGGTCAGCCTACGGACTGCAGCGATCGGACCACACATCGACTGCGGGTATCCTGCAGTTCATGCGCAGACTCCTCGTCACCGGAGGAGCGGGCTTCATCGGGTCGAACTTCGTGCACCACGTCCTTCGTGAGACGGACCTCGAAGTGACGGTGCTCGACAAGTTGACGTACGCGGGCCACGAGGCCTCGCTCTTCGGACTCCCACCCGAGCGGTTTGAGCTGGTCGTCGGTGACATCGACGACAACGAGCTGGTTGACAAGCTCGTGGGCGCCCACGATGCCGTGATCCACTTCGCCGCGGAGTCGCACAACGACAACTCGCTGCACGACCCTCGCCCGTTCGTCGACACCAACATCATCGGCACATTCACGTTGCTCGAAGCAGCACGCCGTCATGACACCAGGTTTCACCACATCTCTACAGATGAGGTCTACGGCGACCTGGAGCTCGACGATCCTGCGCGATTCACCGAGTCGACGCCATACAACCCGTCGAGCCCCTACTCAGCGACGAAGGCCGGCTCGGACCTGCTCGTGCGTGCCTGGGTTCGATCGTTCGACGTGCGGGCGACGCTGAGCAATTGCTCCAACAACTACGGTCCCCGTCAACACGTCGAGAAGTTCATCCCACGCCAGATCACCAACGTGATCGACGGCAGCAGACCGCGGCTGTACGGCGAGGGACTCAACGTGCGCGACTGGATTCACGCTGACGACCACAGTTCTGCAGTGCTCAAGATCCTGGGGGAGGGGTCGATCGGTGAGACCTATCTCATTGGCGCCGATGGCGAACTGGACAACAAGACGGTCGTCGAGTCGATCCTGCGGCTGATGGGTCACGATGCCGGAGACTACGAACATGTCAAGGATCGCGCCGGTCACGACATGCGCTACGCCATCGACTCGTCCAAGCTTCGCGCTGAGCTCGGCTGGGCGCCGACGTACACAGACTTTGACTCGGGGCTCGCCGCGACAATCGACTGGTACAGGGAGAACGAGGTGTGGTGGCGACCCCAGAAGGACGCGACCGAGGCGAAGTACTCCGAGCTGGGTCACTGAGTCGTGAGCGAACTGCGGGTCACGGAGACCCCGATTCCCGGCCTGCTGCTCGTGGATCTACCCGTGCACCGAGACAGCCGTGGCTGGTTCAAGGAGAACTGGCAGCGAGCGAAGATGATAGACCTCGGCCTGCCCGACTTTGGTCCGGTGCAGAACAACATCTCCTTCAACAATGCCATCGGCGCGACCAGGGGAATCCACGCCGAACCGTGGGACAAGCTCGTGTCGGTTGCCTCGGGGCGCATTTTCGGCGCCTGGGTCGACCTGCGCGAAGGCGACTCGTTCGGCGCGACGTTTTCCACGGAGGTCGACCCCTGCGTGGCGGTATTCGTGCCACGCGGGGTCGGCAACGCCTATCAGACGCTCGAATCGGACACCGTCTACACCTACCTGGTCAACGACCACTGGAGTGCCGGCGCGTCCTACACCAACCTCAACGTCGCCGACGAGACGTTGGCGATCGCGTGGCCGATTTCGCTGACCGACGTGGAGCTCTCTGACAATGACCTGGCTCACCCCCGACTGGCCGAAGTGGTGGCGATGGCGCCTCGCAGGACACTGATCCTCGGCGCCGGTGGCCAGCTCGGCAGAGCGCTCGTTGCCGCAGTTCCGGATGCTGATGCGTGGACCCGCGACGAGTTCGACATCACCGACTCCGCCGCGTACGACCGGGTTAGCTGGCGTGACTACGACGTCGTGATCAACGCTGCGGCCTACACGTCTGTCGACGCGGCCGAGACGACGCAGGGCCGACGCGACGCGTGGCGAGTCAACGTCAAGGCGATGGTCAACCTCGCCAAGGTCGCGACAGCGTACGGTCTCACCCTGGTGCACGTGTCATCGGACTATGTGTTCGACGGCGAAGAGCCCGAGCACGGGGTCGACGAAGGCTATTCGCCGCTGGGGGTCTATGGGCAGACCAAGGCAGCCGGTGATGCTGTCGTCAGCACCGTGCCGCGCCACTACATCGTGCGTACCAGTTGGGTCATCGGTGATGGAAACAACTTCATCGCCACGATGCAAGAGCTGGCCGAGCAGGACGTCGCTCCCGAGGTCGTCGACGACCAGGTGGGTCGTCTGACCTTCACGTCTGATCTCGCCGCCGCGATCGTGCAGCTCCTGACGGAGCGCGCACCGTACGGCGTCCACAACGTGACCAGCGGAGGTGAGCCGCAGAGCTGGTACGAGATCGCTCGCAACGTCTTCAAGGACGCAGGCCATGACCCTGATCGGGTCAGCCCGACAAGCACGAACGAGTATGGCAAAGGGCGTAACCTTGCACCCCGCCCGCGCAACAGCAGCCTGCGCCCGAATGTCCCCGAATGAGTTCAGAATCAGTCATTTACGCTAGGGTTTTCGCATAACGAACTGTCACCGCTGTTCGTTAGTCACCACGTAGCGTGAACCACGCAAGGGGGCGAGCGGCAATCCAGCCGCGAGCTTCAACAATCTCGGACCTCACTTTGGAGTGCGGATGAAGAAGTTTAGGCTGATCGCAGCCGCGTCGATGGCGGCGGTCGTGACCCTGTTGTCGTCTGGGGCCGCTCAGGCCTACCCCGATTGCGGAATCAACCTCACGCTCACCACGACGACTCTCGTTGGCGGGAAATCGTTCGGTTTCAAGGCTGATGCTGGTGCCGTGGATTGCGCATGGCAGGTCGACTACCGCGGACAGACCAAGCTAGGTAACGGCACGTCCTTCTCCGGCTCCTTCGCGACTCCAAAGGTCAGCAAGAAGACGACGACGACCATCACAGCCACCTGCACGTTCGACGACGCCAAGGTGTCAGCGGCGCCCGCAGCGTCGGTCGTGACGTCCGCGTTCTATTCGACTGGGTCGGCATCGAACATCCAGGCAGCTCAACGTACCTGCCCCGTCTCGGTGGACGTGACACTTCTCCCCAAGGGCGCAGATAGCGGGGCTTCACTTCCCAACACCGGTGGATCCAATCTGTCCTTGCTTCTGCTCGGCGGCGGTTTGCTCCTCGTGGGTGGTGGCGTGACATACCTGGCACGTCGACGCTCGTCGAGTCACTAAGACTGATTACCAAGATCGTGCACGTCCCTCAGGCAGGGGCGTGCACGATCTTGTCTGTGGTCCCCTGCGACACATCGTTCGGAGTGCAATGAGCGTCAAACGTTCTCGGCGGCATCGCCGGTGGTACCGCAAGATCACCCGCGGTCAGGTGGGTTGGACAGTGGCGGCCGTCCTCCTACTGCTGGCACTGATCTTTGCTTGGCAGGCGTCGCGCGCGAGCTCAGCGTTGCGGCTTGCGGCCAATCAGGCGCAGGTCCTGCAAAACCAGATTGTCGCAGGCGACGATGCCTCGGCCAAGGTGACATTGGTGGGTCTCAGCGACTCAGCAGGACAGGCCAAGGCCTCGACGGACGGAATTCTCTGGGATCTGGGCTCCAAGGTTCCCTACTTCGGCAGGAACGTGTCTGCGGTGCAGGACATCTCGGCTGCTCTCGATGGGATCGCCAAGGATGCTTTGCCGCCGGTGGTGAAGCTGTCCTCGCAGATCAACCTCAACACCTACAGCCCCCACGACGGCAAGGTCGACATCAGTGCGATCGAAAAGATTGCGCCCTCGGTAGCAGACGCATCTGGCGCGCTCACGAAGGCCAATCAGCAGATCCGTGACATCAATGCGGGATCGCTCGTCGTGCCGCTACGCGGTCCGGTGAGCGCCATCCAGACCAAGATCGGGGAAGCCAAGGATGCTGCCTCCTCGGCCAATCTCGCTGCGCGACTGCTCCCGTCAATGCTTGGCAAGGATCGGCAGCGGCGTTATCTCCTGCTCATCCAGAGCAATGCCGAGATTCGATCCACAGGAGGGATTTCCGGTTCCTACGCGATCCTGAGTGCCAACAATGGCAAGCTCTCGATGGGCTTTCAGGGCTCGATCCAGGATCTCCGTCCTGCCGAGGAGCCAGTGGTGCCATTGACAGCTGACGAGTTGAGGGTCTACTCGCAAGCTCTGGTGAGCGATATTCGTGACGTCAACCTCACTCCCGATTTTCCACGTACAGGCGAGATCGCAAAGGCCTTGGTGGCGAAGGGGCTTGACGAGAACGTTGACGGAGTTGTCTCAGTCGATCCGGTGGCAATGAGCTTCATTCTCGGCGGTACTGGGCCGGTCACGCTGAGCGACGGCGCCGTTCTGACCCAAGAGAATGCCGTCGAGGTGCTCCTCAGTGCCGTCTATCGGAGCTATCCGGACGCCAAAAGACAGGACGACACCTTCGAGAGGGCCGCGCGGACGATATTCGATGTCGTCAAGTCAGGTCGGGGAGAATCGCGTCTTGCCATTGCGGGGATGGTGAGAGCGGCCAAGGAGAATCGGTTGATGGTCTGGTCGTCTCGCAAAGATGAGCAGCGTCTGATCGGACCGTCGGCACTATCTGGAGCACTCAGTCGAAACGACGGTCCGACGCCACATGTGGGGCTCTATCTCAATGACGCCGCATCGACGAAGATGGAGTACTACTTGGACTACGCCACGAGGGTGACAACCGGCCGCTGCCTGGATGGAGATGTCCAAGAGCTCTTCACCACGACGCAGATCACCTCTACGGCACCGGCGAATGCTGCGGACCTCCCCGAGTCGGTCACCGGGAACGGCCTTTTCACCCCGCGCGGGACGATGCGTCTCAACCTGCGCTTCTACTCCCCGTACGAAGGTGGTTTCACCGAGATGCGCGTGAACAACAAGCAGCAGACCGTCTATGCCGGCCGGCATCTCGGACGCAACGTCACGGGAATCGTCCTCGAGGTGAAGCCGGGCGAGACCCTCATCGTGACGACCGCCATGATCTCGGGACCTGGTCAGGACGGCGACGTGGTCTTCTCGACCACACCGGGGGTCAACAGCACACCGAACGACGTCGTGACACCCTCTGCCTGCGGTTGAGCCTCACTTGACCGATCGGGGAGCGCCAAGCAGCAAATCCGGATTGCCCGCCACAAAATCGGCTACGTTGTCGTCGCGCATCGCTGCGAACAGTTGATCGCTGAGCTGGTAGTCGACGTTGACAATGCTGCCTGCGACCGGGTCGCTGCCCGTCCCATTGGTGGGGATCGTCATGAACGTCACATTCGCGGGCCTGGTGCCACGCAGCGAGAAGGCCAAGCCTCGAATACCCGAGTTGGACCAGTCGTCATCGACTGCCATGTTCTTGGTGATCGCGCCCAGCGTGCTGCGCAGCTTGAGTGGGTTGGTCAACGTACCTTTGTCGAGGATTGCGGTCATCATCGAGCGCAGGAAGTTCTGCTGACGCTTGACGCGGTCGAAGTCGCCGCCGGGAAGGCGATAGCGCTCACGCACGTAGGCGAGGGCCTGCTTGCCGTTGAGCTTGCGGGTGCCCTCGCCCGTCGTCGTGATCGTGACGCCTCCGAGGGCGTCGGTGATGTCTTCGAAGCCGTCCCAGTCGACCATGGCAAGATGGTCGATCCGCAGACCGGTGAGATTCTCGACAGTCGAGAGCGCTCCGGAAGGTCCGTACAGTGAGAGCGCCGCATTGATCTTGGTTGTCTGACGCTTGTGCCCGGTGTCGTCGAAGACCGGCACGTAGCTGTCTCGAGGGATCGATGCGACATAGGTCGACTTCCGATCGGCGCTGATGTGCACGAGCATCGTGGCGTCACTTCGGTACTTTCCGATGGGCCACTTGCCCGAGGCGGCATCCTGCAGGATCGAGTTGGTGCCGGGGTTTCGGGCTGAGCCGGCGTCCGCGCCCAGCAGCAGAATATTGATGGACTCGTTGTTGTCCGGCGTGGGTCGTACGGATTCGTTGAGCGTCACGGGGACACGCTCGATATTGCTCAGGCTGTGGTTGAGCAGGAACGCAAAGACGGCCACCGAGAGCGCCAACACGGTGACGACGGCAAGAAATGCCGTCAGCAGGCTGTGTCGCCTGAAAAATCCCCGACTCTCGTCCGCGTCATCAGTCACCACGTCGTCGTCGCCAGCTGAGTGTGACCCCATCCGCAATCTCCTGGTTGATCGAGTGTGCTGGTTAAACGACTGAGCCTCGATGAGGTCCCGCTACCTCACTTCATCAGGCGCGGGGAGGATGTCGTCGGGGTGAGCAGCAAGGTAGGCCGTCATGGAGTCCTCCTTGAGTGCGGCCCACAGCGTGAGTGCTTTCGCCTCGTCGAGACGCACGATACTTCCGTAGACGGGAATCGTCTCAGTGCCAGCGACCGGCGCCGTGAGGAAGGTGACGTCGTCTGCTTGGGTTCCACGCAATGAGAGCGCCAACCCGCGCATGTCACCGGCCGACCACTCGGCGTCCACCGTGAGGTTCTCGGTCAGGGCGCTGACGGTGTTGATCAGCTTGACCGGGTTGGTCATGGTGCCCTTGTCGAGGATCTTCTTCATCAGGGACCGTAAGAAGTTCTGCTGGCGGGCAATCCGGTCGAAGTCACCGCGCAGGAGTCCGTAGCGGGTGCGCACGTAGGCGAGCGCCTGCTTGCCCTCGAGCACCTGGGTGCCGGCTTCCCACTGGATGTGCTGCTTGGGGTCGTAGAAGGCCCGCGGGATGGTGACCTCGACGCCTCCGACGGCGGTTGAGAGTGCTCTGAAGCCTGCCCAGTCGATAATCGCCAGGTGCTCCATGCGCAGGTTGGTGAGGTGCTCGACGGTCGAGATCGCGCCAAGTGGACCGAACTCGGAGAAAGCCGCGTTGATCTTTTCCTGGTGCTGTGGTTGGCCTTCGGCGTCGTAGATCGTCGTGAAGGTGTCACGCGGTATTGATGTCAGGTAGACGTGCTTCCGGTCAGCCGAGATGTGGACGATCATCAGCGTGTCGCTGCGGTACTTGCCCGCTGGCCACTCGTCGGCCTTGGCGTCCTCGCTGATGGTGGTGCCGACCGGCTGGCCCTTGATCTTCTTGGCCTTGTCCGAGCCGAGCAACAGAACGTTCAGCGCTCGGCCCTTGTCGGGATCGGGGCGATCGGTGTCCTTGACCGT
The DNA here is from genome assembly GCA_964638755.1 of uncultured Aeromicrobium sp. Taxonomy (GTDB): domain Bacteria; phylum Actinomycetota; class Actinomycetes; order Propionibacteriales; family Nocardioidaceae; genus Aeromicrobium. Next base: position 22,677 of record CAZWZC010000016.1, on the reverse strand, counting down.
CGGTACCTTCTCGACGCTGTTGAGCTTGGAGTTGAGCATGTAGGCGTACGACGCGCCGCCCACGATGGGGACGACGACCACGAATGCGAACAGCGCGATCAGTAGCTTCCTGTGGCGTCGGTGAAAGGGGATGCCACCGGCGCGGCGCTTGCCTCCGTCGCTGTAGCGACGCTCTCGCCTTGTGACCATCATGCTCCGTTCAAAGGAATCCCGACTATTCTGCCGGGTCATCGCAAGTCCGACCAATCGTGTGCAGCCAGATGGCCGATAGAATCAGGGCATGCCGTTTGAGATTCCTTCTGACCTCCACCCCGACCTCATGCCGCTGGCATGGTTGCTCGGACCGTGGCACGGCAACGGACAGGGCGAATATCCCACGATCAAGCCATTCAGCTTCGAGCAAGACGTGGTGTTTGCGCACGACACACGGCCGTTCCTTCACTACTTCAGCCGCGCGTGGATCACCGACGAAACAGGCGAGCGGTTGCGCCCGGGCGCGCTCGAGACCGGCTTTCTTCGCCCCGCGGGAGAAGGTCAGGTCGAGCTCGTCCTGGCCCATGCGACCGGTTATGCCGAGGTTTGGTACGGCACGATCGACGGCGCTCGGCTGACCCTTGCAACGGACGTGGTCGCTCGTACGTCCAGCGCCAAGGACTACACCGCAGGGCAGCGGATGTACGGACTGGTCGAGGGTGACTTGATGTACGCGTTCGACATGGCAGCCGAAGATCAGGAGATGCAGTCGCATCTGTGGGGGAGGCTGCAACGTGCCTGAGGCCAGCCCACTCCTCTCGTTGCCCGGAGCGGTCGGCGGCGATGCGCCGGACAACCTTGTCGCGGCGCACTACGGCTCGATTGTCGGCGAGCAGCGCAGACTCGTCGAGGGCGGAACCTTCGTCGATCTCTCACACCGCGATGTCGTGACGATCGCCGGTCCCGATCGGTTGACCTGGCTCCACTCGCTGACCACGCAGTTCCTTGAGGGCCTCCTGCCCGGTGTGCCAACTGAAGTTCTGCTGCTGACCCCGCATGGACGGATAGAGCACGGCTTCTCGGGCGTCGACGACGGTGAGACGTTCTGGGCGCACACTGAGCCAGGTGCCGGTGAGGCCTTGGTCGCCTTCCTGGATCGCATGCGGTTCATGATGAGGATTGAAGTCGCGTTGGCAACGGACTGGGCGGTCATTGGGCTTCCATTGGGGACGGGAGGTCTTGGGTCGCCCGAGCTTTCGTGGGAACTTCGACCCCGGGCAGACCTGGCGGCGCTGCCGGCCGAGCTCGGCGATCCGGTCGGTCTGTGGGCTTGGGAGGCGCTGCGCATCGAGGCTGGATCTCCCCGCATCGGGCTCGACACTGACGAGCGTACGATCCCCAACGAAGCCGGCCTCCTCGGCATCGCAGTACATCTCGACAAGGGTTGTTACCGCGGTCAGGAGACCGTCGCCCGAGTGCACACGCTGGGCCGCCCACCTCGACGTCTCGTACGACTGCATCTCGATGGTTCGGTCAACCACCTACCCGCGCACGGTTCTGATGTGACTCTGGACGGTACGCGTGTGGGATCGGTCGGTACGTCGGCGCGTCACCACGAACTCGGCCCCATCGCCCTCGCACTGGTCAAACGAAACGTTGATCCGCAGGCAGATCTCGTGGTCGACGGCGTTGCCGCGAGACAGGAGCTCATAGTCGACCCGGAGGCCGGCCTGCACGTACGACCGGTGTTGCGGTGACGGACTACCGACGATTCGCGATACTCGCCGTGTGCACGGCGAACATCTGCCGGTCGCCGATGATCGAGGTATTGCTGCGAGCCGAGCTTGACCCGAAACTGTTCGAATCCGCGAGTGCTGGGGTCCAGGGCTGGGATCGCCAGCCCATGGATGCGATGGCGGCGATGGAGCTCATGCGGTTGGGGCACACGCCCGGCAAATTCAGGTCCCACGCCATCGACTCCTACCTCGTCAACTCAGCCGACCTGATCCTGACGGCAACAAAGGCGCACCGCTCAGATGTTCTCGCCCTCAATCCACGTGCTCTGCGCCGTACCTTCACGCTGGTGGAGTTCGCCGCGCTGTGCGAAAAGGTCGACGGCGTCAGTCCGAGTGAGCTCGTTGCCGAAGCAGCTCGTCAGCGCAGTCTGTCTCCTGCCAAGATCGACATCGGCGATCCCTATCGCCGAAGTCCTGAGATTCATCGGCAGACGGCCGATCAGATTGACGCTGCCGTACGCACCATCAGCGCCCGACTCAACACCCTCGCCAAGGTTGCCCAGGACATCTAGGGCGTCTACATGTCGTCTAGGCGCGCCGTGGTCCGCGACGTTTGCCGTCGGCTGCGGTCCTCGCGAAGTATTCCGGCCCGTACCCGTACCCGTACCCGTAGCCGTAGCGACTCAGCTCGCGCGCCGGGCTCATGCTGAGCACTGTGCCGAGCAGCCTTGCACCGACGGACTGGAGGCGGTCTGTTGCGGTACGTATCTGCTCACGCCCAGTGGCCCCGTGCCGGACGACAAGGATCGCGCCGTCGGAGATCGAGGCCAGCAGTGATGCGTCAGTGACCGGGAGCAACGGTGGGGCGTCGATCAGGACGACCTCATAGCGGTGGCGCAGCTCGGCCACGAGCGCTGTCATGGCCTTGGTTTGCAGGATCTCGGACGGATTGGGTGGCAACGCTCCGCTCGTCAGCACGTCGAGCCCGGGGGTGCCAGCTTGCTGCAGAGCCGAATCGAGGTTGACGCGGCCCACCAGCACGGTGGTCAGCCCGACCGACTTCTCGATGCTCAGGTACTCGCTGACTCGCGGGCGTCGCAGATCACCCTCGACGAGCACGACCCGGGTGCCCGTCTGGGCCAGGGCGATGGCGAGGTTGCATGCCGTCGTCGACTTGCCCTCACCGGCCAGCGAGCTCGTGATGGTGATGACCTTGTGGTCTCGATCGACGTCGAGGAACTGCAGATTGGTGCGTAGGATCCGTACAGCCTCGAATCGTGGGTGATGGGTGCCAAGTGACGTGATCAGGGGAGTGCTCGCCGCGGCGCGGTCATATGCCATGGCACCGAGCACCGGAGCGCCGGTGAGCTCCTCGAGCTCCGTCGGGGTATGCACGCTGCGATCAGACAGCTCGCGCCATGCGGCGACGATGAGACCGGCGAGCAGGCCAAAGCCAGCTCCGATGGACAGCCATTCGAGCTTCGACGGATAGGACGAGGACGAGGGAGTCGCCGCCTTTTCCACGACTCGAGCAGTGAGGGCGGTGTTGACGGCATTCGTATCGGTTGCGTCGGGGACATTGGCTGACTGCTCGTCCTCCAGCCAGCTGACGAACTGCTCGGCCGACTCCTGTGCGATCCGTGCAGCACTCTGCGAGTTGGTGCTGTCGGCGGACACGCGGAGCACCGACGTGTTGGGCAGGACAGTGGCGTCGACGCGGCGATCTGTCGCGGTAACGCTGCCGGACAGACCGAGACTCTTCACGACGCGCCCGGCAATGGTGCGCCCTCCGAGAACGTGCGCGTACGACTCAACGGTTCGCGGTGCCACCGCGTGCGTGCTCTCGCCAGGGGGCGGGCTGATCAGCACGTCCGCATGAGCGGTGTATCGCTGTGAAGCGACGGACAGCAGACCCGCTGCGACGGCAGTACCGACCAAGGTGAGAACGACGATGGACGGCCACCGCCGTGCGAGCTGGTGTGGCGCCACCTGCGACTCCTCGGTTGATCGGCGTCTCTGGAACGGCACGAGCATGCCACATCACGGCTGGCAGATTGGCGTGCAACAGACTATTCGTTGCGTAACTCTGTCCCCTCTTGCTCGTTTCACATCGTGGCAGGCAAAATCCTTGTCATCGCGTCGGGGCCCAGAGCAGGAGAAGGGTGTATGGATTACACGCCGATCAGCGTCAGACGCGTGCTTTTGGCTTTCGCCATCACCGTGCTCGTTGCCATCGGCCCGGTTCTCACCCTCGGGCTCGGCGACATATCTTCGGTTCTGAGTTCAATCACCTCAAGTGACGGCTACGGTGGTCTGGTGCTCGGGCTGGGAAGCATCGCCGTGGCGGCTGCTCTCATCGGACTCACCTGGTTGGCGTTCGCATTTGGGCGACGCGCCGACAGGCGGCCGTCCCGGGTGTGAACCCGAGGGTGGGCACGTCCGCTCCGGTACTACAGGAGCGAGAGGCTTTCGTGACTCCCGCAGTCCTTGAGACCGGGGTGCAGTGGCAGCGCCGCTATGGGCGCGTCTTGGTGATATCGGACCTCATCGTCCTCGTCTGGGTCTTCGTGACGGCCCACCTCATGTGGTCTGCCCATCTGGAGTGGGACAAGATCGGCAGACCCGGGGACTGGATGTGGATTTTCGCGTCCCTGGTGACGCTTCTTGGGTGGCACCTGGTGCTGACCATCGCCGGCACACGCGACGCTCGGGTGGTTGGTGGTGGCGCAGACGAATACAAACGAGTCATCAACTCGACGATGGTCATCTTTTCGTTCCTCGCCTTTGTCTGCTACGTGATCGATTTCTCACCGCCACGCGCGTATGTCCTGGTGGCATTGCCATTCGGGATGCTGCTGCTGACGCTCAGTCGATGGTCGTGGCGCCAATGGCTGCACGTCCAGCGGCAGGCGGGCAGGATGACGCATCGAGCGATCGTCGTGGGCAACCGAGAGTCTGTTGAACACCTGGCCGCGGTGATTGGACGCAACGAGGCATTCGGATACCGCCTTGTGGGTGTGTGCCTCACCGGTTCGGATTCCGCCGCCAGCGTGTCAGGACTGCCTACGGTCGGGGATGTCGACACCTTGAAGACGGCAGCGCTGTCTGTTGGCGTCGACGCTGTCATCGTCACATCCTCCGATGCGACGCATCCCGACATGGTCCGTCGTCTCGGTTGGGACCTTGAGGGTCACGACGTCGAGATCATCGTGGCGCCATCGTTGGCCAATATCGCCGGTCCTCGAGTTCACATTCGTCCCGTGGCTGGTCTGCCGCTTCTACATGTGGAGAAGCCCGCATACCGTGGCGGTGCTCGCTGGGCCAAGGGCACGCTGGACCGGGTGGGCGCGCTGGCGCTCCTGCTGGTTGGCTCACCGATCTTCGTCGCGGTGGCGATCGCGATCAAGGTCTCGAGCCCCGGGGGTGTGTTCTTCGTGCAGGAGCGCGTCGGTCGCGACGGCGAGACATTCGGAATGATCAAGTTTCGCACCATGGTCACGGGCGCGGACGCAATGCTGGAGGAGCTCAGGCCCGACACTGGCAACGTCATGATGTTCAAGATGCGGGACGATCCGCGAGTCACGTCGATCGGCAAGCATCTGCGTCGCTTCTCACTCGACGAGCTGCCCCAGCTGGTCAACGTCATCAAGGGTGACATGAGCCTCGTTGGTCCGCGGCCACCCCTCGTGTCGGAGGTCTCGGTGTATGCCGCTGACGCCCGCCGTCGTTTGCTGGTCCGACCCGGCATCACCGGACCGTGGCAGATCTCTGGGCGATCAGACCTCAACTGGGAGGAGACGATGCGGCTCGACCTCTACTACGTGGAGAATTGGTCGATCGTGGGAGACCTTCTGATCTTGTGGAAGACGTTGCGAGCCGTCGTGAGCTCCGCCGGCGCCTACTAGCGGCATTCGTGGCAACCACAGGTGCACCGATAGCCTGATCTCATGAGCGAAGACGAGTTCCGCGAGTCCCCGACGTTCGCCGACCTCGGGCTGGTCGAGCCACTCGTACGCATCCTGTCGACGCTTGGGTACGAGACGCCGACGCCGATCCAAGAGCGTGCAATCCCTTCACTGTTGGAGGGCAAGGACGTGGTCGGTCTGGCGCAGACAGGCACAGGCAAGACCGCAGCGTTCGCCCTGCCGATCCTGCAGCGCATCGACCCGACCAACCGCAAGACGCAGGCGATCGTCCTTGCACCCACGCGCGAGCTCGCCCTGCAGGTCTGCGAGGCCATCGCGGCGTACGCGAGCAATCTCCCGGGCATCCGCGTGCTCCCGGTCTATGGCGGTCAGGGCTACGGCTTCCAGCTCGCAGGCCTCCAGAAGGGTGCTCACATCGTCGTCGGCACTCCGGGACGAGTCATCGACCATCTGGAGCGAGGCAGCCTTGACCTGACGGCGCTGGAGTATCTCGTGCTCGACGAGGCCGACGAGATGCTCAACATGGGCTTCGCAGAGGACGTCGAACGGATCCTGGCTGACACTCCGGAGTACAAGCAGGTCGCCCTGTTCTCTGCGACGATGCCCAAGCAGATCCGTTCGCTCGCCAAGAAGTACCTCCACGATCCCGTCGACATCGCGACGCCCAAGGCAACGACCTCCACGGCGACTGTTCGGCAGCGGTGGATCCAGGTGTCTCACCATCACAAGTTCGACGCACTGACGCGGCTGCTCGAGGTTGAGACGGGCGACGCGATGCTGGTGTTCGTACGCACGAAGTCAGCCACCGAAGAGCTTGCAGACAAGCTGCGTGGTCGGGGCTACTCCGCCGCGGCGCTGAACGGCGACCTGGTCCAGGCGCAGCGTGAGCGCACTGTCGCGCAGCTCAAGTCCGGCGCGCTCGACCTGATCGTCGCCACCGATGTCGCGGCTCGCGGGCTCGACGTCGACCGCATCACCCACGTCATCAACTACGACATCCCACACGACACTGAGGCCTATGTCCACCGCATTGGCCGAACAGGACGCGCCGGACGCACCGGCGAGGCCATCCTGTTCGTCACTCCACGTGAGCGCCGAATGCTGTCGGCGATCGAGAAGGTGTCGGGCAGACCCGTCGAGGAGATGTCCGTGCCGTCGGCAGAAGAGGTCAACGAACGTCGTGCGGGGCGTTTCGCCCAGGCGATCACGTCGAGCATGGGGTCGCCTCAGTTCCACGCGTTCAGGACGCTCGTTGAGGAGTATGTGGCGGAGAATGAGGTGTCGATGACCGATGCCGCCGCTGCTCTGGCGGTCATGAGCCAGACCGACAAGGACTTCTTCCTGCGGCCTGATCCACCCAAGTCAGCAGCTCGCGAGAGGGCCGACCGCCAAGGACAGGATGGCGCGTCACGACGTAAGCCCGCCGGCTTCGATCGCAGTGATCGGCTGCCCGCTGAAGGTTCGGCGGTCTACCGCGTGTCAGTCGGCAAGCGGCACAAGATTGGTCCGTCGGCGATCGTCGGGGCACTGGCCAACGAAGGCAGCCTCAAGCGCGCAGATTTCGGCAAGATCACACTCGGCCAGGATCACTCGCTCGTCGAGCTTCCGGCCGACCTGCCAGACGCGGTGTTCGAGGCACTCGCCAATACCCGGATCTCAGGCAAGCTGATCGAGCTTCAGCTCGACGGCGGAGAACTGCCGCGTGCCAGGACCAGCGCAGCACACGGCAGCAAGCGCCCGTACGAGAAGAGGGCAACTGGCAGCAAGCAGCCCACCAAGAAGCCGGACGGGAAGAAGACGCATCCAAAGAAGCCTGCGGGGAAGGCAGCCGCTGAGCAGAACCCGTATGAGAAGAAGATCGCGGAGAAGGCGCGTAAGCCACGCCACAGGTAATCGCGCAACGTCAGTTGAAGGTGTTCCCTAGGATGGTCTGATGCGCCGCCTCGTCAACGCCTCCCGCGGCTATGACTGGGGATCAGCGGCGGAGATCCCACGCTTTCTGGGCGTCGAGCCCAATGGCCAACCTGTCGCGGAGGTCTGGATCGGCACCCATCCGCTCGCGCCCTCGACCGATGCCGACGGTGTGCCGCTCTCCGATGCCGCGGGGAACCTGCCGTTCTTGGTCAAGCTGCTCGCAGCGGACCGACCCCTTTCGTTGCAGGTGCATCCCAACCGCGCGATGGCTCGCGATGGTTTCGATGCCGAGGAGGCGGCGGGCACGCCACTTGATGCACCTCAGCGGACCTACAAGGATCCGCACCACAAGCCAGAGATGGCGTACGCGCTGACCACATTCGACACCCTGGTTGGTTTTCGCCCGACAGCAGAGATCTTGCGTGTCATGGGCGGCCTCAACACGCCTGTGACACGGCGTCTCGCTGACAGCCTCAATTCTTCGCCGGGATTCCCCGGGATCGTCAGCTTGGTGGAACAGCTGCTGACCGCTCCGCCGTCAGCCGACGAGATCGCTGACATCCTTCACTCCTGCCGTGTGCTGACAGACCAAGGCATAGACATCAAGCGTGCGTACGTGACGGCGCTCGAGATCGCCGAACATTTCCCCGACGATGTCGGCGTCGTGATCTCCATGATGCTCAACCGGCTGACGCTGCAGCCGGGCGAGGCTGCGTTTCTGGGAACCGGCATCATCCACTCCCATCTTCGCGGGATGTGTCTTGAGGTCATGGCGTCATCGGACAATGTGCTGCGGGCTGGCCTGACCACCAAGTCGCTCGATCCTGCCGGACTGGTGCGGTGTCTCAGCACAGGAATGTCACGCTTGGCACGCGTCACGCCAGAGCCGTTCGGGTTCTCGACCGATGTGTTCAACCCTGATGTGGACGAGTTCGCTCTTGCGGTGAGCCAGTGCTCGAAGGGCTTCCGCGACCGCACGCCGCTCCCGCCGGCCGAGCAGCGAATCCTGGTGTGCACCGGTGGCGAGGTCGAGCTGATCAATGCAGCGGGCGAGAGGCTGGCGATGGCACGCGGTGACACCGTTTACGCCGGGCCAGACGATGGAGCACTGGCGATCGTGGGCACAGGCGAGGTGGCCCAGGCCTACACGCCGACGTCGGACACTGTCATCGGCGAGCTGATCGACCTGGTGCCGCCCTATGCGGAGCGCAAGCTCAGACGAGATCGTCGCGGCCACGGTCCTTCAACGCGCTGACGACTTCCTTCACACGCTGGGCGTGCTCGCGGGTTGTCACCAGGGTGGCGTCGACGGTTCGTACGACGATGACGTCGTGCAAACCGACCACCGCGACAGTCGTGCCGTCCTCTGCAATGGTCAGCCCGTCGGCGTCGACCCACACGGTGCCGGGGGACGATGCGGCACCGACATCCTGGAGCGCAGCGAAGTCGCCTAGGTCGTCCCAGCTGAACGACCCTGGCACCATCGCCATGCCCCCTTCGAGGGATACCGGCTCGGCGATGGCGTGGTCGATCGCAATCTGGGTCAGCGAGGGCCACACGGTGTCGAGCACGGCCTGCCGGTTGGGTTGATGCCACGCGGAGGCGATGCGGGTGAGGCCCTCGTGAAGACCGGGCTGGAGCCTGGCCAGGTGATCGAGAAGCACCTGCGTCCGGGTGATGAACATGCCGCCGTTCCAGCTGTGGTCCCCATCGGCGACATAGGTCGCGGCCGTTGTCTCATCAGGCTTCTCGACGAACCGCGAGATCGCGCGCGCCGACGGTGCGCCGTCAACGTCCAGCAACTTGCCAGCCTCGATGTATCCAAAGGCGGTCGATGGGCCGGTTGGTGTGATGCCGATTGTGCTGATGAGTCCTTCCTGTGCGACGGCGACCGCCTGGCGGATCGCCTCGGTGAACCCGATCTGGTCGTCGATGACGTGATCGGCGGCGAACGATCCGACGATCGCGTCCGGATCGGTTGCACTGATGATTGCGGCGGCGAGCCCGATGGCAGGCATGGAGTCTCTGGGTGACGGCTCGACGATCAGGGAGGTCAACTCGGGCAACTGCTCGCCGATAGCGCCTGCATGGGCGGTGCCAGTGACGACATGGATGCGCTCGGCGGGGATCAGGTCGACCAGTCGGTCCCAGGTCTGCTGGAGCAACGAACGGCCGGAACCGTCGAGATCGAGCAAGAACTTGGGTCTTGACGCCCGAGACAGCGGCCAGAGGCGGGTGCCCGCGCCACCTGCGGGGATGATCGCGTGGAAGGAGGTCAGCGCAGGATCATCGGGCACGTCGTCATGGTAGCGACTGGAATGTTGGCACGATCCCGACCACCTAGGGTGTTCGTGTGGAGGTTCTTGCCGAGGTCGTCAGGTCAGGGCTGGTTGAGAGCCGGCATCGCGGAGTTGCCGTACGCGTTGATGCGGCCGGCGAGGTGGTTTGGTCGATGGACGATCCCGGAACTGTGGTGTTCCCGCGCTCGGCCAACAAGCCGATCCAGGCGCTCGGCATGCTCCGAGCAGGTCTGCCGTTGGATGGTGAGCTGCTGGCGATCTCCTCTGCCAGCCATTCAGGTGAGCCGTTTCATCTTGATGCAGTACGTGAAATACTTGCGCTTGCCGGACTCGACGAGTCGTCGCTCCAGACACCACCTTCGTACCCGCTCGATCCCAAAGTGCACGCCGACTACATACGGGCTGGCGGCGCACGCGCGCCGATCTGTATGGACTGTTCCGGCAAGCATGCAGCGATGCTTCTCACCTGCGTGACAAACGGCTGGCCGACCGAGACATATCTTGCACTGGAACATCCCTTGCAGGTCGTGATCACCGAGACGTTCACCGAGCTGACCCAGGGTCCCCCATCTGTGATCGGCATTGACGGGTGTGGTGCTCCGCTGCTGGCCACCCCGCTGGCGCAGCTCGCCCGGGCGGTTGGCAGGGTTGCTGCGGGCGCCCCGGGCACCCACGAAGCCAACCTTGCTTCGGCGATGAAGGCGTACCCGGAGTTCGTGAGCGGCACCAATCGCGCTGAGCTGGCGTTGGTGCGAGCTTTCCCCGATCTGCTCGCCAAGTCCGGCGCCGAGAGCGTGTACGTCGTTGCGCAGCCCGATGGTGAAGCTTTCGCGATCAAGATCGAGGACGGCGCCGAGCGGCCGCTGTACGCCGTGATGGCACGGGCGCTCGAGCTGGCCGGATTCAGTGCTCCAGTGCTGGCGCAGCGCCCGCAGGTCCTCGGCGGCGGACATCCAGTAGGAGAAGTGCGCACGACCTTCTGAGCGCGGCAAAGGGCCCCACTCCTTGCGGTGCGGGGCCCTCCCCGAGATTTCAGGCGTTCTGCTGGCGTTTGCGTGCTGCGAACGCGATACCGGAGGCGGTGACGATGCCGCCACCGACGAGCAGCCAGGTCAGATCCATGCCACCGCCGTTGTTGTCGGCGACGAGTTCGGTCTCGGCCGGGCCGGAGACGACCAGGTTGTCGTTGCGGTCGATCGAGTCAGCAGAACCCTTGGCACTGGTCATGACGGCGGTGTCATCAGCCTGGGGGGCTGCGGCAACCTGCGGACCCTGGGCCTGCGGCTTGGGAGCCTTGACGCCCGGACCCTTCGGCGGCTGCGGCTTGGGCGTGGGGATGGCGAGCTTGTCTGGACCCTTGGGCGGTTGCGGCTTGGGCTTGGGTGCCTTGTCCTGCGGCTTGGGCGGCAGTGGATCTCCACCCTTGGGCTTGATGACCAGAACATCAGGACCGTTCGGGCCAGCTGTGGCGGCGCTGATCGGTACGACTGTCAGGGCGATCGTGGCCAACGGGGCGGCAACGATCAGAGTGCGGATGGTGCGGTTCATGATTTCTCCTGTGAGCGAAGGTGCTGATTTGAGTTGGTCTGTGGTGATTGCTTGCAGGTAGGAGTCACAGACCCCACAGGCCCTTACAACTTTTGGAGAAGAATTTTCTCATCGACCGCTTTGCACTCGAATCGCAGTCGTTTCGGGCATGACAAATCGGGCCCAGCTCGTCGGGTCGTGGGCAGACTAGCCGGGGCAGGGAGTTGCGCCGACAGAGCCTGAGCTCGTGGCGCTGTTGCCGCGAGTGTCCGTCGCGGTGACTCGCATCGTCACGGTGCCGCCGACTGTGATCGGACCCATCTGCGCGATCCAGCGTGAGCCGGACTTCGTCATGGTGCGAGTGCCGGAGCCGCCCGGGCTGGTCCAGCGCAGCGTGACCGAGCGAAGACCGCTTTCGTCGGTCACGCTGGCTCGGACCTGGACGGTTTGTTGCCCACAGGACGGGCTCGCGGCGGCGGCGGGACGACCAACCGACGGATCGCGCTCCTGGATGAGTGAGACTGCGACCTTGCCGCTGCCGCTCCCCCACGTCACACCGATGTAGCCGGTTGACGTACCTTCACCCACCCGCCCGCGGTTCGCGCGGACGACCACCTGGGCAGCGGCTCCGGCATCGAGATTGCCGCTGGTCGGCGCTGCCGTGAGCCAGCCTGCGTCGGAAGTCAGTGAGTAGCTGACCGCGCTGCCCCCGGAGTTGGTCAACGTGAAGCTCGAGCTGCTCGCGTTCTTGCCGAGCGCAATCGCCGTTGTCGAGAGCGTCAGCGCGCCAGGTGTGGCTGTCTTGGACGGCTCGGATGCGACGGGCTTCGTCGGCGTCGCGGAAGCGCTCGGTGGCGCAGACGACGCAGTGAGGTCGTCAGGATCCTTGCCGTCGCCGCCTTGCAGCGCGACGGTCGTCGCAGTTCCGCCCATCACGACCACGGCAGCCACGGCGGCCGCAGCAATCTTGGCCTTGGTCGAGATCTTCGTCTTGTTGGTCGGCGCAGCCGTGACATTCAGCGGTTCACCCGATGGAGTCGTGTAGGCGACGAGCTGCGTGTCTTCAACCACGCGATCACGCAGCAGCGCTGGCGCCACGACCATCGGCACGCCGGCAAGCAGCATCCACGGGCTGAGGATCTTCTTGCGGCGATTTCCGCACTTCTCACAGTCGTCGACGTGGCGTGAGACGCGCTTGCGGATCAGCGGCGAGAACGTGCCATCCCAGTTGGCAAGGAGCTCGTCGAGGTCGTCGCAGTCGTCACGACCGAGGCGCGCGATCAGCAGCGCACCGAGAGAGCGGTCGATCTGCGAACGCAGACGGTTGAGCATCACGTACGCATTGGCCGCCGTGACGTCCATCGCCTCAGCGAGCTCAGCGCCGTCGAGGCCCTGACGCAGGTGCAGGTCGAGCAGTGCACGATCGCGGTCGGCGAGTCCGGCCGCGGCGTCCCACACGATCTTCTGCATCGCGGCGCGTTCGGCCTCCTGGTCCGGGGTCAGGGCGTCGTCAGCCATGTTGATCAGCTGCTCCTCGCCGCCGTAGTCCACACGCTTGCGGGCACGCAGCATGCGCAGACACTCGCTGCGCACGATCGCGTACAGCCACGGTCGCAGTCGTTCGGGTTCGCGCAGCTGGTTGATCCGTTCGGCCACGATCACGAACGAGTCCGCCACCGCATCGGCCGCATCCTCGCGCTGGCGCAGCATCGAGTAGGCGAAGTCGTACAGCTTGTTGCCGTATTTGTCGTAGACCGCGGCAAAGGCCTCGTGATCGGCCGCCAACACCCCTGCGACGAGTTCCGCGTCGGTGGGCCCGGCTGTTCCGGTCGCGGAATTCACGTTCGCATCCTAGGGGGAAGGAGACGTGTGTTCGCGACATCGTTCGTTCCTTTCCCACTGGTCATTGGTGCACCTGTAGGAGTCACGGGAACGCAGAAGTCTTACAACTTTTCGTCGGCAGCCTGCTGGTGGACCATGATCATCCGCTGGAACACCGTGATCAAGCTCGCCAGCGCCAAGGCCCACAGCGTGATCTCGCGCAGTAAAGGCAGGTCGAACAGGCCGGACAACCCGGTCATCACGAGAATTGCGACGAGGCGGTCGGCGCGTTCGGCAATCCCGCCCTTGGCGGTCATCCCCAGGCTTTCCGCCCGCGCCCGCGCATAGGAGGTGATCGAGCCGAGCACGAGGCAGGCGAGGCTCAGGTAGAGGTAGATGCGCGGGTCTCCAAGGTCGGACTCCGGTGCGGCGTAGGAGTAGCCGCCCGCGTAATAGATGACGAGGCCGCCGAAGATTGCAGCATCACCGACGCGATCCAGGGTGGAGTCAAGGAACGCCCCCCACTTGGAGGACTTGCCCGACTTGCGCGCCATGTAGCCGTCCATGATGTCGCTGAAGACGAATGCCGTGATCACAAGCACGCCGACGAAGAACTGGCCGCGCGGGAAGAACCACAGAGCACCACCGCTGACTCCGAGCGTGCCGACGATCGTCACCTGGTCGGGAGTCACACCGAGACGCAGCAGCAGGTCGGCGAGCGGCGACCAGAAATTGGTCCAGAACTGGCGGAAGCGTTCGAGCACGGGCTAATCCTTCGTGTTTGGCCAGGCGGCGGCGATCATCTCGCGCGTGTCGCCCAAGAGCTGGGGCATCGTCTTGGTGTGTCCGATGACGGGCAGGAAGTTGGCGTCTCCACCCCATCGCGGCACCACGTGCTGGTGCAGGTGCGCGGCGATGCCAGCACCAGCAACCGATCCCTGGTTCATACCGAGGTTGAATCCGTGCGGGCTGGTGACAGCGCGCATGGTGACCATCGCCTGCTTGGTGATCGCAGCGATCTCATCGGTCTCTTCATCAGTCAGCTCTGTGTAGTCGGCCACGTGACGGTAGGGGCACACAAGCAGGTGGCCGGCGTTGTAGGGGTAGAGGTTGAGCACCGCGTATGCCGACGTGCCGCGATGCACGATGAGCCCTTCGGCGTCATCCATCTTGGGGATCCTGCAGAACGGGCAGTCAACCTCCCCGGCCGTCTCCGGCTTGTTCTCGCCCTTGATGTATCTGATCCGGTGCGGCGTCCAGAGACGCTCGAACGCGTCCGGCTCCCCCACCCCGTACTGCTCGTCGTCGGTCATACCTGGACGCGCTGCTCGATTGCCTCGGCGATGCGGGCGATTGCATCGTCGATGGGTACGCCGTTGTCCTGGTCGCCGCTGCGATAGCGGAACGACACCGCACCCGCCTCGACGTCGTCGTCGCCGGCGATGAGCATGAATGGCACCTTCTGGGTCTGCGCATTGCGGATCTTCTTCTGCATCCGCTCGTCCGAGTTGTCAACCTCCACCCGGATGCCCTTCGCCTTGAGCTTGGCAGCGAGCTCGTACAGGTAGTCGGTGTGGCGCTCTGCGACCGGGATGCCAACGACCTGCACGGGTGCGAGCCACGGCGGGAACGCGCCAGCATAGTGCTCGACGAGCACGCCGATGAATCGCTCAATCGACCCGAACTTCGCCGAGTGGATCATGACGGGCTGCTGACGGGAGCCGTCGGCCGCGACGTATTCGAGATTGAAGCGAGCTTCGGACGGCATGTTGAAGTCGTACTGAATGGTCGACATCTGCCAGGTGCGGCCGATCGCGTCGCGAGCCTGCACCGAGACCTTCGGGCCGTAGTAGGCCGCTCCACCGGGATCGGGCACGAGCTCGAGACCGCTCTGAATGCAGACATCCTCGAGGACCTTCGTGGCGACCGCCCACTCCTCATCGGTTCCGATGAACTTGTCGGGCTTGGAGTCGTCACGGGTCGACAGCTCAAGGTAGAAGTCGTCGAGACCGAAGTCGCGGAACAAACTGAGGCAGAAATCCAGGAGGTGCTTGATCTCGGCCGGAGCCTGCTCAGGGGTCACGTACGAGTGCGAGTCGTCCTGGGCGAAACCGCGCACGCGGGTCAGCCCGTGGATCACGCCGGACTTCTCGTTGCGGTAGACGTGCCCGAACTCGAACAACCGCAGTGGCAGCTCCCGATAGGAACGCTGGCGCGACCGGTAGATCAGGTTGTGCATGGGGCAATTCATCGCCTTGATGCGGTAGTCACCGCCGTCGAGATGAAGGGCGGGGAACATGCTTTCGCCGTAGTACGGGAGGTGGCCCGACGTGTAGAAGAGCTCCTCCTTGGCGATGTGCGGCGTCCCGACGTATTCGAAGCCTTCCTCGATGTGGCGACGACGCACGTAGTCCTCCATCTCGCGTTTGATGACTCCGCCCTTGGGGTGGAACACCGGAAGGCCCGACCCGATCTCGTCGGGGAAGCTGTAGAGATCGAGCTCCTGACCGAGACGTCGATGATCACGGCGCTGCGCCTCCTCGATGCGACGCAGGTGCTCGTCGAGCGCCTCTTTGGTCTCCCAGGCGGTGCCGTAGATGCGCTGGAGCTGCTTGTTCTTCTCGTCGCCGCGCCAGTATGCAGCCGCGCTTCGCATCAGCTTGAAGGCCGGGATGCGCTTGGTGGTGGGCAGGTGCGGGCCGCGGCAGAGATCGCCCCATGCCACCGAGCCGTCACGCTTGAGGTTGTCGTAGATCGTCAGGCCGCCTTCGCCGACCTCAACGCTGGCGCCTTCGGCTACGTCTTTGATGGATTCTGTACCTGCCTTGGATTTGAGCCCGATCAGCTCGAGCTTGTAGGGCTCGTCGGCAAGCTCTTCGCGGGCTGCGTCATCGCTGACTTCACGGCGATCAAATTTCTGACCCTCTTTGACGATCTTGCGCATCCGGGTCTCGATCTTCTCGAGGTCCTCGGGGACGAATGGGTCCTCGACGTCAAAGTCGTAGTAGAAGCCGTCGGTGATCGGTGGACCGATGCCGAGCTTGGCGTCGGGGAACAACTCCTGCACCGCCTGGGCCATGACATGCGCGGTGGAGTGGCGCAGGATGTCGCGCCCATCCGCAGAATCGATCGCGACGCCCTCGACGGCGTCACCGTCGACCAGCTCGTACGCGAGGTCCTTCAGTTCGCCATTGACGCGGGCGGCGATGATGTCGGAAGACTCGGCAAACAGTTGCCACGCCTTCGTCCCTGCATCGACCTTCTGCGCATCGGCCCCTGATCCATGCGGCGGAGTGGTCACGATGGAGATCTGGGACATCAGGCACCTCGGTGGATTTGACGCGCCCTACGGTTGGCGCGTTCTGCTTGCGCCCACCGTATCTCAGCCAGCAGCGGCGACACCGTCAGCGGGGCGGGACCACCGGGATCGCGAGCAGCGCGGCTGGCGCGCCCGCGGGAACTGCCGGTCGTGCCGGAGCCACGGTCGGCACTCGGACGTACGGCGCCCCGAGCGGCGGACGCGTATCCTGCTCGCCCTTGTTGGGCCACAGCGCCATCGCGCGCTCGGCCTGCGCTGTGATCGTCAACGACGGATTGACGCCGAGGTTGGCTGTGATTGCCGAGCCGTCCGTGATGTGCAGTCCGCCGTGGCCGTGAATCCGCTGGTACGGGTCGATCACACCCGTCTCGGCCGTCTCTCCTATGACGCACCCGCCAATGAAGTGTGCCGTCAGCGGAACACCCGCCAGCTCACCGAACGCCGCGCCCGGATACCCGCCGATCTGCTCGGCGATGTCCTTGGCGGAACTGTCGGCGACCGGGATGAAGGCGGGGTTCGGCTCCCCCCCACCTTGCTTGCTCGTCATCTTGCGACCGAAAAGCCCCCGCTTGAGATAGGTCGTGATCGAGTTGTCCAACGACTGCATGACAAGGATGATCATCGACTGCTCGGCCCAGCGGCGCGGGTTGTGCAGCCGGAGAGCCCCGCGTACGCCCAGCAATCGGTAACCCCGAATGACCGCACGGAAACGGCCGCCGGGCCCCGGCCGATCCGGTAGCGCCATGTTCATCAGGCTGAGCAAACCCGAGCCGCGGCCGTATCGAACCGGCTCGATGTGGGTGTGCTGATCGGGGTGGAACGACGAGGTGATCGCGATACCCGGCGTGTAGTCGGCATTCTTGTCAGCTGATCGCGCGGACAGCACGGCCTCGGAGTTGGTCCGGCTCAGCTCGCCCACCCGTGGCGACAGGCCAGGCAGCGACCGCAGCCGCAACTTGTGCAGCAGTCGTTGGGTGTTGAGCGCGTTGCCGGCAAAGACCACCTGTTCCGCCGTGAATGTGCGGCGACGCAGCGTGTTTCCGGTCCGGTGAGTCGTCACCCGATATCCATCGGCGTCAGGGCGTACGTTGACCACGCGCGTCAGCGGACGCACCTCAGCCCCCGCCTGCTCAGCGAGGTAGAGGTAGTTCTTGACCAACGTGTTCTTGGCGTTGTGACGACACCCCGTCATACAGGCCCCGCAGTCGATGCAAGCCTTGCGTTCCGGACCAGCACCGCCGAAGAACGGGTCATCGATCTCGGCGCCGGGCTCGGCGCCGAAGAGCACACCAACGTCGGCGGGGTGAAACGTGTCGCCGACACCGTAGTCCCGGGCGATCGACTGCATGACCTCATCGGCAGGGGTGAGGCCCTTATAGGTCGTCACGCCAAGCATCTTCTTGGCCTGCGCAAAATGTGGTGCGAGCTCTGACTTCCAGTCGGTGATGTCTGCCCACTGCGGATCGTTGTAGAACTCATCCAGCGGCTCGTACAGCGTGTTGGCATAGACCAGCGAGCCGCCGCCGACGCCGGCACCGCTGGCGATCAGTACGTCCTTGAGCAACGTGATGCGCAGGATGCCGAAGCAGCGCACCCACGGCGCCCACATGTAATGGCGCACCCGCCACGAGGTCTCCGGGAAGTCGTCATCGGCAAAGCGGCGTCCGGCTTCCATGACGCCGACGCGGTAGCCCTTCTCGGTCAACCTCAGCGCGGCCACACTGCCGCCAAAACCGGAACCCACCACCAGGACGTCGTAGTCAAACTCGCTCATCCGATCAGCATACGGTCTTGTTGACACTCTGCCAATAGGCTGGGAACCTAAGTGCATGCCCGCCACCCGACTGCGTATGGCACCGGCCGAGCGCCGTCGCCAGATCATCGACTCAGCGCGGGTCCTCTACGCCGACCGCTCCTACGACGACGTCTCCACAGCACACATCGCTGAAGCCGCGGGTGTCGCGCGAGGGCTGATCAACCACTACTTCGGCGACAAGCGAGAGCTGTTTCTCGAGGTCATGCGCGAGTCGATCCTGATGCCCGAGGGCGCCATCCCCGATCTCGACGGCAAACCACTCGAGGAACGCGCCCGTCTGACGATGGACTGGATCCTCGAAGCGGCGACGACCTACGGGCAAGCCTGGATCAGCTCAAGCGGCGCAGCCAACCTGAACGGCAACTCCGACATACAGACGATCGTCGACGAAGCCGATGACAGGGCTGCGAGGCTGGTCCTCGATGCGCTCGGACTTCCCGATGACCCGCTGCGACGCGCCCGGCTGCGACCCACCGCCAGCCTCACGAAGGCTGTCTGTCGCGAATGGCTCCAGCGCGGTACGTTCTCACGCGACGAGGCGCTCGACCTGCTCACCGACACCGTCCTACTGTTCGTCCAGAAAGAGTCACCCATGACAGTCCACCCATCGAATGAGGGCACATGACATCCGTCGGAATCATCGGCTCCGGGTTCGGTGCACTCGCCGTCGCGATTGAGCTGAAGCGCTCTGGGCACACCGATCTGCGCTTGTGGGAACGCGCCGACGACCTCGGCGGGGTATGGCGCGACAACACCTACCCCGGCGCCGGCTGCGACGTGCCATCACCTCTCTACTCGTTCTCCTACGAGCCCAACCCGCGGTGGACACGCCGCTACGCACTGCAGGAGGAGATCCACTCCTACATCCGCAACGTGGCCGACAAGCACGGCATCACCCCACTCGTGCAGTTTGCGCGCGAAGTTGTTGCTGCGACCTGGAACGACGCGAGCTCAACCTGGACCGTGACCTTCGCCGACGGTTCGACAGAGACCGTCGACATCCTGATCAGCGCGGTCGGGCAACTATCGCGGCCGAAACTTCCATCGATCCCGGGCGTCGAGACATTCACGGGAACGTCATTCCACTCGGCGCAGTGGGATCACAACTTCGATCCTGCGGGCAAGCGGATCGCCGTCGTCGGCGCAGGTGCCAGCGCGGTGCAATTCATTCCGCACATCGCCTCTGAGGCGGCTCGACTCACCGTGTTCCAACGCTCCCCCAACTACCTGATGCCCAAACCCGACAAGCCCTACACCGCGTTTCACCGGACATTGTTCCGGTTTGCCCCGGTCACGCAGACCCTGGAGCGGGGCGGCATCTGGACGATCATGGAGCAGTTCGCCAAAGGGCTCCAGGACGATTCGACGGTCGGCAAGATCAACAGACGGATCGCCCTGCACCATCTGGACAAGCAGGTCACCGAGCCGGTGTTGAAGGCCAAGCTCACGCCGGACTACCCGATCGGCTGCAAGCGGATCCTGTTCTCGAACGAGTTCTATCCGGCCCTTGCCCAAGCCAATGTCGATGTCGTGACGAGCGCGGTGACGGCAGTCACCACCGACGGCGTGATCGACGCCGAAGGCAACGAGCACAAGGTCGACGCCATCATCTATGCCACCGGATTCGACGCCCAGAACTTCCTCGAGTCAATAGATGTCACCGGCGTCGACGGGCACAAGCTCGCGGCACAGTGGAAAGACGGAGCGCACGCATACCTCGGGATGTACGCGCCCAACTTTCCCAACCTCTTCGTGACGTACGGACCCAACACCAACCTTGGTGGCGGCTCGATCATCTACATGCTCGAAGCGCAGGCCAGGCACATGCGACAGGCGCTTGACCGGCTCAACGCAGGCGACTTCACGACAGTTGAGGTGACCGCCGACGCCGACGAGGCGTATGACCGCGAGATCCAGGACAGGCTCGACGTGTCGGTGTGGTCGCACTGTGAGAACTGGTACCGCCACCCCTCGGGACGCATCACCTCGAACTGGCCAGGGTCGACGCTGCCGTTTGCCAAACGAACCAAGGTCCTCGAGCCTGAAGCGTTCAGCTGGTCATGAGCGCCGATTCCCCCAAGACCTTTCCCCCATCACCCTGGGACTTGACCGGGCACAGCTACACCGGTGTCTGGTTGCTTCCCAAGCGCCTCGCCCCTGCTCCACACAACGCGTCAACCAAGCCGATCACGATCTTCGGCCGGACGGTCGTGTGCGCTGCGTTCTTCGTCTACGAGGAGCCGAGCCCGCTGACGTACGACGAGATCATGTCGACGATCCTCGTCCGCGACGGCTGGCGTCTGCGCGTCTCGATCACCCACATCTGGGTCAACTCCGTCGCGTCACGTGCCGGGGGTCGTGAGCTTTGGGCCATCCCCAAGGATCTCGCCGACTTTGACGTGGCACCGCACACCTCGTATGCAGCGCAGGGCATCGGATCATTGAGCGTGAGACGCGTACGCAGCATGCCGTTCCGGGTGCCGGCCCGGTTCAGCTCAGCGCAGGACCGTGAAGGCATCCTCCTCGTCACGCCCGTCGTCGGTCACATTCGTGCCGGGTTGGCGAAGGCGCGCTGGTCGTTCGCCGCAGACGGACCGATCGGTTTCCTGTCAGGTCGCAAACCGATGCTCACGCTGGCGGCGAAGCCGTTCCATCTGATCTTTGGCCGACAATGACCGACTCGGTCGTTCGAACATTTGTTCTAGTCTTGTTCGGTGAGCGCAAACCCACCGAAGGCCGACGCGTGGCCGCCGTTCAAACGGGTTCGCTTCGTCCTGGTGCGACGCGAGCCGTGGACGGCCTTGCCGGCACAAGGGTTGGTGCTCGACTGGCGCAGAGTGGGTGGACGCCATCAGGCACTGGTGGCATACGTGGACGATGCGCTGCATCCCAAGCGCATCATCACCGAATGGATGCCGGCCGAGAAGCTCACCCCGATCCGAGCCGATCCGAACGTCATCGACTACGGCCGTTCACCGTGGGACAAGCGCCGGCGCTGAGCGGCGTCAGTCGGATTTCTTCGGCTTGTTGCTCTCAGCAATCGCCACGAACGTTGCACCCACTGCAATGAACGTCGCGCCTAGTCCGACGTTTCCGGTCAGGAAGAACACGAGGGCCGCGACAAAGAAAAGCAGGGGAACGATCATGTTGGACATGGATCCAATCTAGGCACGCCGCGGCGACGTTGCCAGTGGTGATGCGCGAATGCGCTGTCGATCTGCGGAAGCAGCGAGACAATCAGATTCAGCCACGACTGCCAAGCACCCGTGCCACGATCGACGAATGACCGATACGCCAACTGCCGCTGCTGGGTGGTACCCAGATGCGACCGGCGAGATGCGCTACTGGGACGGTCACGCATGGACAGGGCACACCGCGAGCAACTACCAGTTTGCGTCTGAGAGTTCCCCGAAGCCAGCGCCCGCTGATGCTGTTCACGGTGCCGAGCGAATTGAAGATCAACCGTGGCGCCGCAGATGGCAGTTCTGGTTGGCAATCGCCGTCGCTGCGTTCTTGGGATTGGGTGCGATCGCAAACGCAGCAGCCGACAACTCCACCGACAAAGATTCGAGCAAGTTGTCCGAACCGGTCGACCCGGTTCGCGTATCCGATGCGCCGACTTCCGGGACGGAACCCGCGGAGGCACCCGTTGCACTCCTCTTTGTCACCGATCAGAAGGACGGTGACTCATGGGTTGCCTCGGATGGTACGGAGTACCGTCTCGGGCTGGTGAACGCGCCCGAACGGAACGAACCGTGCGGTTCTGAAGCGACTGCGTTCACCGCGGCGTTCCTCGGTGCGGGATTCACGGTCGATGCTTATGCGACCGACACCCACGGGCGCACGGTGGCCGAAGTCTTCGACGAGAGCGGCGATTCGCTCAACGTCGCGTTGGCGAAGAGCGGCCTCGGCAATGACCGGTACCTGGAAGAGTTCCGTCATGAGAATCCAGAGCTTGGCCGTCGCATCGACAGTGCGCTCGCGGCTGCCGACAAAGCCGATTGCCGGCAGAAGGCCGTAGCACCTGTTCCGCTCGTCAAGAAGCCCACTCAGACTCAGAAGCCGGTCAAAGACTGCATGGTCGGGTATTCGCCCTGTCTCCCAGTCGTCGCCGATCTCGACTGCCCAGAGATCGGCCACCCGGTCACCGTCACCGGAAGCGATCCGTACCGCTTGGACAGGGACGGCGACGGAATCGGCTGCGACTGATAGCGCATCAAGCGCACATCGACTCAGAGCAGAAATGCCCTCCAATGAGAGGGTACTTCACGGGTGGGCGATACTGGGTTCGAACCAGTACGCCTAGGGTCAGGCGATACTGTGTCCCACCTGCGCAAATACGGCT
>CAZWZC010000015.1:0-36699 GCA_964638755.1 uncultured Aeromicrobium sp. | reverse complement strand
CGCGACCCGCCAGGCGGACGTAGGCCCACTTGCGGTCATCGAGCCACGCGACATAGTCCGACGGGCCGATGTGCACGTTGCGGTCGGCGATCTTGCCGCCGAGCGGACCGGTGAGGTTGGAGGTCACCGACTGGGTCTTGGAGATCTTCTTGGACTCCAGGCGGTCACGCTCAAGCATGTTCTTGAAGTCCATGTTGCCGCCGACGTTCAGCTGGTAGGTGCGATCGAGCACGACACCGCGGTCCTGGAACAGCTTGGCCATCACACGGTGGGTGATGGTGGCGCCGACCTGGCTCTTGATGTCGTCGCCGATGATCGCGACGCCGGCGTCCTCAAACTTCTTGGCCCACTCGGGGTCGGACGCGATGAACACGGGCAGCGCGTTGACGAAGGCAACCTTCGCGTCGATGGCGCACTGGGCGTAGAACTTGTCAGCCTCCTCCGAACCAACCGGAAGGTAGGAGACGAGGACGTCAGCCTTGGTGTCCTTCAGGATCTGGACGACGTCGGCTGCGGGGGCGTCCGACTCCTCGATCGTTTCGCGGTAGTACTTGCCCAGACCGTCGAGGGTGTTGCCCTTCTGGACGATGACGCCAGTCGGCGCAACGTCAGCGATCTTGATGGTGTTGTTCTCGCTGGCCTGCGTCGCCTCGGAAAGGTCGAAGCCGACCTTCTTGGCGTCGACGTCGAATGCTGCAACGAACTCGATGTCGTTGACGTGGTAGTCACCGAACATGACGTGCATGAGCCCGGGCACATTGCCCTCGGGATCAGCGTTCTTGTAGTACTCGACGCCCTGGATCAGGGACGTGGCGCAGTTGCCCACACCCACAATTGCTACGCGTACCGAACCCATGGGTTCTCCTCCATTAGTTGCCATCATTTAGATGCCTAGTCATTTGCCTGTCTTGGTGTTGTCTGTCGGGTCGTACCCGCCGGAGCGTTCACGTTCGATGAGCTCGGTCAGCCACTTGACTTCGCGTTCGACCGATTCAAGTCCGTGCTTCTGCAGCTCCAGCGTGTAGGAGTCGACCCGCTCGCGCCCGCGCTGTGCTGCAGCTCGGACGTTCTCGAGACGCTCCTCGAGACGGCTACGCCGCCCCTCGAGGATGCGAACCCTCGTCGGCGAATCGGTACGCGAGAAAAACGCGAACCGTACGCCGAAAGTTTCGTCGTCCCACGTTGCGGGGCCGGACTCCTCGAGCGCTTGCGCGAAGAATTCCTTGCCCTCTGCCGTGAGGCGATAGACGATGCGACCGCGGCGACCACGCCCTGCCACGTCACCAGGCTCGTCGGCCACGATGTAGCCGGACTTGCCGAGTGCCTTGAGGCAGGGATAGAGGGTGCCGTAGGAAAGGAGGCGGGTCCAGCCGAGCAGTACGTTGACCTGCTTGCGCAATTCGTACCCGTGCATCGGGGCATCGTGAAGCAGTCCGAGAACTGCCACCTCGAGTGCCGCGCCGCGTTTGGTCATTCGTCCTTGATCCTGATGCCTGCCCACCTGTATGTGGTTCCTGTTATATCGGAACGATACATCGCATCGTCATGTCACGGCAACCCGCGACGTGGAACCCCATAAGGTGATGCTCGACACGTGCCACGGTGGCCGATTAACGATCTCTCAGGTTGGTTCGGCACACTTGGTCGACGACGGATCCGCTCCTGGGGTCCCGACGGAGGTAGAAGGACACTTGGGAACACGAAGCAATGGCGGCACGCGCGCAGCAACGAAGGCCGATCGTGCCGGCAGGCCAGGCAAGCTGCGGGCCTTCTCCTGGAAGATCAGCGGGCGCGGACCTTGGTACACGGCGACCCTTCGATGGGTCGCCTTCCTGGGCGTTGCCGGCATCTTGGCTCTCGCCCTGACGTTCTTCATTCTCTACCGAGCCATCGCGATCCCCGACGCGAACGCTGACTTCAAGACCGAGACGACCAAGGTCTACTACTCCGACGGCAAGCACGCCATCGGCAGCTTTGCCACCCAGGACCGCGAAAGTATCCCACTGTCAGACATGCCCGCCTCGATTCAGGCAGCCGTCATTGCCGCCGAGGACCGCACCTTCTACACCAACCGCGGGATTGACTTCAAGGGCATTGTGCGGGCTGCGCGCAACAACGCCACGAGCGGTGAGATCCAGGGCGGTGCGTCGACGATCACCCAGCAGTACGTCAAGATCCTCTACCTCAACCAGGAGCGGTCCTACTCCCGCAAGGTCAGGGAAGCCGTTCTGTCGATCAAGATCCACAACCAGCTGACCAAGAAGGAGATCCTCGAGGGTTACCTCAACACGATCTACTTCGGCAACGGCTCGTACGGACTCGAGGTCGCCTCGCAGACCTACTTCAACAAGCCCGCCAAGGAGCTGGACTACGCGCAGTCGGCGCTGCTGGCGACGATCATCAACAGCCCCTCGTTCTACAACCCCTACACCGAGGGTGCCGAGGCGCGCATCATGCCGCGTTTCCACTACGTGCTCGACGGAATGGTCAAGTCCGGGGCGATCACCGCCGAGCAGCGCGCGCAATGGCAGGACAAGCTCCCGGCGGTTGCCAAGCTCAAGGAGAACAACCGCTACAAGGGCCCGAAGGGCTTCCTCCTCGACATGGTCAAGAAGGAGATGCTCAAGCTCGAGTTCACCGAGTCGCAGATTGACGGTCAGGGCCTGCGCATCGTCACGACGTTTGACTACAACAAGCAGCAGGACGCCGTGAAAGCGGTCGACGAGGTTCAACCGAACGGGCTCAAGGATCTGCACACGGCGCTCGCGTCGATCCAGCCGGGGACCGGCGCCGTACGTGCACTCTATGGCGGACCTGACTATCTCAAGAGTCAGCTCAACTGGGCGACACTGGGCACTCAGCCCGGTTCGACATTCAAGATGTTCGCAGTTGTCGCGGCTCTTGAGGATGGCTACTCCCTCAAGACCCAGCTCAACGGGAACTCGCCGCTGAAGTTCGAGGGCGGCGTCGAGATCGAGAACCAGGGTGACAGTGGTGGTCGTTCGTTCGGCAAGGTTCCGTTGGAGAAGGCGACGGAGGAGTCGATCAACACGGCTTTCGTCGACCTCGTCGACCAGATGGGTGACGGTCCGGGCAAGGTTCTCGACGCTGCCAACGAGGCCGGAATCCCCACCAATGTGACCGACAAGTTCAGCCGGGAAGCCCTCGGCGTACCCCTCGGCTACGAGAAGGTCCCGCCGATCGACATGGCCAACGCCTACGCGACGATCGCGGCGAGCGGCAAGAAGGCTGACTGGTATGTCATCGAGAAGGTCACGGACTTCCGCAAGAAGGATGTCCTCCACAAGCACAAGGTCGAGACCGAGCAGACCATACCGGCGGACGTCGCTGCCGACACGATCGCTGCGCTGCGCGGCGTCGTCCGTTCCGGTACGGGTACTCGTGGCCGCACGGTGTGCGAGACCGGCGGCAAGACCGGAACGGCAACGGCCGGGGAAGGCCCGACATCGCGGGTGTCTTCATCGTGGTTCACCGGAATCACACCCAAACTCTCGACCGCGGTCATGTACAACCGTGGCAAGGGCAATGAGCAACTTGAGGGATATCTGCTGCCGTTCTATGGCGGAACCTATCCGGCGATGACGTTCCGGTCCTACATGAACCGGGCGCTGAATCCGAGTGACTGTGGATCGTTCCCGCCGCCTGCCAACATCAAGTCGAGCAAGGGCACCAACTACAAGAAGCCGCCGCCCAAGTGCAAGAGCGACGAGGTTCGCAAGGGTGACAAGTGCGTCAGCAAGCCCAAGCCGACTCCGACACCGACGCCCACACCGACGCCCACACCGACGCCGACGGTGACCACGCCGCCGACGTGTACGTTGCCGGGGGTTCCACCGGGTTGTACCCCGTAGTCAGTCGAGGATGACGGCGTCGAAGGTGGCGGTGGTGAATCGCACTGCCACCTCGACGTTGTCGCCTACTTCAGGCACGGCCGCGCTGGCGGGTAGGAAGACCATGCTCGCCTGCATGTGAGGGGGCTCGGCAAACCAGCGCTGCTTGCCGTCGATCGTGAACGGTGACAGGGCAAATCCAGCAGCCTCCAGGCCGCCTCTCGCCAGTGACTTGCCGCGTTGGACCGCGCCGTGGGATGCCTTGGGCGCCTCGAGGCCGATGCCGTGGCTGGTCCCGCCGGCGATGATCAGCAGGTGCCCGTCGCGCGGCATCGCTCGCTGCCGGTAGCCAACCCGCTCACCACGAGCGAGCTGATGGCGGTCGAGCACCCTGGCGCGTACGGACAGCGAGCCGAGGTCGCCGAGCCACAGCGACGTACCGATGCGCGGACGTACGTCGAGCTGCGGGCGTCGCTCGCCCAGCGTCGCGAGTTCGTCAGGAGTCAGGTGGGAGACGAACATCGTGGTGGTCTCCACCTGGGAAGCCGCAAGTGCGGCGGCCCAGCTCTCGGCCTCGGCAAGGTTGCTGCCCGACATGGGCAGGTGGATCGAGAAGCCCTCGATCTGCAGCTCACCGAGCGCGTCCACCGCGGCGGCGAGCTCGTGGCGGTCCAGGCCGTGGCGAGACATCGAGGTCTCGCCCTCGAAGAGCACGCGGCTGTCAGCGTGCTCGGTCGCCAGCGCGGCGATGTCCTCGACCCGGCCGACGGTGTGGATCACCCGGGAGTCGTACATGACGTCGGTGTCGAACGGGCGCCAGGGCGAGAGGACCATGACGTCCCCGTCGAAGGCGTCGAGCGCACCTTGCACCTCCGCATACGTGCCGACGGCGATCGTGTCGAGCCCGAGGTTGGTCGACTCGGCGGCGAGCAGGTCTCGACCGAAGCCGTAGCCGTTGCCCTTGACAACCGGAACGATGCCGGGGGTCTGATCGGTGAGCGTTCGGAGTCCGCTGCGCCAACGCTCGGTGTCGACCCGGAGCTCGAATGTCATCTCATCGCCTCCTCATATATTGGGTGAATCCCAGGTAGAGGGCACGGTTGAGCGGGAGGTCCCACTCGCCGAGGTACTCGACTGCTTCGCCTCCGGTGCCGACCTTGAACTGGATGAGCCCGGCGTGGGAGTCGTCGGGGTCGATCGTCTCGGTAATGCCCCGCATGTCATAGATCGTCGCACCGGCGGCCATGGCGCCAGTGATCATCTGCCACTGAATCGCGTTGGATCCTCGTACCTCTCGCTTGGCTGTCGTCGAAGCGCCGTATGAGTACCAGGCATGCTGGCCGACGCGGACCATCGTCGTCGCTGCAACAAGGTCGCCCTCGTGGTGCGCGAGATAGAGGACGAGCCGATCGGGCTCCTCGGCGCTGAGGGCGTCCCACATACGTTCGAAGTACGACAGCGGTCGTGGCGTGAAGTGGTCGCGCTGCGCTGTCTCGGCATAGATCTGGTGAAACGCCGGCAGGTCGGCCTTGGTGCCGGTGGTGACCTCGACCCCGAGCTTGGCGGCCTTCTTGATGTTGCGGCGCCAGAGCTGGTTCATGCCGGCGAGCACATCGTCCTCGGTGCGGTCGCCGAGTGGGACCTGGAAGTTGAACTTTGGCTGCCCGGCGGTGAACCCGCCGCTGGCGTCGAGCTCCTTCCAGCCGAGCCTCTTCAACGCGTCACGCAGGTCGAGGGCCGCCTCATCGCTGGCGTCGGCTGGCACGTCCGACAGGGTCGTGAGCACGGGATCGGCGATGGCGGCCTTGATTGTTGCGGCGCTCCATCGGCGCAACACGACGGGAGGGCCCATACGTATGCCGAAGGCGCCCTTGCTCTTGAGGTGTGCCGACATAGGGGTCAGCCAATCGCCCAGATCTCCGCCGAGCCAGTCGATGTCTGGGCCCTCGGGCAGGTACGCGAGATAACGCTCGAGCTTGGGGAGCTTGCGATAGAGCACCAACGCCGCGCCCACCAGGGCGTCACCGTCGAACCACCCGATGGATTCGCCACGCCATTCGTGCTTGACAGTCGCCCAGGCCGGGGTCTGCAGGAAGCTCACCGACGGTCGGCTGCGAACGAATTCGAGGTGTTCAGGCGCGCTGAGGGTGCGGACGCTGAGTGGTCCTGATGCACGCGTTGACGTCACCGCCCGAGGCTACCAACCTCGAGCCTGTCCCTACGTACTCACGCTGAGGGGAGAGTTGTTGCGGCTGGCGGGAGACTTGCTGCGCCATCTCGCCCGCCGCAACTCTCCCCTCGCCCGCCGCAACTCTCCCCTCAGCGTTGTTGCGCTAGGCGACGACGACGTATTGGGGTTGTCCGGGCGTCACCAGCAGCTGCATGCCGGCTTCGGAGGGTGTGCGATCAGCCTTGCGGTGATTACAGCGGATGCACGCCGCGACGGCGTTGTCCCACGTCAATGCTCCTCCGCGACTGCGCGGCACGATGTGGTCGACCGTCTCGGCACGCCCGCCGCAGTAGGCACACATCTTGTCGCGGGCTTTGATCGCGCTCTTGGTGCAGAGGTTGGAGCGGCGATGCATCCATCGCGTCACGACATAGCGCACCAGGCGCAGCACCTTGGGCTTGGGGAAGGGTCCGAACGATCCGCCGGCCTCTTCCTCGATCACCGCGACCTCACGTACGAGCATCTTGATCGCGTGGCGCATGGACACACGCTGCAAGGGTTCATAGCTCGCGTTGAGCACCAAGACGTACGTATCCGCCATGACTTGGCCCCTTTCTGAGCGAAAGCGTATCCGTCAGCGTGGTGGAAAGACCGTAAACGCGGTGAAAATGCAGGTGTCGCTCACGTGAAATGTGTTGGAGCCACATCCGCGCTACGGTCGAGGGCGTGGACACCTCAGAGCTCTTCGACGGTTACGGCCCCGTCGCGGGCTTTGACGAGATGTTCGATGACGCCGAGGTACGCGACAACTACGGCACCATGCATGAATCGTTCCTCAAGATGGGCGCCGACGAAATTCGCCTTCGTGCCGACTCGTTGGCCTCGTCCTATCTCGAGCAGGGCGTCACCTTCGGCGTTGCCGGCGAGGAGCGGCCGTTTCCCCTCGACATCGTCCCCCGCCTGATCGAGTCCGACGACTGGCACCACGTTGAGCGCGGCGTGCGACAGCGCGTGCTCGCGCTCGAGCGATTCCTCGCCGACGCGTACGGACCGGGTGAGCTCTTCGCCGACGGCGTGGTTCCCCGTGAAACCGTCATGACGTCGCCGCACTATCACCGCGTCGTGGCCGGGCTCGAGCCGCCCAATGGCGTGCGTGTGCACGTTGCCGGCGTCGACCTGATCCGTGACGGCAACGGTGACTTCCGGGTGCTGGAGGACAACGTACGAGTACCGTCCGGCGTCTCCTACGTCATGACCAACCGCCGGGCACTCTCTGCGGCGCTGCCCGAGGTGTTCGCCGATCACCGCATCCGGCCCGTGTCGCAGTACCCGCAGACTCTGCTCGCCGCCCTCCGCAAGGCCGCACCCGCCGGCGTGAGCGATCCGACTGTCGTCGTGCTGACGCCCGGTGTCTACAACTCCGCCTACTTCGAGCACACACTGCTGGCCCGCACGATGGGCGTCGAGCTCGTCGAGGGCCGCGACCTCGTCTGCCGCTCGGGCCGGGTGATGATGCGTACGACAAATGGTCTTGAACCAGTGCATGTGATCTATCGCCGCATCGATGATGAGTTCCTCGACCCGGTGCAGTTCCGCGCCGACTCTGCGCTCGGCGTGCCCGGCATCATCAACGCTGCCCGTGCTGGCCACGTCACCATCGCCAATGCCGTTGGCAACGGGGTCGCCGACGACAAGCTTCTCTATACATACGTGCCCGACCTGATCCGCTACTACCTGTCGGAGGAGCCGATCCTGCGCAACGTCGACACCTGGCGGATGGGCGAGGCCGAACAGCGCGAAGAGGTGCTCGACCGCCTCGACGAGCTGGTGCTCAAACCGGTGGACGGCTCGGGAGGCAAGGGCATCGTGATCGGCCCTGCCGCCAGCAAGGATGAGCTTGATGAGCTGCGCGGCAAGATCCTCGACGATCCGCGGGCCTGGATTGCGCAGCCGGTCATCTCGCTGTCAACCGTGCCGACCCTCGTCGAGGACGGCATCAGACCGCGGCACGTCGACCTGCGTCCGTTCGCGGTTCACGACGGGGACGATGTATCGGTGTTGCCGGGCGGACTGACCCGAGTCGCGCTCCCGGAAGGCGAGCTGATCGTCAACTCCAGCCGAGGCGGCGGCTCCAAGGACACCTGGGTGCTGGCCGGGCTCACCGAGCCCGAAGACGAGGGTGAGATCGCACCGTCCGCGACTCTGGTCGCCGGCATCACACAGTCGGCCGGCCCGGCCGCCGACGGCGACACCGGCGGCATGCAGGTCCACGAGCAGGAGCAACAACAGCAACAGGTGGGGGGCGATGGCACATGTTGAGCCGCATCGCGCAGTCGCTGTTCTGGATCGGCCGCTACCTCGAGCGCGCCGATGACACCGCACGCATCCTGGACGTACAGATGCAGGTGCTGATCGAGGATCCCGGCATCGACGAACGCAGGTCTTGCGAGCAGCTGCTCTCCGTGATGGGAGTCGAGGACTACACCGGCAACCCCAACCGTTGGCTGATCCTCGACCTGCTCGCCCACAATGCCGATTCGCCGGTGTCGATCGCCGCAGCCATTGGCGCTTCCCGCGAGAGCGCCCGGCGAGCACGCGAAACCCTGTCGACCGACATCTGGGCCGCGATCAACACCACGTGGCGCGGACTGTCGGCCGCGCAGGCGATGCGACCTCCCGACATGTTCACCTGGGTGCGCAATCGTACGGCGATGATCTCCGGCATCGCCGACTCGACGATGTCGCGCGATGAGGGCTGGCAGTTCTACATGTTGGGCCGCAGCATCGAGCGGGTAGACATGACCGCACGGCTGCTCTCCACGGCGGCCCTTGCATCTGGTCCGCAGGTGGCATGGCCTACGACGCTGCGCGCGTGTGGAGCGTACGAGAGCTTCATCCGTGCCTATCGCGGGATCGAGGCCGATCGTCAGGCCGCAGAGTTCCTGCTGCTTGATCGCTGGTTCCCGCGGTCGATCGTCTCGTCGTTGGCGCAGGCCGAGAAGGCACTCACCAAGCTTGAGTCGGCGGGTCAGCGTTCAGGTTTCAGCGACGAAGCCCAGCGCCTGCTGGGTCGTGCGCGCACTGAGCTCGAATACCGCCCGCTTGCCGACATCGTCTTTGATCTCCCGGTCGAGATGGAGCGATTGCAGCGCAGCTGTGCCGCAGCCAGCGATGCCGTGTCTGCGCGCTACTTCGCCGAGTCCGAGGCGTACACCTGGCGCGGAGGGGTGCTGCTGTGAGCGAGACAATGCAGCTGCGCATCCGCCATACGACCGGCTATCACTACGAGCAGGGCGCCGTTGCGTCGTTCAACGAGGCACGCATGACTCCGATGACGACATCGGAGCAATACGTTCTGCGGTCGCGTCTCGAGATATCGCCGTCACCCTGGACGTATGAGTACCGCGACTATTGGGGCACGACGGTCACCTCGTTCGAGGTCCACGACCCACACCAGGACCTCACGGTTGTCGCCACCTCGATCGTGGACACCCAAGGCACCCCGCCGGAGCCGCATGGGATCGCATGGGAAGCGCTCGATGCCGTGCAGGACGAATGGTGCGAATTCCTCGCCATGTCGCCCTGGGTTGCACCGTCACCGGACCTGTTGGTTGAGCTGGCACCTCTGAGGAGCGCTGCTGGCACTCCGACTGAATACGCATCAGCAGTCATGAAGTTCCTGCACGAACGCATCGCGTACGTCCCCGGAAGCACTGAGGTCACCACGACCGCAGCCGATGCGTGGACCGAGCAGACCGGCGTGTGCCAAGACTTTGCCCACCTCACGCTTGGTGCACTGCGCGAAGCACGCATCCCCGCCCGGTATGTCTCCGGGTACCTACACCCGTCTCCCGACCCCGAGATTGGCGAATCCGTCGAGGGCGAGTCGCACGCCTGGATTGAATGGTGGGACGGTGAGTGGATCGGCTGGGATCCGACCAACGCGATCACGCCCGGACCGCGCCACGTCGTCGTCGCCAAGGGCCGCGACTACGCCGACAGCCCGCCATTGCGTGGCATCTTTTCCACCTCCGGCGGCTCAGAGCTCTTCGTCGGGGTGGAGATCACCCGCCTGCGATAGCGTCTTGTCATGGCCCTCCTCCATGCGACCAATCTGACGCCGACCAAGCTTGAGCTGCTCTCCGAGTGGATGCCCCAACAGCCTTGGTTCGCCGGTGGCGAGCTCGAGCAGATCGGTTCGTTCCGCCTCGACGACCCGGCTGGCGAGGTAGGCATCGAAGGACTGATCATGAGCGCGGGCGGCCGGACGTACCACGTGCCGATGACCTACCGGGCGGCTCCGCTCGAGGGCGGTCGACTCGTCGGGACCATGCTGCACGGGGTGCTCGGTGAGCGTTGGGCGTACGACGCGACGAGCGATCCGACCTATGTCGGCGTCCTGGCGGCGACGATCCTGACCGGTGGCCGGCAAGCGGACCTGGTTCGAGAGCTTGCCGACGGCAGCAGAGAAGACGTGCAGGCGGTGGTCACGGTCGAGGGCAGTGGATTGCTTCCTGACCCCGGTGAGATCGGACTCGTCGACGTACGCGACGACGGCGACGTCACCACGGTTGTCACCTCGATCGGAGAGGTTCTTGTACGGCGGGTCATCGACCCGGTGTCGGGAGTACTCGGCGATCTCGAACTGACTGGCATGTGGCCCGGCGCCGACGAGCCGACCGTGCTGGCCGCCGTGCGACTGCCTTAGCCTTTCGGCTGTCAACAAGTGGCCGCCTCGTGGTCTGGCGCTAGCGTTGGCGGCATGACCGAAGAGCGCTACTACGCCGACGCCGTCCCCGAAACCCACCGTCCGTACGTTGCGGCGGAGGATCGTTACCAGCATCTCGACTATCGTCGGGTTGGCACCTCGGGTCTGCTCCTCCCGCCGATCTCGCTCGGTCTGTGGTGGAACTTCGGCGATGATCGCCCTTTCGCGACCCAGCGCGAGGTGTTGCGGCACGCGTTCGACAAGGGCATCACGCACTTCGACCTGGCCAACAACTACGGCCCGCCACATGGCTCCGCGGAGGAGAACTTCGGCCGCATGATGCGGACCGACTTCAAGCCCTACCGCGACGAGCTGATTCTCTCGAGCAAGGCGGGATGGGACATGTGGCCCGGCCCGTACGGCAAGCTCGGCTCGCGCAAGTACCTCCTGTCGAGCCTTGACGCGTCGCTTGAACGGATGAGCGTCGACTACGTGGACATCTTCTATTCGCATCGCGCCGATCCCTCGACGCCGGTCGAGGAGACGATCATGGCGCTCGACACGGCGGTCGGTCAGGGCAAGGCTTTGTATGCCGGCATCTCGTCATACTCCCCTGAGCGCACCGCCGAAGCGGTTGCAGTGGCCCGCGATCTCGGGACGCCGCTCGTCATCCACCAGCCGTCCTACTCGATGCTCAACCGTTGGGTCGAAGGCGGTCTGCTGACGGTTCTTGACGAGCACGGACTTGGGTCGACCGGATTCTCACCGCTGGCGCAGGGTCTGCTAACCGACCGCTATCTCGGCGACGACCCTGTCCAGCACGCCGTCGATCGCGGCAGCCTGGACGAGGGCGTGTTGACCAAGGCCAACCTCGAACGTCTGCGCGGACTCGCTGCGATCGCCAAGAAGCGCAAGCAGTCCCTTGCACAGATGGCGATCTCCTGGATCCTGCGTCCCGGCGGAGTCACCTCGGCGCTGATCGGCGCCTCGTCGACTAAGCAGCTTGACGAGAACCTCGCGGCGGCAGCCAACACCGACTTCACCGACAAGGAGCTCGCTGAGATCGACCAATTCGCCGGCGATGCCAAGGGCGTCAATCTCTGGAAGGTCTCGGCCGACCTCTAGTTCGTGGTTGTTGCAGCCTTGACTCGCCTCGTCAGCTCCTCGGGTGGCAATGGAGTGATGTCCCCGATCGTGGCACGGCCGACCGAGAGCTCGCCGTCATCAAGTGGCTCGCAGCGAATGCCACCTCGACCCCGCAACGCCTGATGGGCTCCCGGCGCGAACACCTCGTTCATCCACGCGCACGGGTTGGCCGGGGTCAGCGACCTGAAGCGGATGGGTCCGTGCCCGGCGTCGAGGGTGAATGCCGTACGAGCGATCGCGTCGACGTCGAGGCCGCGAGTCACGATGTTGCGGCGGGCCAACGACGGATCGAATGGACCGGACGCAAGCTCGCCCTCCAGCCAGTGCAGCGATTCGGTGGCGATCAGCGTCACGGAGGCGTAGGTGAACTTGGTGCCGAAATAGCGGTCGCCGACCAGACCCTTGTGCGCGCGTAACCGTACGGTCTCGACGGTCTCGCCCCCGTCGAAGGGGGCGAGGCCATCGCTGGGCCGACCTTGGTAGGCGTGCCGCGGCGATACGACCAGCGTGACGATCTCGAACTCCACACATCAACGATATCGGGGACACCACCGATCCCTCATGGTCGTCGTGTTCTGTAGCGTGGGCGTCACCGCCCATACGCATTGCCTGGAGAAGCCATGAGCATCGCCGCCCCCGAACGTACGATCGCCGCCGCCGCTGTCGACCTGACCAAGGTCTACGGCAAGGACGATGCCGAGGTACGCGCCTTGGCTGGTGTCACGCTCGACATCTTCGCAGGTGAGTTCACCGCCGTGATGGGACCGTCCGGTTCCGGTAAGTCCACGTTGATGCACTGCATGGCCGCCCTGGACACGCCGACGAGCGGGAGCGTCAGCGTCGGCGACACCCAGCTCGCCAGCCTCAAGGACAAGGCGCTCACCGAGCTGCGGCGCGACCGGGTCGGCTTCGTCTTCCAGGCGTTCAACCTCGTACCAACCCTCAGCGCGCAGGAGAACATCCTGCTGCCACTGTCGATTGCGGGCCGCTCACCCGACACTGACTGGTTCGACACCGTCGTCGACACGATCGGCCTGCGCGATCGGCTCGGCCACCGCCCGCACGAGCTGTCCGGTGGGCAGCAGCAGCGGGTCGCGTGCGCGCGAGCACTGGTCAGCCGGCCGTCGATCGTCTTCGCCGACGAGCCGACCGGCAACCTCGACTCCACCTCCAGCGCCGAGGTGCTCGCATTCCTGCGTCGATCGGTGACCGAGTTCGGGCAGACCGTCGTGATGGTCACCCACGACCCGGTCGCCGCGTCGTACACCGATCGCGTCGTGTTCCTCGCCGACGGGTTGGTGGTCGATGAGATGCGCGATCCCACCGCTGAGTCGGTGCTCGAGCGGATGGCTGCGCTGCAGGCTCGCGCAGCCAAGGATGTCGGCTGATGCTGCGCGTCACCCTCCGCAACCTGCTCGCCCGCAAGCTCCGGCTGATCCTCAGCGCGTTCGCCATCGTCCTCGGCGTCGCATTCCTCGCCGGGTCCCTGGTGTTCACCGACACGATCGGCAAGAGCTTCGACGACATCGTGAGCGGATCGGTGCAGGACGTGACGATCCGGCTCAGCGGCCTCGACCAGGGTGGGATCGACCAGGCGGTCAACATCGACAGCCGCCAGATCCCGGCATCGGCAGTCACCGAGCTCGCCAAGGTGCCGGGTGTTGCCCGGGCCGATGGCTCGGTCGACGGTCAAGGTCTGTTCGTCGTCAAGCAGAACGGCAAGCTGCTCGGCGGTACGGGCGCGCCGACGCTGGCATTCAACTACACCGATGCTCCGAATGCGCTCGGCGAGGCCTCGGTCAAGATCAAGCAGGGCCGGGCACCGGCCGGCGACGAGGTCGCCCTCGACCGCCGATCCGCCAAGGCGTCCGGCTACAAGCTCGGCGACATGGTCAAGATGGTGACCTCGGGCCCCGAGCCGCGCTTTGAGGCGAAGCTCGTCGGGTATGCCGACTTCGCCGGGGGCGGGCTGGCCGGTGCGACCCTCGTCTTCTTCGACACCCCGACCGCCCAGCGCCTCTTCCTCGACGGTGCGGATGCCTTCACCAGCATCGGCTTCGAGGCCAAGGACGGAGTCAGCGACAAGCAGCTCGTCGCGGCGCTCAAGCCCCAGCTCCCCGACGGCACCGTGGCGCTGACGGCCAAGCAGCTGTCCGACGAGGTCAAGTCGATCATCGACACCGTGCTCGGCTTCCTCAACACCTTCCTGCTGATCTTCGCCGGCATCGCCCTGGTGGTCGGCACGTTCCTGATCATCAACACGTTCTCGATCCTGGTGGCGCAGCGCAGCCGTGAGCTCGCCCTGCTGCGCGCCCTGGGTGCCTCCCGGCGGCAGGTCACCAGGTCGGTGTTGATCGAGGCGGCTGTCGTCGGGCTGATCGGATCGACGCTGGGACTGGTGCTGGGCTACGGACTGGCGGCGGCCCTGCGTGCCCTGTTCGCCAACTTCGGCCTCGACCTCAGTGGCAGCCAGCTCGTCTTCCAACCGCGCACGATCGTCGTGTCGTACGCGGTGGGCGTCTTCGTGACGATGTTCGCGGCCTACCTTCCGGCGCGGCGTGCCGCCAAGATCGCCCCGGTCGCCGCCATGCGCGACGAGGTGGCGCTGCCGGAGAGCTCGATCCGCCGGCGCATGATCGTCGGCATCGTGCTGGCAGTCATCGGCGCCGCCCTGATGACGAAGGGCCTGCTCGGCGACGGCAGCTCAGGTGCCACGCAGGTCGGCGTCGGGATCTTCGCGATCCTCATGGCGGTGTCGCTGGCGAGCCCGCTGCTCGGTGTGCCACTGCTCAAGGGGCTTGGCATCATCTATCGACGGCTGTTCGGCGCCGTCGGCCAGCTCGCGACGCAGAACTCGCTGCGCAACCCCCGCCGTACGGCTGCGACCGCATCGGCCCTGATGATCGGCCTGGCCCTCGTCACGACGATGTCGGTGCTCGGAGCGTCGATCAACAAGTCGATTGACGTCAGCGTGACGAAGCAGTTCACCAGCGACTACCTCATCTCCAATGCGATCGGCCAGGCGTTCTCGCCCGCCATCGCCGAGGACGTCCGAGGGATTGAGGGCGTCGACACCGTTGCGCCCGCCCAGTCCGCCTCGGTCGAGGTCGACGGCGATCGGGTCAACGCCACGGCTGGCGACTCCCGCGAGCTGACCAAGATCTTCGACATCCCGTTCGTCAAGGGCGGAGCCCCGGGCGAGGGCGAGATCGCGCTGCGGGAGGAGCGCGGCACGTCCCTCGGGTTGAAGGTCGGCGACACCGTGCAGCTCGGCTTCGCGTCGGGCAAGGTCCCGGCGACGGTGTCGGGGTTCTACTCGCAGACATACGTCGTCAACGGCGCCATCATCCCGTTCTCCACCATCGTCGCGGGCAACGTACGACGCGCTGACTCCAGCATCGCCATCGACGCAGCGCCGGGAGCCGACAAGGTGGCACTCGGCAAGGCGCTCGAGGCGGCGACCAAGGACTTCCCGACCGTCACGGTGCAGAATCAGGAGGACTTCGCCGATGCCCAGCGCTCGCAGGTCGACCAGCTGCTCTACCTGATCTACGCGCTGCTCGGCCTGGCGATCGTCATCGCTGCGCTCGGCATCGTCAACACCTTGGCGCTGAGCGTCATCGAGCGCACCCGCGAGGTCGGGCTGCTCCGGGCCGTCGGGCTCGGGCGCGGCCAGCTGCGTCGCATGGTGCGGCTCGAGGCCATCGCGATCGCCGTGCTCGGAGCACTCCTCGGCATCGCGGCCGGGCTGCTGTTCGGTGTCGTGCTGCAACGCGCCTTCGGCGACCAAGGCATCACCGAGCTTTCGATCCCGTGGACCCGACTCGTGGTGTTCGTCATCATCGCCGGACTCGTCGGCGTGCTCGCCGCCGTACTCCCTGCTCGCCGGGCCGCCAAGCTCAACGTCCTTCGCGCCATCACAACGGAGTAGCCCTCGCCTCTCGCGGGTCCTCCACGCGAACTGCTCAATGGGATTCGCATCGCATCGCCGGAGTGGACGATTGCTGAGCTCGCCGAGGACTTGGGGCTGATCGATCTTGTGGCCGTGATTGACGGAGCGTTGCACACGGACGAGACCGCCGTTGAGCGACTTCTTGAGGTGATTGTGCCAGGAGGACGGGGGCGCGAAGGTCTTGCGTGATTCGCTCCCATTTGCTCGTCCGTAAGCAGGACGGGGTGGATTCGCCACTCGCGGGTTCTGATCGCTCTATGCTCAGCGCGTGACTGATCCGATTCTCGACATTGCCTTCCACGGGGACGCGGCGGAGATCGCCGCTGTCGCCACCGAGGCTGAGGCGCGTGGTGTCGGCGGCGTGTTCGTCGCCGAGGCGGCGCACGATCCATACATCGCTCTGGCGTTCGCTGGTCAGACGACCAGTCAGATCCGGATCGGCAGCTCGGTCGCGATCGCCTTTGCCCGCACCCCGATGTCGACGGCCTACTCGGCGTGGGACGTGCACCGCCTCAGTGGCGGCAGACTGATCCTCGGGCTAGGCACCCAGATCAAGCCGCACATCACTCGCCGCTTCGACATGCCGTGGTCGAGTCCGGCCCCCAGGATGTCGGAGTACGTCGAGGCGCTTCGGGCGATCTTCGACAGCTTCCAGAACGGATCGAAGCTCGACTTCCAGGGCGACTTCTACAACCACACCCTTCTGCCGCCGCTCTTCAACCCGGGTCCGGTCGACGGAGGTCCTCCACCGATCTGGCTGGCTGCCGTGGGTCCGCGGATGCTCGCCGCCGCCGGTTCGGTGGCTGACGGCTTGATCTGCCACCCACTGCTCTCGCGCAGCTACCTCGACGAGGTCATCGTCCCCACCGTGGCGGCGGGTCGTGCTGCCGGCGCCCACGCTGACGAGCCGTTCACCACCTCGGTCCTGTGCATGGTCGCGACGGGCCGCGACGAGGAACAGGTCGCAGCCGCGATCGCCGGGACCAAGCGACAGATCGGCTTTTATGCGTCGACGCCCGCGTACCTGCCGGTGCTTGAGCACCACGGCTGGGGCGACCTGCACACCGAGGCACACGCGTTCACCAAGAGTGACCGGTGGGCCGAGCTGGGAGACCTGGTCCCGGATGAGGTGCTCAACATGTTCGCCGTCGTCGGTGACCTCGACTCGGCGCGGGCGGAGTTCCGCTCGCGGTTCGCCGGCTCGGCGCAGCGAGTCATCACGTCGATCAACTACGACACCGACAACTTCCTCGCGCTGGACCTGGTCAGCGACTAACCGCGAGGCGTCGCTCGAGATGTCGTCGGTCTGCCGACGGTGGGTCACAGGCGATCGCGGCGGCGAATGCCGCGAGCGCCTCGTCTGCTCGGCCCAGACGTAGGAGGAGCTCCGCCCGACAGGCATGCCAGAGGTGGAAGCGGTTGAGTCCTGCGAGCTCGTCGATTGCGGCAAGACCAGCAGCGCGTCATACAGGTCGACTATGTCGGCCCGGACGAATGGCACATCCCGCGTCGGACACCTTGAGGTGTGATCTGGGTCACACCTTGTGGATGATGCTCTCGGCGTACTTCTCGAGGTGCCTGATCTTGGTCTCGAGGGACTCGGTGTCGGGGCCCTTGATGTAGGGCACCCGGAACCCGACGATGCAGTCGGTCACGCCCTTGTCCTCAAGGCGCTTGATGCCGTCGAGGTCGTACGCGTCGTAGGAGATCACGTGCACCTCGAACTCGTCGCGGGTGTCGCCCTCCTCCCTGCGGATCTCGGCGAGGCGTACGAGCAGCCGGTCAAGCTCCTCACCGTCGCCGCCGGCGTGCATCCAGCCATCACCCTTGCGTACGGCCCGGCGCAGCGCGAGGTCGACGTGACCGCCGACCAGCAGCGGGATCTTCTCGGTGGCCCCGGGGCACACCTTGAGCTCGTCGATCTCGTAGAACTCGCCCTTGTAGCCGAAGAACTCGCCGTTCATGAGGCCGCTCAGGATGTCCATGCACTCATCCATGCGCTTGCCACGGCGAGCCCAGTCGACCTGCAGGTTGGCGAAGTCCTCGGGCCACGGCGAGATGCCCACGCCGAGCCCGAGCCGGTTGCCCGAGAGGTACGCGAGCGACGCGGCCTGCTTGGCGACCAGCACCGGCGGTCGTACGGGGAGCTTGAGGACGAACGGTGTCAGGCGCAGCGTCGTGGTGACCGCGAACAGGTGGGCGCACAGGATCATCGCCTCGATGAACTCCTTGCCGTCGAGGAACTCGCGGTCGCCCGTGTCGGTGTAGGGGTATTTCGAGTCCGACTCCTTGGGATAGATCAGCGAGTCGGCCACCGTCATCGACGTGTAGCCCGCCGCCTCGGCCGCCTGGGCGAGTGGTGCGTAGAACTCGGCCTGGGTCATGGCCTCGGCATAGGTGAATCGCATGATGTGGTGTCTTTCCGACGGTTGGGACGTGAATGACTGGGTGCACGGTTTTGGTTATTGAGCCTGTCGAAATATAGAACGTGTTCCAGTTTTCTGCCAGAGTGCCGGTATGGACCTCCAGGAGATCAGGGACCGGATCGAGATCGCAGACGTGCTCACCCGCTACACCCGAGCCATCGATACCGGTGATTGGGACAAGCTCGACACGGTGTTCACGCCTGATGCCTCGATCGACTACTCAGAGTCTGGCGGGATCATCGCGTCCTATCCAGAGATCAAGCCTTGGCTCGCCGAGATGCTGCCGATGTTCTTCTCCAAGCGGATGCACATGCTGGGTCAGATCGAGGTCGACCTGCACGGCGACGAGGCGGACGTGGTGGCGTACTTCCACAACCCGATGCTCATGGACGACGGCCAGGGCGGTCAGAAGGTGGTGGAGATCGGCGGGCTCTATCACCACACGATGATCCGTACCCCCGACGGCTGGCGCAGCCGCCAGCTGCACGAAGAGTGCGTCTGGCGACGCAACATCTGACGATTGGCCTCAGATGGCGGTGTTCCCGTAGACTTTCACGGTTGCCATTTTGAGCAACCCACTCCTGCTACGGAAACCCCGTAGCCGTTTAGTCCGAAGGAGACTGAATGTCATTGCGTCCCTATGAGGTCATGGTCATCCTCGACC
Source organism: uncultured Aeromicrobium sp. (assembly GCA_964638755.1). GTDB lineage: Bacteria > Actinomycetota > Actinomycetes > Propionibacteriales > Nocardioidaceae > Aeromicrobium. The sequence continues at coordinate 17,782 of CAZWZC010000015.1, read as the reverse complement.
CCGATCTCGAAGAGCGAACAGTCGCTCCCAGCCTCGACACCTACCTCAACGTTGTTCGCCAGGACGGCGGAACGGTTGAGAGCGTCGACGTGTGGGGCAAGCGCCGCTTCGCGTACGAGATCAACAAGAAGTCTGAAGGCATCTACGCCGTCGTCCAGCTCTCTGCCGAGCCGGCCACGGTCAAGGAGCTTGACCGCCAGCTCACGCTGAACGAGTCCGTCGTGCGTACGAAGGTCACGCGCCCCGACGTCAAGTAGCCATCCAGCCCTGTGGACGATCCTTCACCGGATGTCTGAGGGCTGCGGTTCACTCATCTCAGACACCCCACTCTCGAAAGGCTGCGCACCATGGCAGGCGAAACCGTCATCACCGTCATCGGCAACCTGACCGACGACCCGGAGCTCAAGTTCACCCCTTCGGGCGCCGCAGTTGCCAACTTCACCGTCGCTTCGACACCTCGTACGTTCGATCGTCAGACGAACGAGTGGAAGGACGGCGACGCGCTGTTCATTCGCTGTGCCGCATGGCGCCAGCTCGCCGAGAACTGCGCAGAGTCGCTGCAGAAGGGTCAGCGCGTCATCGTGACGGGCGCCCTCAAGATCCGCAACTACGAGCGCCAGGACGGCTCGAAGGGCACGAGCGTCGAGATCAACGTCGACGAGATCGGTCCCTCGCTCCGTTATGCCACGGCCAAGGTCACCAAGGCCAACCGGTCCGCAACTGGCGGTGGAGCACCTGCGGGCGACAGCAACCCGTGGTCGACGCAGCCTGCACAGGGCAGCGCGGCACCCGCACAGGGTGGCGCAGCGTGGGGCGGCAACGCCGCCACCACCGACGAACCTCCCTTCTGAACACACACTTCAACTGACAGATCACCAGGAGCAACATGGCAAAGCCAGTCATCCGAAAGCCGAAGAAGAAGAGCAATCCGCTCACTGCGGCCAAGGTCACCGAGATTGATTACAAGGACACCGCGCTGTTGCGCAAGTTCATCTCCGACCGCGGCAAGATCCGTGCGCGTCGGGTGACGGGTGTCACCGTGCAGGAACAGCGTCTGATCGCCAAGGCCATCAAGAACGCACGTGAGATGGCTCTGCTGCCCTACACGTCCAACAGCCGTTAAGGGGATCTGATCATGAAGCTCATCCTCACCCACGAGGTCACCAACCTCGGCGCACCCGGCGACATCGTCGAGGTCAAGGACGGCTACGGCCGCAACTTCCTGCTGCCCCGCAACTTCGCCATACGCTGGACCAAGGGCGGCGCCAAGCAGATCGAGTCCATCAAGGCTGCGCGTGATGCGCACGCCATCCACGATCTCGAGGAGGCCCAGAGCATCAAGGGCAACCTTGAAGCCGCACCGATCAACGTCCCTGTTCGCGCCGGAGCAGGTGGCCGCCTGTTCGGCGCCGTCACGGTCGCAGATATCGCCGAGGCCCTCGGCACTGCCGGAGCCAAGGTCGACAAGCGACGTATTGAGGTCGGCAACCCGATCAAGTCGCTCGGAGCCCATACGGTTTCGGTCCGCGTACACCCCGAAGTGAGCGCGCAGGTCAAGCTCAACGTGGTGTCCTCGAAGTAGTCCACCCGACCAATCGGTGGTCACTTATGGCCGAGCGAACTTTCCCCCTGACGGGCGCATCCCTGCTGGCCGCAGGTGCGCTCGTCTTGTCGGCCTGTTCTCTGCTGCCGGGCGGTGGTCCCGAGCCGAAGCCGGTGATCGCCAAGTCATTGCCAAGCACCGACTGGAACGCGGCACCTGTGAGCGAGATTGCCGCAGGCGGCGACCTGCGGCTTGCGGTGACAGCCCTACCGTCCAACTTCAATCCCCAGCATTCCGACGGTGCGATGTCGGACGCCTCCACGATCCTCGGTCCGACGTCCGGAGGGGCGGTGCGCATCACCAAGTCGGGCGGATGGAAGGTCGACCCCGACTACGCGACATCGGTCAAGGTGACCGATGAGAGCCCACTGACCATTCAGGTCAAGCTCAACCCCAAGGCGGTATGGGGTGATGGTACGCCGATCACGTCCAAGGACATGGTGGCGTTCTGGAAGGCGCAGAACGGCAAGAACCAGGACTTCGCCGTGAGCTCCACGGCCGGTTATGAGGACATCTCTGATGTCAAGGCGGACGAGGACCCCTACTCGTACGAGGTCGTGTTCAGCGGTACCACGGCCGAGTGGCCGCTCTACGTCTACCCGCGACTGCCGGCGAAGGTGACCAAGAGTGCCAAGACGTTCAACTCAGGTTTCACCAAGACGGCCCCACCGTCCAACGGCCCATTCGTGGTCAGCTCGATCGACACCGCGACGGGCACGGTCACCGAGAAGCGCAACCCGCGGTGGTGGGGGGCCAAGCCGAAGCTCAGCTCGGTCGTCTGGCGTACCGCGACTCCCGACCTCCAGGCCAACGCCTACTCCGTCGATGAGCTTGATGCAATCAACGTTGACCCGAAGACGTACGCGTTGGTGCGCAAACACGGCACGATCGAGCAGGCCGCGGGAACGGAGTGGTCGCAGCTCACGCTCAACGGTGCACGAGGGCCGCTCAAGGATGTCAACGTACGGCGCGCCGTCGCTCACGCCATCAACCGCGACGAGATCGCTGACACCGTCTCAGGTGAGTTCGGCCTCGATGGCGTGACGATGGGAAGCGTCGTCTATGTCCCGGGCCAACGCGGTTACAGCGACTCGTCGGCGGGCCTCGCCTTTGACCCTACGGAGGCGAAGCGACTGCTCGCCAAGGCTGGCTACGCCGCAGGTCCCAACGGCGTGCGGGCACGCAAGGGCAAGGAGCTCAAGCTCACGATGCCCGTTCCCGCCGACACACCATCGAACGGCCAGCGGGCGCGAGCCATCAAACGCGATCTCATGCAAGTAGGCATTGTCGTGAACCTCAAGATGGTCAAGGCAGCCGACTTCTTCACGGCGCACGTCGTCTCCCTCGACTTCGACATCGTGACGTTCGCATGGCGCGGATCGCCGTTCCCCATCGCCGCGGCTCAGTCACGCTTCAACCCCATCGACTCGAGCCAGAACTTCACCGGGCTGGCCGATCGCAGCCTCGACGCGTCGTTCGACAAGGCTGCTGCGACGCTCGCGGACTCGTTGCGTTTCACCCGGGTCGCCAAGCTCGATCGCGGTATCTTCGCCACGCCTGCGATGGTGCCGCTCAGCGTCACGCCGATCGTGATGGCCGTACGCGACAATCTCCGCAACTACGGCGCGGCGCAGTTCGAGCAGCCCGACTGGACGATTGTCGGCTTCACCGACGAGTAGCAGCATCACGTCGTCGAATGGGCTAGTACGAGGAGCCCGGCCTTGGTGAGGTAGGTGCCGTCGCCGGCACCGATCAGCACGCCGTCTAGAACGAAGGTACGGCGACCCGGATGATCTGCCGATCCACGTCACTCGGGGCGGGCATACCAGGCCTTCCTCGCCGCAGTCGCGGAATTTGTCGACAAGTTTACGAACAGGCGTCCGTGGACGAAATCAGTCCCGAACTATTTTGTCTCCACACGCACCCTATGCCGTCACCGCAGGTCAGGGCGGCTTCGAGCCCGCAACGGCGAATCTTTTCCACACCTTCGTCCACGGACTGTGCACACGTCCGCTCGGCGTTTTCCCCAGTTCAGGGGAGGTTGTGCACACCCCCTGTGCGTCGCTGTCTATCGCCTGATGGTGCACCGGCCTACTGTGGCGAGTCGGCGAAAAATTGTCAGCGGGGGCGCATAGCGTCGAGCACATGCGAAAGGGTCAGATTCAGTGAGTGTGACGGACCTTTACGAGGCTGCGCCAGACTCCGGCGAGGACCCTGGGTCTGGTCGAGTTCCGCCCCAAGACCAAGCCGCCGAGCAAAGCGTTCTCGGCGCGATGCTGATGAGCAAGCAGGCGATCGACCCGGCTTCCGACATCCTCGACGGGCGAGACTTCTACCGCCCAGCACACGAGATGATCTTCGACACCATCGTCGACCTCGCAAACCGCGGTGAGCCGGCCGATGCCATCACCGTCGCGGCTGAGCTGCAGCGGCGCGGCGAGGTCGGTCGCATCGGCGGCGCGCCCTACCTCCACACCCTCGTCGCCGGAGTGCCGATCGCCTCCAACGTTGACTTCTACGCCGACATCGTGCACGAGAAGGCCGTGCTGCGGCGACTCGTAGAGGTCGGCCAACGCATCGCCCAGCTGGGGCAGGCCGGCCAGGGCGAGGTGTCCGAGATCGTCGATCGGGCCCAGAAGGAAGTCCTCGACGTCGACGGCACCAAGCAGGCCGAGGACTACAGCAGCGTCGCAGACCTCATGTCGTTGACAATCGATGAGATCGAGGAGATTCAGGGCCGCGGCACCGAGATGCATGGTGTCCCGTCGGGCTTCCCCGACCTCGACCGGTTGACCACTGGGTTCCGTGCCGGCCAGATGATCGTCGTCGCCGCCCGACCCGGTGTCGGCAAGTCCACGCTCGGACTCGACTTCTGCCGCTCCGCCTCGATCCGGCACAACATCCCAAGCGCGATCTTCTCACTCGAAATGACCGGTCCCGAGATCGCGATGCGCATGTTGTCGGCCGAGGCGAAAGTCAACGTCTCGCAAATGCGTGGCGGTGGCATGAGCCAGCGCGACTGGGACGCCATCGCCCAGGCGATGCCCCGCGTGCAGAGCGCGCCCATGGTGATCGATGACTCCCCCAACATGACGATGCCCGAGATTCGGTCGAAGGCCCGACGGATCAAGAAGACGCACGGACTTGAGTTCATGGTCATCGACTACCTCCAGCTGATGACGTCGGGCAAACGGGTCGAAAACCGCCAGGTCGAGGTGTCAGAGTTCTCGCGCCAGATCAAGCTGCTCGCCAAGGAGCTTGAGATCCCTGTCGTCGCGATCAGCCAGCTCAACCGAGGATCGGAGCAGCGCACCGACAAGACCCCGTTGCTGTCTGACCTGCGCGAGTCCGGATCGATCGAGCAGGACGCTGACATCGTCATGTTGCTCAACCGCCCCGACGCCTACGGTGCTGGCGAGTCCGAGCGTCCCGGCGAAGCCGACATCATCATCGCCAAGAACCGCTCCGGTCCGGTCAATCGCGTGGCGGTCAGCTTCCAAGGGCACTACTCACGCTTCATGCCGATGGCCCGTGACGCCGAACCCCCCGGAGCAGCCGCCGGCGACTACTACGGCTGAGTCCGCTCACTGGTAGCTGATGAGTTCGGGGTGGGGCTTGACCTTGGTCCACGTCTGCTTGACGCTGAGCATCGGCTTGTCCTCGTCGTGGAAGTTCTTCCAGCCCCAGAACACACCTTTGGGCGCCTTCTCGTGGAGGTACTTCCACGTGCCTTGCTTGGCGCCCTGCCCGCCTTGGCCGTCCACATGGATGACCGTCGCAAGCTCGGGGTGTGTCATGTTGAGTCGACCCCGATCCGTGATCATGCTGATGTTGAACTGGTGCAGGACGAAGACCTTCTGTGGCAGCTTGTGGGCCCTCGTCAGTGTCGCGAGCCAATCGCTGACCCGGTTGACCTCCTTGACTGAGACCTTCCCGATTTGGGTGAGATGTTTCTGTTTGGGCCGCAGGCGCCACTCCGGGTCGAGGGCAAGGCCGACATTCGCTCGGGTGAGGAGTGACTCGTACAACTTGGCTTGGGTCAGGAAGTCAGTTCGTCCTGGCTGGAGATCGAGGATGACGTAGACGCCGCTCTTCTCAGCTGCGTTGATCAGCGGCAGGAGGTCCTTGATCTTGGTCTCGGCCGAGTAGTTCTTGTCCTTGCCGGCGCCGGCAGAGGCCACGGTGGCGATGATCTCGAACGCGGGGACGATCGGCGTCTTGGTCACGTCGCGGTACGTGGTTGCCAGCTGGTGCGCTCGCTTAACCGTGGCGGCGACGCCCTTCTCGCCGAGCACACCAAGAGCGCCCGACGAAGGGTGACCGTAGAGGGCAACCATCGTGCGGCCCGGGAACGCAAGGTAGCCACCGCCGAGCTGCTCGACCCCTGACCGTACGGCGGAAACGGTGTACCCAAGCTCGACGGTGAAGGGTGCGCCGAGCGCAATGACGGGGGCGTTCGGCATTGCCGCCAGCTTCTTGGCCACGGCGGGGACGGTACGCGGATCGCCGCGGGGCAGCTCCACGATCGTGGCCCCGGCATTCTCGGCGGTGGCAACGGCAACGGTATTGCTTGCTGCCGAAGCGATCATCAAGATCACGTCGCGCTTGGCGCTGGCCGCGATGTCGTACGCATCGCGAGCGCGCTTGATCTCTGCTGCTGCACTCGACTCGTTGACTGTGCGGCTGTCGTCGAACGAACGGGTCCTGCCAACAGTCAGCACTGTCTTCGCGCCGAGCCGGCTGATCTCCTCTGACGTTGATGGATCGTCGAGCAGGACCGGTGCGGCGAGTGTGGCGGCGGTCCTGATGCCGAGCTTCTGGGCGCGTTCGTCAGCCGCGTCGGCGACAACAACGACCGGCGAGGAGGCATACAACCGACTCGACACTGACGCCGCTGCCTGTGCGGGTGTCGTCGTGGGGACAAGGTCGATCGGCTTGGACGGCATCCGCAGGTGAGACGTCGCTTTCGATGGCGGCACCTCATCGGATTGTGCGGCGATGGTCAGCCCTCCAGCGACGAGGGCCAGCCCGGCGATCCCAATTGCGAGCGCAGGACGATTGAGCCTGGCAGCTAGGCTCATGCCCGTGTCCCTACTGACCGAGCTGGCGGCCGCGTCCGGCATCCCAGACTCTGGCTTGGGCGGTTTCGTCGCCGACACGATGAACTCCCTGGGTTTGCTGGGTGTCGCCCTGATCCTTGCGGTCGAGACGATCCTGCCGTTTCTGCCGAGCGAGGTGGCTCTGCCGTTGGCCGGTTTCACCGCCAGCGTTCCTGGCAACTTTAGTGTCATCGGCGCGATCATCGCAGCCACGGTTGGCTCTGTCGGCGGTGCGCTGATCCTCTACTGGCTGTCCAGGGTGTTCGGGTTGGAGCGCACGCGCAGCCTGCTCTCCAAGATCCCACTCGTGACCACCCGCGACATCGACCGCGGCGTCGCCTGGTTCGCACGCAACGACGGTGCTGCGGTGTTCCTGGGTCGCATGGTCCCCGCCATCCGGAGCCTCATCTCGATTCCTGCGGGTGTCGAGAAGATGGCGGTCAGTCGTTTCCTGCTCTTCACCACGGCAGGAAGTCTGCTGTGGAACACGATCTGGATCGTCGCGGGCTATCAGCTCGGGTCAAACTGGGAGAGCGTCGAGAAGTATGCACACTGGCTCAAGTCCGGACTGATCATTGCAGTGGTGGTCGTCGTCGCATGGTTCATCGCCTACAAGCTGCGCTCTCGCCGACCAGCCTGAGCCGCGCGCGCTTGCGCACGCATCTAGGCTGACTGCATGAGTGCATCCGACGAGAAGAAGGTGCTCGGCGCCGTCAACCCGCAACTGTTCATCGGCGGCGAGTGGCGTGACGCCGAGGGGGGCAAGACGTTCGGGGTCGAGGATCCGTCAACCGGCGCCAATCTAATCGATGTCGCCGATGCCAGCGTTGCCGACGGCCGGGCGGCGCTCGATGCTGCGGTTGCCGTGCAGGACGAGTGGGCGGCAACGCCGCCGCGTGATCGCGGCGAGATACTTCGGCATGCATACGAGCTGATCACCGAGCGCACTGACGAGCTGGCCCTGCTGATGACGCTCGAGATGGGCAAGCCGATCAAGGAGAGCAAGGCTGAGATCGCGTACGCGTCAGAGTTCTTCCGCTGGTTCGCCGAGGAAGCCGTACGCATCGCCGGCCGCTATTCGATGGCACCGAACGGCGCGACACGACTGCTCACGCTCAAGCAACCCGTCGGTCCTTGTTTGATGATCACGCCGTGGAACTTCCCGCTGGCCATGGGCACCCGCAAGATCGGGCCAGCGATCGCCGCCGGTTGCACCATGGTGGTCAAACCAGCTGCGCTCACACCGCTGTCGATGCTCCGGCTCGCCGACATTCTGGCCGAGGCCGGTTTGCCGAAGGGCGTGCTCAACATCGTGACGACGACCAAGACCGGCAAGGTCATGGAGCCGCTCATCCGGGACCCGAGACTGCGCAAGCTGACGTTCACCGGCTCAACCGAGGTCGGTCGCACGTTGATCGAGCAGAGCGCTGAGGGCGTCCTGCGGGTGTCGATGGAGCTCGGCGGCAACGCGCCGTTCCTGGTCTTCGACGACGCCGACATCGACAAGGCGGTCGAGGGAGCGATGCTCGCCAAGATGCGCAACATCGGCGAGGCGTGCACCGCCGCCAACCGATTCATCGTGCACGAGTCAGTCGTGGAGGAGTTCGGCTCGAAGCTGTCGCAGAAGATGTCGGCGCTCACGATCGGTCGCGGTGTCGAGGACGGGATCGACGTGGGTCCGCTCGTCGAGGCCAAGCAGCGCGACAAGGTTGCCGAGCTCGTCGATGATGCGGTCGGCAAGGGCGCCACGGTGCTGACGGGAGGCAGCGTGCCCGGCGGCGAGGGCTACTACTACCCGCCGACCGTGCTCACGCAGGTGCCCGACTCGGCCCGACTGCGTACCGAGGAGATCTTCGGACCTGTCGCGCCGATCTTCACCTTCACTGATGAGGACGAGGCAATACAGATGGCGAACGACACGGAGTTCGGCCTCGTCGCATATGCATTCACTCGCGACTACTCGCGGGCCATCCGGGTGTACGAGGCGCTCGACACCGGCATGGTCGGAATCAACCAGGGCATTGTGTCCAATCCGGCGGCACCGTTCGGCGGCATGAAGGCCAGCGGCTTCGGCCGCGAGGGTGGCACCGAGGGCATCGAGGAATATCTCGAGACCAAGTACGTAGGCCTCGCGCTCTAGAACGAGACGTCGGCGCGACGGTCGTCCCGACTTGGCTTGTCGCAGTAGGTCTTGCCGTCTGTGAATCGCACGCCGTCGGTGAAGCGTGCCTCGATCTGGCCCGAGCCGAACTGCTCGACATAGAGCCGTGAATAGAGGCCACCGAGCTTGAGCAGCTCGTCGTGGGTGCCCTGCTCGACCAGCTTGCCGTCCTCGAGACCGAAGATCACGTCGGCGTTGTGGATCGTGGACAGCCGATGGGCGATCGCAATCGTCGTACGGTTGTGAGTCGCACGTTCGAGGGCGTCTTGCACGAGCCGCTCGGTCTCGGTGTCGAGCGCAGAGGTCGCCTCGTCGAGGATCAGGATGCGTGGGTCCATCAACAGCACGCGGGCAATCGCCAGCCGCTGCTTCTCGCCGCCGCTGAGTCGATAGCCGCGTTCGCCGGTGATTGTCTCGTAGCCCTCGGCGAACGACATGATCCGTTCGTGGATGTTGGCATCCCGCGCCGCCAGCTCGATCTCGGCTGCGGTCGCGTCCGGCTTCGCATACGCGATGTTGTCGCGGATCGTACCGTGGAAGAGATAGGGCTCCTGGGTGACCATGCCGACGGAATCGGCGAGCGATCCGGTCGTCAGGTCACGCACGTCAGTCCCGTCGAGCAGCACGGCACCGTCCGTGACGTCATAGAACCGGGGTACGAGGTACGTTGCGGTTGTCTTGCCGGAGCCCGACGGCCCGACGATCGCAGCGAGCTGTCCGGGCATCACCTTGAACGACACGTCGTCCAGCGCCCAGCTCTGCGAGGGCGGGCGTTCCCCGTCCACTCGGTCGATGCGTACCCCGCTGTCGCCAAACCGGTCACCACGCACGTCGCCGGTGAGGCTGCGCGGCGCCGGGTAGCGGAAAAACACGTCCTTGAACTCGATCTCACCGCGCAGGGTGACGGGGTCGACTGCCTTCGCGTCCGAGCGCTCGGTGATGGCAGGCTTGAGGTCGAGGTACTCAAAGATGCGGCGGAACAGCGCCAATGAGGTCTGAACGTCCAGTGTCACCCGCATCAGCTGGAGCAAAGGCATTTGCAGGCGGGCCTGAACCGTGGTGAACGCGACGAGGGTTCCGGCCGTCAACGACGTGCCGTTGTTGAGCATGAATCCGGCGAGCAGATAGACCAGCGCAGGCGTGAGTGCGAAGAATGTCTGGATGGTGGCGAAGAACGCGCGACCCGTCATGGCTTGGTCGACCTGGAGCTTGGTCTGTTTGTGGTTGGCCTCGCGGTAGCGTTGCACCTCGGCATCGGAACGGTTGAACACCTTGGACAACAGGATGCCCGAGACGCTCAACGCCTCCTCGGTGATCGCGGTCATCTCGGACAGCGATTCCTGTGTCCGGCGGGCAAGCCTCTGTCGACGCTTGCCGACCTGGAGCTGGATGTAGACGAACAGCGGCATCACGATCAGCGTCAGGATGGTGAGCTGCCAGGACAAGATCACCATCGAGACGAATGCCGCTGTGACGGTCACGGTGTTCTGCAGGATCGACGTCGCAGTGTCGGTGAGCACCGTCCGGACACCAGCCACGTCGTTGGCGAGGCGTGACTGGATCGCGCCGGTCTTGGTTGCGGTGAAGAACGCGAGCTCCATCTTCTGCAGATGCGCGAACAGGTCACCTCTCAGGTCCGCCATCGCGGAGTTGCCGATCGTCGACGTCAGCCAGTTCTGGCCGATTCCGATCACCGCCGTCATGAGCGGGATCAGGCACATGAAGCCGAACAGCCACCACAACAGGCCGATGTCGGTGCGGCTCTGCGGCGGGAAGAGCGCCTTGTCGAAGACCGCTTTGGTCAGGAACGGGACGATCGAGGTGAGGGTCGCTGACACCACCACCGCGGCCGCGACCATGACGATCTTGCCGCGGTAGGGCCGTAGCATCCCGGCGATACGGCCCAGAATGGGTGCGCCGCCGGCTTGGATCTCCTCAGGCGGGATGTGGGTGATCCCGGTGCCACCACCTCCTCCCCCACGGGGCATCATTCAGCGTCGATCTTGGTCAGCATGACGGTCGTCGAATCGCCCTCGACAGGTACGAGCTCGGTGGTCCCCCACACACCGACCTCGGTGCGAAGCATGGCCCAGATCAGCAGGTGGGACGGATCGGGCACAAATGCCGAGTCAACCGTCACCGCGAAGTCGACGGGTACGCCGGACGCGTCCAGTGCCGCGGCGGCGAGCACCTCACCGTCGGTGTCGACAAGCTTGACGGTGGCGATGGCGCCGGGTGGTACGGCGACCCGCTCGCGGAACAGGACGGAGCCGCTGACGGTCATGAGTGGCATGACTCGATGCTATGCCTGTCTCGGTGGGGCGCAGAACTCAGTTGCGCCGGGAGTGAACACTCTGGCGGTTGCATCGATCGCGTGGTCAGGTGAGCTTCATGAGCAAGGTCTTGGTCTTGGGCGGTACGTCGTGGCTTGGCGGCGATATCGCACATCAGGCTGTCGTGCGCGGGCATGCGGTGACCTGCCTGGCCCGCGGTGAGTCCGGTCAGGCGCCGTTGGCGGCCACTTTCGTGCGCGGTGATCGCAGCAACGCCAGTGCATACGAGAAGGTTCTGGACCGCAGGTGGGACATGGTCTTCGACGTGTCGCGCCAGCCCGGGCAAGTGCGGTCGGCGGTCGACGTGCTCGGCGGTACCTGCTCGCACTGGACCTTCGTGTCGACGGGCTCGGTCTATGCGGACCAGGGCGTCCCGCTGACGGAGGTGTCTCCGTTGCTCGAGCCGCTCGAAGGCGACGATGCAGAGACCGAGACGTACGGCGCGGGCAAGGTTGCGTGCGAGCAGGTCGTACGCGCATTGCCCCATCACCTCGTGGTCAGGGTCGGCCTGATCGGAGGGCCGGGTGATCGCTCGGATCGCCTCGGCTACTACGTGTCGCGGTTCGCGCTGGCCGGTGACGATGCGGTGCTGGTGCCAGATGTCGCCAGTCAGCCGATGCAGGTCATCGATGTACGTGACCTCGCGCGGTGGATCGTCGCTGCGGCCGAAGCCGGCGTGACTGGCATCGTGCACGGACCTGGTGAACGCACGACTGTCGGCGAGCTGGTTCGACTTTCGGCCGAGGTGGCCGAGTTCAGGGGCCAGCAGGTGCTGGCCAGTGAAGGCTGGCTGCATGAGCACGAAGTCGAGGAATGGATGGGCCCACGATCGCTGCCGCTGTGGCTCCCGGCAAGCCACCACGGCATGGGGCTCATGGATGATGCGCGGGCACTGGGGCATGGGCTCGAGCGGCGGTCGCTCACCGACACATTGCGCGACACGCTCGCGTACGAGCAGGAACAGGGCCTGGATCGGCCTCGCAAAGCAGGCCTCTCGCGCGACGACGAGCTCGAGCTGCTCACCGAGTGCGGGAACCCGGCCCCTTTTTCCGCACATCAGCAACAGTTGTCATGGCGTCCCGCAGCTCAGTGAGCCATTCATCCTCGTGCTGGGCAACCAGCCGCACACACCAGGCCAGCGCGTCAGATCGCGACCGTGCCACACCGGCGTCGACCAGCGTGTCGAGGACCAGCCGCTGGGGCTGGCGCAGCCGAGTCATAACTGGTGCAGCGACATGTGTCCAGAGCTCCGAGTGGTCAGCAAGTGTGACCCCCCAAGAGACCTTGACCTCGTAGCGGTGCTCCGCTTCGCGGGCAATCTCCATCCGCAGGTCCCGGGTCTCCTCGCGGAATGCCTTGGCTCGGCCAGCCCGGGCTTCTGACCGGGTGACTTCGGTGGCATCGGCGGCAAGCTCGACGTCGGGGATCGTGAGTTGGACCGTGATCTCCTCGCGATCGATGCTGATGTCAGCTGGAGCAGCCTGCCACTCGGCGGGCAGACGGCCGGCGAACCATCCCCTCACGCGCTCTCGTACCTCATTCGTAATCATGCTTACATGATTACATCGCTCTGGCCGATGATCAAGGCATTGGCGGCTCAGGCCTTGAAGCGGCGAAGGCGCAGGCTGTTGGTCACGACGAACACCGAGCTGAACGCCATCGTCAGACCCGCAACGAGCGGGTTGAGGAGTCCAAGAGCTGCGAGCGGGATGGCAGCGACGTTGTAGGCGAACGCCCAGAACAGGTTGCCCTTGATCGTCCGAAGGGTTGCACGCGAGAGCCGCACCGCGTCGACCGCAGTCGCGAGGTCACCCTTGACGAGAGTGAGATCGGACGCCTGGATCGCGACATCGGTACCCGTACCCATCGCGATCCCGAGATCGGCGGCCGCCAGAGCGGCTGCGTCGTTGACACCGTCGCCGATCATCGCGACGACGCGCCCCTCATCCTGCAGTTCGGTGATCGTACGCAGCTTGTCGATGGGACTGACGCCGGCGATGACTCGCTCGATACCGACCTCGGTGCCGACCGACTGCGCGACGGAGGCGTTGTCGCCGGTGAGCAGGACCGGCTCCAGGCCGAGCGCGCGAAGGTCACGAATTGCTCCTGCGGAGGTGGGCTTGACCGTGTCGGCGACCGTGACACTGCCGCGGTATGTGCCGTCCCAGGCGACGCCAACGGTGGTGCCGATGCGCTCGAGCGCGGGAACGGCGACGCCTTGGTCGCTGAGCCATTCCGGACGCCCGACCATCGCGGCGCGGCCATCAACCGAACCACTTACGCCGAACCCAGCATGATTGGCAAAGTCGGTGACGACTGCCGGTTCGGCCAACTGTGCAATGGCACGTGCAATCGGGTGCTCGGACGCGTTCTCCAGCGAGGCAGCCATGAGCCGGAGCTGAGCCTCGTCGGTGTCCGGGGTGGGATCGACCGACGACACCGTCATCTGGCCGCTGGTGACCGTGCCGGTCTTGTCGAGGACAACGGTGTCGATCTTGCGGGTTGACTCAAGCACCTGCGGACCCTTGATCAGGATGCCGAGCTGCGCGCCTCGACCTGTCCCCACCATCAGTGCGGTTGGCGTTGCCAGGCCCAGGGCACAAGGGCAGGCGATGATCAGTACCGCGACGGCGGCGGTGAATGCCTCGGTGGCGGCGTTCCCGGTGATCAGCCACACGGCAAGCGTCGCCAGCGACAGGGCGATGACGGCGGGGACGAACCACGCCGAGACGCGATCGGCGAGACGTTGCACATCGGCCTTGCCCTCTTGCGCCTCCTCGACGAGTCGCGCCATCTGGGCGAGCTGGGTGTCGGGTCCGACAGCAGTCGCGCGTACGACGAGGCGGCCACCCTGGTTGATCGTCGCTCCCGTCACCGCAGTCCCGGGCACGACCTCAACTGGCATCGACTCACCGGTCAACATCGATTCATCGACGGCTGAGCTGCCCTCGGTGATGACGCCATCGGTGGCGACCTTCTCACCGGGACGTACGACGAACAGGTCGTCCTCGACCAGATCGCCGACCGGGATCGCCGTCTCCTTGCCGTCGCGCAGCACCGTCACGTCACGTACCCCGAGATTCAGGAGTGCGCGCAGCGCTGCACTCGACTGGGTCTTGGCGTTGGCCTCGAGATAGTGACCCGCGAGGATGAACACCGTGACGGCGCTGGCGACCTCGAGATAGATCTCGTCGCCATGGCTACCGGTGACCCAGCTGAACGTCATTCGCATGCTGGCCATACCGGCATCACCGAAGATCATGGCCCACAGAGACCAGAGATATGCCGCGCCGACGCCGACGCTGACGAGGGTGTCCATCGTCGCAGCGCCATGACGGGCGTTGGTCAACGCAGCCCGGTGGAACGGGTAGGCACCCCAGATGACAATCGGAGTCGTCAGGGCAAGAGCCACCCACTGCCAGTAGTCGAACTGCAGCGACGACACCATCGACAGCGCGACGACAGGGATCGCCAGTGCTGCAGAGACTCTGAAACGGCGAAGCATCGACGCTGCGCCGTGGAGGCCGTCATGTTGCTCGTGCTCCTCGCCGACGACAGGTACGCGCGCGGAGTAGCCGGTCTTCGCGACGGTGTCGATCAGTGTCTGCACGTCGACGCCATCGGTGGCCTCGACGTTCGCTCGTTCAGTCGCGTAGTTGACCGTCGCCGTGACACCGTCGATCTTGTTGAGCTTCTTCTCGACCCGCATGGCGCACGACGTGCACGTCATACCGTCGATCTCCAGCCTGTGCGTGGTCATGCCCGCGTGCCGGCCACGGAGTAGCCAGCCTCGTCCACGGCCTCCGCGACCTGTGCCGGATCGAGGGGACGGTCGCTCGTCACCGTGACCGGCGACGTGCCACCCTCGACCAGGTCGACCGATACGTCGGTGACTCCGGCAAGTGCGCTGAGCTCCTCGGTGACGGCTGCAACGCAGTGTCCACAGGTCATACCGGTGACGGGGTAGGTATGGGTTGTCATCTTGCTCCTCACGAACGCACGAGACGAGCGATCGCCTCGGACGCTTCCTTGATCTTGATGTCGGACTCGGATCCACCGGCTCGAGCGGCATTGACCACGCAATGGGTGAGGTGCTCGTCGAGCAGCTTGAGCGCCACGGCCTCGAGCGCTTTCGTCGTGGCGGAGACCTGCGTGAGCACGTCGATGCAATAGGTGTCGTCCTCCACCATGCGGGACAAGCCGCGTACCTGACCTTCAACGCGCTTGAGTCGCTTGAGCACGGCGACCTTGTCGTCAGAATATCCCGGTGTCGCGTGCTGGTTCATTCGAGCAGTCCCTTCATGGTGGCGATCTCCTTCTCCTGTGCGGTGATGATGGCGCGGGCAAGCATCTTCGATGCGGGGTTCTTGCCGTCGGCGAGCTCGGTCTCGGCCATGGTGATGGCGCCCTCGTGATGACCGATCATCCCGGTCAGCCACAGCCGATCGAACTCGGCGCCGCTCGCTCGCGCGAGATCCCGCATAGCAGCTCCATTCAGCATTCCGTCGCCCATGTCCATCTCGTCTGAGTCATCCATGTCGCCCATGCCGTGGTCACCCATCACAGTCTCGTCCCAGTCCTTCAGCCAGCCACGCATCAGCGTTATCTCCGGAGCCTGGGCTGCCTTGATCTGGGCAGCCAGCTCGACAACGTCTGCCGAGGCATCAGAGCCAGGGACCAGGTCGGCCATCATGATCGCCTGCTGGTGATGAGGGATCATCTGCTGTGAAAACTCGACGTCGGCGTCATTGTGGTCGGTCGAACCGCCGCACGCAGCGAGAGCTAGGAGGGGCAGTACTGCGATGAGTATGAGGATTCGCTTCATGATCACGACCATACCCCTAGGGGGTATGACAATCAAGAGTGTCCTAGGCTGGTCACATGACACTGATCCCCGGACTGGACGGACTCCTCGGTGTCGAGCACCTCGTGACCACGGCGGACAGAGTCGTCGTGCAGTTCACGATCGGCGAGCGCCACCTTCAACCGTTCGGTATCCCGCACGGCGGTGTCTACTGCGCCGTGCACGAGTCGACCGCCAGTGTGGCCGGACAGGTGTGGCTTGGTGACAGGGGAATTGTCGTCGGTACGAACAACTCCACCGACTTCGTCCGCCAGGCCAAGGTCGGCGACACCATCACCGTGACGGCGACCCCGATCCATCGGGGACGCAGCCAGCAGCTGTGGCACCTCGACTCGGTCAACCAAGAGGACAAGCTGATCGCGCAGGGTCAGGTGCGCCTCGCCAATCTCGACCAGCAGCTCCCGGCCGAGCTGGTCGCACAGTTTGTTGGGGACGTCAAACCTTCTTGAGCTTGCGCCAGCCACCGGCGCGGTTGTCGGCGCGTACAGGATCACCCGAATCAGCCGTTACGCTGGGGTTGATCGCGACTGGCGTTGAGGTGGGTACCACCGGGGAGCGATCGAGCACCTGGACATCGGGACCGTTCGCCTGGGCCCCACGTCAGCCGAGTTCTGCTGACTGGAGGCACGCGAGATGATGATGACCATGACGAGCAACGACCTGTTCCCCACCGACCGGCTGGATGACGCGGATGTGCGCGTCCTGCTGCTCGAGAACATCCACAGCGAAGGCGCAGAGTTCCTGAAGGCCAAGGGATACCAGGTCGAGGAGCACGACGGCGCTCTCGCCGAGGACGAGCTGATCGAGGCGATCAAGGGCGTCCACCTGCTCGGCATTCGCTCGACCACCTACCTCACCGAAAAGGTGCTCGACGCCGCTCACGACCTGCTGGCCATCGGCGCGTTCTGCATCGGCACCAACCAGATCGATCTGCCGGCCACGACCGCCCGGGGCGTCGCGGTGTTCAACGCGCCCTACTCCAACACCCGCAGCGTTGTCGAGCTCGCGATCGCAGAGATCATCTCGTTGGCCCGCCGCCTGCACGAGAAGTCGACCGACATGCACAACGGCGTGTGGAACAAGTCGGCTGCCGGAAGCCACGAGGTACGCGGGCGCACGCTCGGGATCATCGGCTACGGCAACATCGGTAGCCAGCTGTCGGTCGTCGCCGAGGCACTCGGCTTCAAGGTCGTGTTCTTCGACATCGATGACAAGCTGGCACTCGGCAACGCGCGCCGCTGCTCGACCATCGAGGAGCTGCTCGAGACCTCTGATGTGGTGACCCTGCACGTGGATGGTCGTCCCGGCAACGCCGGGCTGTTCGGCGCCGAGCAGATGGCGTTGATGAGGCCTCGCTCGCTGTTCCTCAACCTGTCACGAGGCATCGCCGTCGACACCCTGGCGCTGCGAGAGCACATCGAGTCAGGCCACATCGCCGGCGCTGCTGTTGACGTGTTTCCGATCGAGCCCAAACGCCAGGGCGATCCGTTCGAGTCAGACCTTCGCGGTCTCAAGAACGTCATCCTCACGCCACACGTCGGAGGATCGACCGAGGAGGCACAGCAGGACATTGGTCGCTTCGTCGCATCCAAGCTGCGCTCGTACGCATCCTTTGGCGGCACCTCGTTGAGCGTCAACATGCCGGAGATCAACCTGCCAGCCGATGCAACCAAGCACAGGCTGGCGCACGTGCACGAAAATCACCCCGGTGTGCTTGCGAGG
>CAZWZC010000014.1:33430-39889 GCA_964638755.1 uncultured Aeromicrobium sp. | reverse complement strand
CTGGGGGTTTTGAAGTAGGGCATGGCCATTTTTGTTTCGGGTTAAAGGATGGGTCTGGTCAATCATGATGTCTCCATCCGGTTCCGGTCGGTTCGTACGCCTAGGCGGCGTGAACCAGCGTTCCGATCTTCTCACCACGAAGCACGCGGGCGATATTGCCCTCGCCGTCCATGCCGAACACGATCATCGGGAGCTTGTTCTCCATGCACAGCGCAAACGCCGCAGCATCGACGACCCTGAGGCCCATGCGGAGTGCCTCGTCGAACGTGATCTCGTCATACTTCTTGGCGCTGGGATCTGTGCGCGGGTCAGCCGAGTAGACACCGTCGACACCGCTCTTGGACATCAGCACCGCGTCGGCGCCGATCTCAAGCGCACGCTGCGCCGAGACCGTATCGGTTGAGAAGTAGGGCAAACCGGCTCCGGCGCCGAAGATGACAACCCGCCCCTTCTCGAGGTGTCTGATCGCCTTGCGGGGGATGTAAGGCTCCGCGACCTGGCCCATCGTGATCGCAGACTGGACCCGGGTCTCGATGCCGAGCTTCTCGCAGAAGTCTTGCAACGCCAAGCAGTTCATCACGGTGCCGAGCATGCCGATGTAGTCAGCGCGAGCGCGGTCCATACCGCGCTGACTCAGCTCGGCGCCTCGGAAGAAGTTGCCTCCACCAACGACGATCGCGACCTCGACCCCCTCGGCAATGGCCACGGCGACCTGATGGGCGATGCCATTGACGACGTCGGGATCAATGCCGATCTTGCCGCCGCCAAAGGCTTCGCCACTGAGCTTCAGAAGCACCCGCTTGAAACGCTGATCGGAGGCTGGAGCGGTGACGTGCTCGGCGTTGTCCATTTCGGTCTCCTGCCAACAATAAGCATCGGTGTGCGGTTGAGCTGGTGGGTCAGGCGCCGATCTCGATGTGGGCGAAGCGCTTGACGGTCACGCCTGCCTCATCCAGCAGAGCCTTGACAGTCTTCTTGTTGTCCTGCACAGAGGCTTGCTCGAGCAGCACGTTGTCCTTGAAGAATCCGTTGAGGCGCCCCTCGGTGATCTTGGCGATCGCCTGCTCGGGCTTGCCCTCTTCACGCGAGGTCGCTTCAGCGATCTCACGCTCCTTGGCGACAACCTCGGCGGGCACGTCTTCGCGACTCAGGTAGCGAGGACGCATCGCAGCAATCTGCATCGCTACGCCACGAGCAACGTGGTGACCCTCGTCGCCGTCGAACTCGACCAGAACGCCAACAGCAGGCGGCAGGTCGCTGGCGCGACGGTGCATGTAGCTCACGACGGTGCCATCGAAGCTGGCCACACGACCGAGCTCGATCTTTTCGCCGATGACGATGGCGAGGTCGGCGACCGCCTCGGCAACGGTCTTGCCACTGTCGAGCGTGGCACCGGCGAACTCAGCAGCGTCGGCAGGCTTCGTCTTGTCGGCGAGGACAGCGAGGTCCTCGGCGAGGGTGACGAACTGATCGTTCTTGGCGACGAAGTCAGTCTCGGAGTTGAGCTCGACGATCGCACTGCCGAAGTTGGCGACCAGGCCGGACGTTGCCTCACGGTCGGCACGCTTGGCGGCCTTGGCAGCGCCCGAGATCCGCAGGACCTCGATTGCCTTGTCGAAGTCACCGTCAGTCTCGGTGAGCGCCTTCTTGGCGTCCATCATTCCCGCGCCCGTTGCGTCGCGGAGCTTCTTGACCTCTTGGGCAGTGATTGCCATGTACGTGTTCTCGCTTCTCAGTGTTTGTGGAGCGCCTAGTGTGGTGCCGCCTACTTGGCGGGCGACTCGGCGGCGACCTTTTTGGCCGGAGCCTTCTTTGCCGGGGCCTTCTTTGCGGCCGGCTTCTCAGCTGTGGCTTTCTTGGCCGGGACCTTCTTGGCCGGGACCTTCTTGGCTGCAGGCTTCTCGACCTCGTCAGCCTTGACCGCAGCCTTCTTGGCTGCAGGCTTCTCGACCTCGTCAGCCTTGACCGGGGCCTTCTTGGCTGCAGGCTTCTCGACCTCGTCAGTCTTTTCGGTAGCCTTCTTGGCAGAAGGCTTCTCGACTTCCTCAGCCTTCGCAGCGCCAGCGGCCGGAGCCTCTGCAGCAGCCTTGTCCTCTGCGTCCTTCTTCTCGAGGAGCTCGCGCTCCCAGTCAGCCAGTGGCTCCTCGGCGCCGAGCTCGGTGCCGGGGGTCTCTTCCCCGGTCTTGCTGCCGCCACGGGCGATGAGGCCCTCGGCAACGGCGTCGGCGATGACGCGGGTCAGCAGGCCAACCGAACGGATTGCGTCGTCGTTGCCCGGGATCGGGAAGTCGACGTCGTCGGGGTCACAGTTGGTGTCGAGGATCGCGATGATCGGGATACCGAGCTTCTTGGCCTCGTCAACTGCGAGGTGCTCCTTCTTGGTGTCGACGATCCAGACAGCGGCCGGGGTACGGCCCATGTCGCGGATGCCGCCGAGTGTGCGCGAAAGCTTCGCGTACTCACGGCTCATGTGGAGGAGTTCCTTCTTGGTGCGGTTGGAGGCCGCGACGTCGTCGAAGTCGATCTCCTCGAGCTCCTTCATACGCTGGAGGCGCTGGTGCATTGTCTGGAAGTTGGTGAGCATGCCGCCGAGCCAACGCTGGTTGACGTACGGCATGCCGACGCGCTTGGCCTGCTCCTCGATCGGCTCCTGCGCCTGACGCTTCGTGCCGACGAACAGGATCGTGCCGCCGCGGGCGACGGTGGTCTTGACGAACTCATAGCCAGCATCGATGTAGGCGAGCGACTGCTGGAGGTCGATGATGTAGATGCCGTTGCGCTCGGTGAAGATGAAGCGCTTCATCTTGGGGTTCCATCGACGGGTCTGGTGCCCGAAGTGGACGCCGCTCTCGAGCAGCTGGCGCATGGTGACTACTGCCATGGTGATTCTCCTTGTGGCACGTGAGCGCCACTTCCTGGTTGACTCACCGCCGGTTGGCGGTGACCTGGCACCTGAGCATGTGGCCCACTCCCAGAAAACTCTGTGGAGACCAGGACCGCATCCGTATTCGGCTTTCGCGTCATACGGGGACAGGCGCGCGAATTTCACCCCTTGCGAGGTGATTGATGCCAGTCTACGGCACCGGTACGTCCGCTGCGAAATCCACAACGTCTCTGAAACGCCGCAGTTTCCCCAACTCCGCTCGCGTTGTCGGTACTCACCCGTTCTACGGAGTTGGCTGGCGAAATGACCCGTCGATCACCGTTTTTTCTCGTCCCGATTCTTCTCGTCCCGTTTCTGCTGTCCATTGCCGCCGCCCTACCTGCCGGGGCAGCGAATCCTGAGCCGTGGAGATGGCCCCTTCCCGGTCACCACGTCAATCAACCCTTCGACAAGCCCGAGAGCGCCTACGGTCCGGGGCACAGAGGCGTCGATCTGGCGGCGAGCGCGGGTGACGTCGTACGAGCAGTGGCGGCAGGGAGGGTGACGTTTGTCGGCTCAGTTGCCCGCACCTCAGTCGTCACGATCGACCACGGTGGCGAGCGCTCGACCTATCAGCCAGTGAAGTCACGCCTACGGATCGGCGACTCCGTATCTGGAGGCGAACCGGTCGGTACGCTGCTCGGCTCGCCCAGCCACTGCGCCGGAGCCTGCCTCCATCTGGGCCGGCTCGAGGGCGAGGACGAGTACCTCGACCCACTTGAGCTGCTCGCAAGCGGGCGTTTCAGGCTGATCGACCCCCACGGCAAGCCACCAACCCCGCCCGCACACGGCAGCGGATCATTGGATCGCCCCGTGGGTGGTCCCGTGACGTCGGCCTACGGGATGCGTGTCCACCCGATCACCGGAGTCCGCAAGCTCCACGACGGCACCGACTTCGGAGTCGCTTGTGGCACGGCGGTGCACGCGGCAGCCGCCGGCACAGTCGTCGGCCGCTCGAGGAGCAGTGCGTATGGCAAACGGATCATCGTCAGGCATCAGCCGGGGTTCGAGACGTCCTACAACCACCTGAGCGGTCAATCGGTCGCGATCGGTGATCACGTCCGGCGCGGCGAGGTGATCGGACGCTCGGGCAACACCGGCCTGTCGACTGGCTGCCACCTGCACTTCATGGTGGTAAACGGCGGTCACTCCGTGGACCCGGCGAAGTACCTCTAGATCGGGCGGTAGGTGCCCTAGCCGCGCCATTGCGCCGGTGCTGGCTCAATGATCGGCCGGATTGAGTTGATTTCAGTCTGCGTATGTCTATAGTCCATAGACATACGTTGGAGATCCGGATGTACGTGGCGGTAGTTGGAAGTTACGGCGTGGGGATGACCATGCGGCTGCCGCGACTTCCGGTGGCTGGCGAAACGCTGCTCGGCGGGGAGTTCCGATCGGGCCACGGCGGCAAGGGGTCCAACCAGGCGGTAGGGGCAAGCCGTCTCGGTGCCGACGTCGCCCTTCTGACTGCGGTCGGCGATGACGCGATCGGACGGGCTGCCCGGGAGATGTGGGCAGCGGAGGGGGTCGACGCGGCGGCAACCGTCACCGCGCCGGCAGCGACGATGGTCGGGATGATCCTTGTGGAGACGAGCGGGGAAAACCGCATCATCATCGCGACCGGTGCGCTCGACCACCTCCGGCCCGCGCACGTGCGAGACTTCGCGCCGCAGCTCGCCGCTGCCGACATTGCCGTCGTCTCGCTCGAGATCCCGAGGGACACCGCCGTTTCCGCGCTGCGGATCGCGCACGAGGCCGGCACCCGCACGCTGCTCAATCCCGCCCCGGCGCAGCCGATCCCGGACGAGGCGTGGCCCTACATCGACGTCCTCACCCCGAACCGCACCGAGGCGGCGATCCTGCTCGGGTTGTCTCCCGATGCAGCGGAGCCCGCCGAGAGGATGGCCCGGCTTCTGCACGAACGCAGCGGCGCCACCGTCGTGATGACTCTCGGTGCCGAAGGGGCCCTGACCTGCGACAGCGCCGGTCTCACCGCCGCCGCAGCCGTGCCTGCCACCGAGGTGGTCGACACCACCGGAGCCGGCGACGCCTTCACGGCCGCGCTGGCTGTCGAGCTGGCGGGAGGTCGATCGGTGCCGCATGCGGTCGGGTTCGCAGCTCGGGTCGGCGCGTACACCGTGGCTCATCACGGGGCCCTCCCCGGACTCCCCCACCGCGCCGACCTAGACCACCAACCCACTCAGGCCTGACCTCCGGCTGTCATACGAACACTTCCGAAAGGGCACCCATGACCGACTACGCTTCGCTCGCTCCCGGCGAGCTGGCCCCCTACATCCAACACACCCTGATTGCGGTGGGGACGACCAGGGAACAGACCATCGCCCACGCACAGCAGTGCGTCGAGCACGGCTTCGACGCCGCGATGGTTGCGGGCTCGTGGGTGAATCTCACCACCGAGGTCCTCGCCGGCACAGGCGTCACCGTGGCGTCCGCACTGGACTTCCCGACCGTGGGGGTGATGACGAGCACCGGCAAAGCCGCCGAGGCCGCCGAACTGGTCCGGCTCGGAGCACAAGAGATCGACATCGGGGTCCAGATCGGATGGCTCAAGAGCGGCGACCACGTCGCCTTCCGGGAGGACATCGCCGGGGTCGTCCGTGCCGCCGGGGTCCCCATCAAGGTGATGCTCGAGCTGCCACTGCTCACCGAGGCAGAGCGCTCCGCAGCGATCGATCTGGCCTGCGACGCGGGCGCGGCGTACCTGAAGAACGCGAGCAGCGGCGCGATTGAGATCGCCTCACCCGCGAGCATCCGCTACCTCGTCGAGCGGGCGCCCGCCGGGGTGCTGGTCAAGGCCTCCGGAGGAATCAAGAGTCGAGACCAGATCGTCGAGCTGCTCGACGCCGGCGCCGCCAAGGTCGGGACCAGCGCCGGCGTCGAGGTCGTCACCGGCTCTGCCAACGAGGACACCGAGAGCTACTGATGGCGTGGAAGCTGCCCGACGGGCTGCACAGCGATGCGCCCGGAACCCTGCACTCGCGCATCTCGGTCTGGCTGCGCGAACGAGTCGCGACCGGTGAGTGGCCGGCGCACTACCGGCTCAAGCCCGAGCCGGAGCTCGCTGCTGTGCTCGGCGTGAGCCGGGGCACGCTACGCCGCGCCCTGGCCACGCTGATCGCTGAGGGCGCGCTCGTACAGGTCCGCGGCAAGGGCACCTTCGTCACCTCCACGGTCGTCGAGCCCGCCATCGCGCAGAAGCTGACCAGCTTGTCGGAGGACTTTGCAGATCATGGCAGCCCGCTGGTTACCGAGGTGCTCGAGTGTCGGCTGCTCACCCCGCCGGCACCCGTCGCCGCCCTGCTCGACTCCCCCGCGGGCCTCCCGATCCTCCATCTGGCGCGGCTGAGAAGCACGGCGGAGGGCCCGGTCGCACTGCTGGAGAACTACGTGCGCACCGACCTCGCACCCGGGCTGGAGGAGACTGACTTCACCGAGGCCACCCTGTTCGGGGCGCTCGCCACCCGGCACGGCCTGCACATCGCGGCCGCACGCGGGAGCCGAGCATCCCGTATCGT
>CAZWZC010000014.1:0-33420 GCA_964638755.1 uncultured Aeromicrobium sp. | reverse complement strand
CACATCGCGTCCGGCAGACGTACGTTTTCCGCGACGCTCGCTGACGTCGAGCAGGCAGCCCTGCTAGACGTCAGCCCCAGCAGCCCGTTGCAGCACCTCGAGCAGGTGACCTACCTCGCCAACGGCTCCCCGATCGAGTACTCCGACGTGTGGATCCGCTCTGACCGCCTGCGCGTCACCTCTTTGCTGACCCGCCACTGACCCCTGAAGGAGCGCTCCTGTGCCCGTCCCGTTCATCCTCGACACCGATACCGCGCAGGACGACTGCGTCGCCATCATCGCCAGCGTGCTCGACCCCGAGGCGGACCTGCGGGCCCTCACGATGGTCGCCGGCAACGTCAACTTCGACCAGCAGATCCGCAACGCTCACGTCACCCTCAATGCCCTCGGGCGACTCGGCCAGGTCCCGATCCACCTTGGCTGCCGCCAGCCCATGGTCCTGCCGTGGGTCTCTGCCGAGAACGTCCACAGCGACGGCTCTGGCGGGCTCAGCATGGACTTCGAGGGGACCACGACGGAGGCCGAGCACGCCGTCGACGCGCTCATCCGGATGACCGCCGAGGCGTCCGGCCAGATCTCGGTGGTGGCCATCGGCCCACTCACCAACATCGCGATGGCGGTCGTCAAGGACCGTTCGTTCGTCCGCAACGTCCGGCAACTGGTCATCATGGGTGGCTCCAACAACGGCCGCGGCAACATCACCCCAGCGGCCGAGTTCAACTTCTACGTCGACCCGCACGCCGCCAAGGTGGTGTTCGAGGCCGGCTTCGACATCACCGTGGTCCCGTGGGCGCCGCTGACCCTGAACGATGCCGTCTTCAGCCGCGAGCAGCTCGCTGGCATCGAGGCGCTCGGCACACCCTTGTCGCAGTTCTTCCTGCAGGTGTGCGGACCTACGTTGTCCTTCGACGAGAGCGTGGGCATCCCGGGCACCACCCACCCCGACTCCCTGTCGGTGGCCGTGCTGCTGCACCCCGACCTCGTCCTCGATGCCTCGGACTACCACGTCTCCATCGAAGCCGATTCCGAGCTGACCCGCGGGTACTCCGCGATGTCTTGGGGCGTGCACGGCCTGGCTCCCAACGCCCGCGTGATCGAACGGACTGACGCGACCGCCTTCCACCGCTACCTCGCCGACCTGCTGGCCACCCCCACCGAGCCCAACCGGCCACTGCGCTCCAGCGCTCCGTTCACGATCCGTCAAGCATGAGCAGCCGCGTCGTTCGACCGAATCTAGGCCCTCGGATGAGCAAGCTCGTAGGCGGCGCGGAGGCGTTCGTTGCTGACATGGGTGTAGATCTGCGTCGTGCCGAGCGATGCGTGACCGAGGATCTCCTGAACGCTGCGCAGATCTGCACCACCTTCGAGCAGGTGTGTCGCCGCAGTGTGCCGAAGCCCGTGCGGGCCGAGGTTCGGACCGCCGTCGACGGCGCCAAGCCTCTCGTGAACCACTCGACGCACGGCGCGTGGGTCGATGCGGCTCCCCCGGATGCCGACAAACACCGCCGCGCCCGATTCTGCCGACGCCATGGCCGATCGCCCTGAGACCAGCCATCGCTCGATCGCATCGGATGCCGGAGCCCCGTAGGGCACGGACCGTTCCTTACGACCTTTTCCGAACACCCTGACAACTCGTCGTCCGCGATCCAGGTCATCGATGTCCAGGCCAACGAGCTCACCCACGCGTATGCCAGTGGCGTAGAGCAACTCAAGGATTGCGAGATCGCGCAGACCGCGAGGGCCCTCGTCCGCGAGCTCGGCGACAGCCGCGTCCAGCACGGCGCGCATCTCAGTCTGGGTCAGTGCATCTGGGAGCTCTCGTCGTGCCTTCGGGCTCGCCAGCAGTGCGCCGGCGTCCGCGGACGCCCGTCCCGTACGGACGAGCCATCCGGTGAACACCCGCGCAGCGGCCGCACGCCGCGCCATGGTGGTGCGCGCCTTGCCGAGCGTCTGAAGGTTGGCAAGCCAGCTGCGAAGGGTGCGGATCGTAAGGCTTGAAGGCTCAACGACGCCCATTCGCTCGGCATGACTCGCCAGCGCATGCAGGTCCGAGACGTACGCACGTACGGAGTGCGAAGACAAGTCTCGCTCGGACACCAGATGATGCTCGTAGTCGGCGAGCACGCGCGTCCATGCCGCGCCGAGTTGCTCCTCCGATTGGGTCATCGCTCCAGTGTGCGATGCAGCGACGTTCAGCCCACGTCGGCGCGCCGCGCGAGGATCCACTGAGCTCCGAGCCTGCTGACCAGGCCACGGCGTTGAAGCATGTCGAGAGCCGTGAGCACCTCGCGGGCCGTGAGGCGAACGACAGACGCAATCTCGGTGACGGTCTGGCCCCTTGTCCAGTCCAGTCCGTCGAGGGTCTTGCGTGCCGCCGGGGGTAGCTTGTCGAACTCCGTCAGTGGGGCGAGCTCGAGCTGAGATGTCTCGGCGCCAAGTCCTCGAAGCTCTTCGAGCACGTCTTTGCCGTTTGTCACGAGAACTGCCTTGCCTGATCTGATCGCATCGTGCGTCCCGGCCGACTGCCGAGAGGTGACAGGCCCCGGCAAGGCCATCGTGGTTCGACCAAGCTGATCGGCCCAGTTGAGGGTGTTGAGAGATCCGCTACGGACGGCTGCCTCAATCACCACAGTCCCTTGACTCAAGGCGGCAATGATCCGGTTGCGCGACAGGAAGCGACCCTTCAGCGGGTGTGACCCGGGCGCCTGCTCGCTCACCACCAAACCAGACCTCGCGACCTCGGCGATCAGGGCACTGTGCGCGACTGGATAGTCGACGTCAGCCCCACAGGCCAGTACGGCGACGGTTGGCTTGTTCAACAGCATCGCCCCGCGGTGGGCGCACCCGTCGACACCGAACGCCGCACCACTGATGACCGTGAAGCCAGCATCAGTGCAGTCTGCGCCCAGATCAGATGCTGCTTCTGCGCCGTACGTCGTGCAGTCACGGGCGCCGACTATGGCCACACTTCGTTCGCTGAGTTGCGCGAGGCTGCCCGCGCCGCGCACCCACAGACCTACCGGTGCACCGTTGGTGCCGTGCAGTGGCTCGAGGTGGTCGAGATCGGACAGAGCCGTCGGCCAGTCCGCGTCGCCGGGACACTGCCACCGCAGCTCGCCGGACTTGGCGCGGGCACTGACGGAGTCGAGTAACGAGTCGAGCCCGAGCGTGCGTTCGCGCCACACCGCAGGAACCCGCACCGACGTTCCGTCCCCCTTGGCGGCGGCAAGAACTCGGCCCGGCTCGTGCTGCCGCAACAGGTCGACCAGGCGGGGATCGCCGGGCTCGGCCACCAGACTCAGCGCCAGCCGTTCTTGTCGGTCGCTCACGACGCCTGCACCATTTCGCGCATGGCGCTGCCCAGCGGGGTGCCCCGGCGCAGGGACAACGCGGTCTCGACGTCATCGCCCGACGGCACGTCGTGACCGTGGAGGTCTGCCACGCTCCACGCCAACCTCAGGATGCGATCGGCCGACCGAGCATTGAGCTTGTTGGTACGCAGTTGCTGGTCAATCAGCACACGTCCCCGCTCGCTGACGGGCCACTGCTTGCGAAGCTCGACACCAGGCACCGCACTGTTGAGGGACCACGGAGTGTCAGCGAACCGCCGCTGCTGGCGCTCGCGAGCCTCCACGACGCTGGAAGCGAGCTCAGCGGTGGAACGTGCACTGTTCAACGCGTTGACCAACTCTGGACGAGCAAGTGGCGACAACGACCGATGGATGTCGATGCGATCGCGGATCGGGCCCGACAGCCGGTCTGCATAGCGACGGCGGCTGAGCGGTGAGCACCGACACTGGTCGCTGACCGCGCTGCTCAGCCCGCACGGGCACGGATTGGCTGCCAGGACGAGCTGGAACCGGGCTGGGTAGGCGGCCGTCAACGCCGCCCTTGAGACCACCACGTGACCGCTCTCCAAGGGCTGTCGTAGCGCCTCGAGCACATTTGAAGCAAACTCCGGTGCCTCGTCGAGGAACAGGACGCCATGGTGTGCCAGTGACAATGCTCCCGGGCGGATCACCTTGCTGCCTCCACCGACGATCGATACGGCACTTGCGGTGTGGTGCGGGTCAAGAAACGGTGGTCGTCGTAATAGCGGCGCATCGCTTGGCAGCACCCCGGCGATGGAGTGAACTGCACTGACGGAAAGTGATTGCTCATGCGTCAGATCAGGTAGCAGACCTGGCAGCCGTTGGGCGAGCATCGTCTTGCCTATCCCGGGCGGTCCGGTCATGAGCATGTGATGACCGCCCGCAGCAGCGACCACCAGCGCCATGCGGGAGTCCTCCTGACCGGCGATGTCGGCAAGATCAAGGTGGGCCAAACGTTCAGCGGAGGTCCACGACAGTCCTGCGATCTCGTCGAGCGGGGGTACCGGTGGGTCGTCGGGCTCCTCCGCACCCGTCAGCAGTGCCACGGTCTGGCGGAGTGACCGAACACCAACGACCGAGATTCCCCTGACGAGCTCGGCCTCGGGAACGTTGACTTCCGGAACGAATACTCGATCGAATCCGGCCTCAGCTGCTGCCAGGGTCGCGGGAAGCACACCACGTATGGCGCGCAGCCGTCCATCGAGCGCAAGCTCACCAAGGAACGCGGCACCCTCAAGACGCTCGGCCGGAACCAGCGACTTGGCAGCGAACACGGCCAACGCGATCGCCAGGTCGTAGTGCGAACCCGACTTCGGCAAGGTCGATGGTGCAAGATTGATCGTGACCCGCTGATCTGGCCATGTCGTACCGGAGTTGGAGACAGCAGAGCGGCACCGGTCCCGGGCCTCGTTGACCATCGTGTCGGCGAGTCCCACGAGCACAGTGGCGGGCAGGCCACCCCCGATGTCGACTTCGATCTCGATCGGCCGTCCCGAGAGACCGTCGAGAGTGACCGAGTGCGTGGGGGCACCCATCAGGCCACGCCGGCAATACGCTCGACGACCGGCGCACCCCGCTGCTGCATGGCGACCGACACCACGTCGATGCGCACACTGGGGGGTTCGACATCATGCACCTCGAGCCAGTGCATGGCCAGACGGCGCAACCGCATCGCCTTGTGTCCGGTCACCGCTTCGAAAGGCCCGCCGTAGCTCGAGCTGCTCCGGGTCTTGACCTCGCAGATCACCAACGTCGAACCGTCACGTGCAACGATGTCGATCTCACCGAACTTGCAGGTCCAGTTGCGGGCCAAGATGATCATGCCAAGCTCTTTGAGATGCTCGGCAGCCACGTTTTCGCCGAATGTTCCGATGGCCTTGTTGCGCGCGTACGTCATCCACCAAGCCTCGCGGGGAAGCCACCCTCAGAGCGCCGCGTGAACCGCTCCTGTGGACAGGAAATTGGTTCCCGCAGAACTGTGGAAACTCAGTCAGTTGATGGCAGCTGCGTCTCGGACTCCTGCAACTCCTCGACGTTGACGTCCTTGAACGTCAGCACCTTGACGGTCTTGGCAAAGCGCGCGGGACGATAGATGTCCCACACCCACGCATCGCTCATCGTCACCTCGAAGTACGCATCGCCGGTCTCCGAACGAACTT
Source organism: uncultured Aeromicrobium sp. (assembly GCA_964638755.1). Taxonomy (GTDB): domain Bacteria; phylum Actinomycetota; class Actinomycetes; order Propionibacteriales; family Nocardioidaceae; genus Aeromicrobium. Next base: position 27,890 of record CAZWZC010000014.1, on the reverse strand, counting down.
TCACGTCGACGGCATTGCACAGGTAGAACCGACGATCGGTCTCGACGACGTACTTGAAGATCGATACGACATCGCGATACTCGCGATAGAGCGCCAGCTCCATCTCCGACTCGTAACGCTCGAGGTCCTCGCTACTCATGTGCCGCTACCTCCATCGCTGCTCGTACATTGACGTATCGCCTGCGGTGCTCCTCGCACGGGCCGAACGCGTCGAGCTTCTCCTGGTGTAGCGATGTGCAGTAGCCCTTGTGCGTGGCGAAATCGTATTGCGGATATTGCTCGTGCAGGTTGACCATCATGCGGTCGCGGGTCACCTTGGCGACGATCGATGCCGCGGCGATCGATGCCGCCACGCGATCACCCTTCCACACCGCGAGACCTGGGACGCCGAGGCCATCGACTGGGAATCCGTCCGTGAGGATGTAGCCAGGCCTGACGGTCAGACGGGCGAGCGCGCGACGCAGTGCCGAGATGTTGGCAACGTGCATACCCATTTCGTCGCAGTCGACGGCCGGGACGACGACGACCGACACGTCGGCTGCACGCTTCATGATCAGCTCGAAGCACTTTTCGCGGCGTGCCTCGCTGAGCAGCTTGGAATCGGCGATGCCTGGGATCGGTCGATCCAGTACCACCGCCGCAGCGACGAGTGGCCCCGCGCAAGCGCCACGACCCGCCTCGTCGACACCAGCGACAGGAAACAGTCCTTGCCGGGCAAGGGCACGCTCAAAGCCGTACAAGCCGGCGTCACGCCGGATCGTCGCACCTTTGGCGAGTCGCGTCACGTCTGTTTCAGTTCTGTCCGTTGACGACTTCGAAGGACGAGGGCTTGTGAATGAATCCGGCGCGATTCCACGGCCATACACGCAACCACGCCTTGCCGACGACTTCCTTCTCGGCGATAAACCCGCCGCCCGGGTCACCCAGGTGCGATCGCGAGTCAGCAGAGTTGCCGCGGTTGTCGCCCATCACCCACAGGTGGTTCTTGGGGACCACGACATCGAAGCGTTGGTCCACCGTCGCCGACTCATCGAGAAGGTATGGCTCGTCAAGCGCCTTGCCGTTCACCGTGAGCTTGCCAGCCTCGGTGCAGCAGACCACCTCGTCACCGCCAACTCCGATGACGCGCTTGATCAAGTGCCCGCCGGTCGGAAACAAGCCGACCGTCTCGAGCGCGCGCTGGATGGGGTTGGTTGCGTGGCGGGACTCCTCCTCACCGAGCCAACCGCCCGGGTCGTCGAACACCACGATGTCACCGCGTTTGGGCTCACCCGACCAGTAGGACACCTTCTGGACCAGGAGCTTGTCGTCGACAAGCATGGTCGGCTCCATCGACTCCGATGGGATGTAGAAGGCCTGCAGGAAGAACGTCTTGACGATCACCGCCATCACCATCGCGGTGATGACCAGAAGGATCGACTCCTGCCAGACGGGGAGCTGTCGCTTCTCAGTCACGCGGTGAGCCTAGCCGCTTCGCACAATGCGTCGTCGACGCGATCAGTCTTCGCGCTTTTCCTTGATCTTGGCAGCCTTGCCGCGCAGGGTGCGGAGATAGTAGAGCTTCGCGCGACGTACGTCCCCGCGGCTGGCGATCTCGATCTTCTCGATCACCGGGGTGTGCAGCGGGAAGGTGCGCTCGACGCCGACACCAAAGCTGATCTTGCGAACCGTGAAGGTACGGCCGATGCCAGAACCCTGGACCTTGAGGCAGACGCCCTTGAACACCTGGACGCGCGAACGGCTTCCCTCGATGACCCTGACGTGAACCTCAAGGGTGTCGCCGGCGCGAAAGCTGGGGAGGTCGGTGCGGAGCGACTCGCCCGAGACCTGGTCGATGATGTTCGTCATTGCTGTCTCCTCGTTGGTGCCACAGGTCACCTACGGATTGCTTCGTGAATGAATGTCATGTGGCGGTCGGCGATGGTGCCCCTGCGGCAGAACCATCCTGCGCCAAGGGTCAATGTTGCCACACCGGACGGGTTCGAAAGAAATTGACTCAGTCGATCCCGCGACGCTGTCGGGTTCGGGCGCGTGCCTGATCCCGACGCCACGCGGCGATCGCGGCGTGGTTGCCCGAAAGCAGGACCTCGGGCACGTCGAGGTCTCGCCACGAGGCTGGCTTGGTGTAGACCGGATATTCAAGCAGCCCGTCCTCGCCGTGCGACTCCTCGGTCAGCGACTCGGGGTTGCTCATGAAGCCCGGGACGAGGCGTACGACGGCTTCGATCATCGCCAGGGTGGCTACCTCTCCCCCATTGAGGACGAAGTCGCCGAGCGAGATCTCCTCGACCCGCCAGCGGGTGGCGGCGTGCTCCGCAACGCGCTGGTCAATGCCTTCGTAGCGGCCGCAGGCGAAAACCAGGTGCGACTCGGTGCTGAGACGCTCGGCCGTGCGCTGGGTGAACACCTCGCCCGATGGGGTCGGCACGATGATGACCGCCGCGTCCGTCGTGACGGCATCGAGCGCTTCACCCCACGGCTCGGGTTTCATCACCATGCCGGCGCCACCGCCGTATGGGGTGTCATCGACGCTGCGGTGCTTGTCGCCGGTGAATTCCCGCAGGTCGTGCGCTTTGACATTCAGCAACCCTGCCGCTTGCGCCTTGCCGGCGAGCGAGAGCTGCAGCGCGTCGAGATAGGCAGGAAAAATCGAGATGACGTCGATGCGCATCATTCAGCCGTCTCTGCCTGGGCCGGATCGAGCAGGCCATCGATCTCGTTGACAGTGACGAAACCACCGGTGACGCTGACTTCCGGCACCAGTGCCGTGACGAACGGAATGAAGACCTCGCGGCCGTCGATGTCGATGGTCAAGGTGTCCTGGTGCGGCCCATGCACGATGCCGGTGACCGTGCCCACGACTGCGTCTCCGCTGCGCACCTGGAGGCCGACCAGCTGGTGGTCGTAGAACTCTTCAGGATCATCAGGCACCTCGGTGGGATCGATCTCCGTCTCGAGCGTCTTGCCGTGCAGGCTCTCAGCGGCTGTGCGATCGGCGATCTCGCGAAACGCGACGACCAGTCTGCCGCTGTGGTGGCGAGCCGATGCGACGGTCAACACGCGGTCGCCGCAGATGACTGACGAGCCCCGGGCGAAACGCCGATCGGGCTCGTCAGTTCGGATGTCTACGTTGAGCTCACCGCGAATGCCGTGAGCCCGACCGATGCGGCCGATCACCACCTGCATGGGAAGACCGTCCTCGACTGCCAGCAGGCGAGCACGGTCTCAGCTGCGTCGGTCGACGTCCACGAAGTCGATGCGCGCGCCGCCCCTGCCGGCGATCGCGCCAGCGACCTTGCGGATGGCGGTTGCAGTTCGACCTTGACGTCCGATGACCTTGCCGAGGTCGCTGGGATTGACCCTGACCTCGAACAGTTCACCGTTGCGCGTCTGCTTGGCTCGTACGTTGACGTCGTCGGGATTGTCGACGATGCCGGCGACCAGGTGCTCGATGACCTCAACGATGGGTGCGGCCATGATCAGGCTTTCGCCTCATCAGCCGGCGCCTCTTCGGCGGCAGGCTCGTCGACCTTGACCTCGTCGGAGGGTGCTGCCTCAGCGGCAGGCGCTTCGGCCTTGACCTCTGCAGCAGGAGCGTCGACAGCCGGCGACTCCACGGGGGCATCAGCCTTCGCCCCATCAGAAGGCGCAGTGTCGGCCTTCTTCTTGGCCGTGGTGGCTTCCTTGGCAGCGTCCGCTTCCTTGGCAGCAGCAGCCTTCTTGGCAGCTGCGGCCTTGCGAGTCACCGCGTCAGCCTTGTTGTCGCTGTGAAGCTCCTTGAGCGCTTCCTGGAAGATCTCTTCCTTGTCGCGCTTGGGCTCGGCGAACTTCATGGTGTTCTTCCCACCGATGTCTCCGGTGATCTTCAGCAGGGCGGCGACGGCTTCGGTCGGCTGCGCACCGACTCCGAGCCAGTACTTGGCACGCTCTCCATCGACCGTGATGATCGACGGGTCAGCCTTGGGATTGTACGTGCCGATCTCCTCGATCACGCGACCGTCGCGCTTGGTGCGCGAATCGGCGATGACGATGCGGTAGAACGGCGTGCGGATCTTGCCCATGCGCTTCAGGCGAATCTTGACTGCCACGAGTGTGGTGTCTCCTCAGAATCTTGTATGTGGTGACTTGCCGGTGCCGCGTGGGGACACGGCCGACGAAATCTGTGTGCCGGAGGCATGTGGCTGAGAGGGCCCTCACGCGTACCGGACGCGACGAGTCATTCTGCCAGACTTCATGCCTTCGCTCCAATTCGGTGCGGTTGGCGATCAGAACTCCCCGTGTCGACCCGCACCGCCGCTGAACGCCTTGGCGCCTTCAGTGGCCTCGGTTTCGGCCATCAGGAGGTGCACGCCGGCTGCGCCCTCCGATCGCAGCGCTGCGTCGAGAGGCAGGTCCCACTGGCGGTATGCCGACGCACGATCGGCGCGCATGCAGGCGACCGGGAACGCCGCGATCTGCTCGGCGAGGTCGTGCGCGACAGTCAATGACTCCCCAGTCGGCACGACGCGATTGGCGAGACCCATCTGCAGCGCCTCGTGCGCGCCGACCGGCCGGCCTGTCAGGATCATGTCGAGGGCGCGGCCCTGACCCACGATGCGCGGGAGGCGAACCGTGCCGCCGTCGATCAGCGGGACGCCCCATCGCCGGCAGAACACGCCGAACACGGCGTCTTCCTCCACGACGCGCAGATCGGCAAACAGAGCCAGCTCGAGACCACCGGCCACGGCATGTCCGGCGACTGCTGCGATGACGGGCTTGGTGAGCTCCATGCGTGACGGACCCATCGGCCCTTCTCCCCCGCCAGCAGGATCGAGCTCGTTGCGCCGCTGCGAGTCCTCGAATGCGTGCAGGTCGGCACCCGCGCAGAACGTGCCCTCCGCGCCGGTGAGCACGGCCACCGCCAGATCCCCATTGCCCTCAAACTCCTCGAACGCGTCGCGCAGCTCGCGTGCCGTCGGTCCATCGACGGCATTTCGCACCTCGGGCCGATCGATCGTGATGGTGCAGATTGCGTCGTCGACATCGAGTCGGACGTTTTGCTTGCGCTCATTGCTCATGTGCCCATTCTTTCCACACGACAGCGTTCTCGGCGAACTGCGGCTTTGACTTTCCTAGTTGGAAAGCCTAGATTCAGTTTCCTACTAGGAAACTGAAGGAGCACCATGACAAAGGACATCAGCAAGGACGATGCACGCCAGGCCCTGCGTGCGGTCGACGAAGAACGTCGACGCGTGATCGCCGAGATCGACATGCCTGGCTGGTACTGGTGGGGTCTTGCCGTCGCGTGGTTGCTGATCGGTGTCGCCACCGACTTCGGCAATGTCTGGGTGACCAGTGCCGCGACGCTTCTCTTCGGCGCCGCGCATGCCGCAGTCGCTTCGCGACTGTTCTCGGGACGCCACAAGTCGAGCCAGATGAGCATTCGTCGCAGCACTGTGGGCCGGCACCTACCGGCCGTGCTTTTCGGCTGGTTGCTCGCACTGACACTCGCGACCGTCGCCGTGGGATTTGCTGTCGATGCCGATGGTGCCGAGCACGCTTCGACCATCGCAGCGGGCTTCGCCGCAGTCGCAATCCTGTGTGGGGGGCCGACCCTCATGGCCGCCATCCGGCGACGCGTGGAGCGGATCGAGGAATGACCGAGGCGAAGTTCGATGAGCTCATACATCCAAGTACGCGGTTGTCGATCGTCGCTTTGTTGGCTCCGGCGGACTGGATCGACTTCGCCTTCGTCCGCGATCACCTCAAGCTGTCGGACTCGGCGCTTTCCAAGCAGTTCGCGACGCTCGAGGACGCGGGTTACATCGCGATCGAGCGACCACTTGAGGATCGCCGACGGCGCGTCCGCGTACGTCTGACGTCAGCGGGAAAGAAGGCGTTCGACGGGCACGTCGCGGCTCTACGGGAGGTGCTGGGCGCTTAGGGAAGCATCTTGGGCGCCCAGCCGGGCGGGCCGAACACGTAGCCCAGCTTGTCGCGCAACCGTGGCGCTCGACGGGCGTCCAGCCAGATGCGTTTGTACTCGCCGTACTGCAGCGACCAGACGTTGTAGGTCCCGACCGGCACCGTCAGGCCGTATGTCGGGCGGTGGAGCTCAGGTTGGAACGAGCGAAACATCCGATCCCAGATGATCAACATGCCGGCGTAGTTGCGGTCAAGGTAGATCGGGTCCGAGCCGTGGTGCACGCGGTGGTGTGACGGAGTGTTGAAGATGGCTTCCCACCAGCGCGGCAGTTTCCCGATCTTCTCTGTGTGCAGGTGGAACTGCCAGATCAGATTGATGGAGAAGACGAAGTAGATCATCCACGGCGGCACGCCGAGGAAGGGCAGCGGCAACCAAACGACGACCTCGAACCATTGATTCCACTTCTGCCGCAGTGCGGTCGAGAAGTTGAAATAGACGCTCGAGTGGTGCGCCTGGTGGCCCGCCCAGCCGAGACGTACTCGATGAGCGAAGCGGTGGTAGAGGTAGAACAGCAGGTCGACGCCGATCAGCACTCCTACCCATGTCCACGGATTCTTGGCGGACAGGTGCCACGGTGCGAGGTGGACGTAGATCACCGTGTAGAGCAGGAACGCTGCCGTCCGGAACACCGCTGAGAATCCGATTGACCCGAAGAACATCGTCAAGCTGGCCCGGGTGTCCTGCTTGAGGTAGCCCTTGACCATCACGTCACCGGCCCTTTGGACAACCTGACCAGCGCTCGACTCGTCATGTAGACGATCGGCGCGTTCCTCGCGACGTACGACTGCCATCTCGATGAGCATGAACAGCAGGAAGAACGGGATCGCGGCACCGGCCGGATCCTTCAGATTGTGCGAAAACGCCTCCCACATCCAGACATCGTCGCATGGCAACTCGACAACCGGCAGCCGATTCTCGGGCCGTCGTATGCTCGCCACATGACCGACGTGACGATCCTGCACAACACCGCTTGTTCCACCTCGCGGCACGCGCTAGACGAGGCATTCGAGCGCGGGGTTGCGCCCGGCGTCGTGCAGTACCTCAAGAAGCCACTCACCCGCGACGAGCTGCTCGACCTGATCGACAAGCTCGAGGACCCGGCGGCCGAGCTCGTACGCAAGGACGGCTTCTTCAAGGACCTCGGCCTAAGCGCCGACGACTACACGACGCCCGAGGCGGTCGCCGATCTGCTCGTCGAGCATCCGCGGCTCATGCAGCGACCCGTGCTCGTGCGCGGCGACCGTGCCATCATCGGCCGACCCAGGGATCGGGTCGCGAAGTTCTTGACCTGATCAGACTGTCGAGCCGGCGAACTGGGCACTGTAGAGGCGCTCGTATGCTCCGCCCGCGGCGCGCAACGAATCATGTGTGCCCTGCTCGACGATGTGGCCGTCCTCCATCACCACGATGTGGTCGGCGTCGCGGATCGTTGACAGCCGGTGCGCGATGACGAATGACGTACGACCCGAGCGCAGTTGCTCCATCGCACCCTGCACCAGCGCCTCGGTCCGAGTGTCAACCGAGCTGGTGGCCTCGTCCAGCACGAGAATCGCGGGATTGGCGAGGAAGGCACGGGCGATCGTCAGCAGCTGGCGCTGACCGGCGCTGACATTGGTGCCCTCGTCCTCGATCACGGTGTCGTAGCCGTCCGGCAACGTGCGCACGAAATGGTCGACATACGCCGCCTCCGCTGCGGCCATGACCTGCTCCTCAGTGGCACGATGCGCGCCATATGCGATGTTCTCTCGGATCGTGCCCTTGAAGAGCCAGGTGTCCTGCAACACCACGCCGAAGTTCTTCCGCAGCAAGTTGCGGTCCATGTGCGAGATGTCGACGTCATCGAGCAGGATTCGACCGCCTTGGATGTCGTAGAAGCGGAGCACCAGATTGGTCAGAGTGGTCTTGCCGGCACCTGTCGGCCCGACGATCGCGATCGTCTGACCCGGTTCGGCCGTCAGGTTCAGGTGCTCGATCAGCGGCTCATCGGACTTGTAGGAGAAAGAGACCTCGTCGAACACGACCCGACCACGCACGGGGTCGGGGAAGGGCGCATCGGCCACATCGGCGTTCTCCTCCGGCTCGTCGAGAAGCTGAAAGACCCGCTCGGCCGACGCCACTCCCGACTGCAGAAGGTTGATCATCGCGGCAACCTGCGTGAGGGGTTGGGTGAACTGGCGGGAGTACTGGATGAACGCCTGGACCTCGCCGATGCTGAGCGAGCCGGAGGCGACTCGCAGCCCTCCAATCACCGCGACGAGCACATAGTTGATGTTGGACACGAACATCATCACCGGCTGGATCACGCCAGAGATGAACTGCGCCTTGAACGCCGACCGATAGAGCTCGTCATTGCGCTCATCGAACACCTGCCGGGCTTCAGCCTGGCGACCGAACACCTTGACAACCTCGTGGCCGGTGAAGACCTCCTCGATGTGGCCGTTGAGCCTGCCGGTGCTGGCCCACTGCGCCATGAACTGCGGCTGCGAACGCTTGGTGATCGCCTTGGTCAGCAGGAAGGCAATCGGGATCGTGCCCACTGCGACGAGAGCGAGCAGCGGCGAGATGATCAGCATCATCGTCAGGGTGCCGATCACCATCAGGATCGAGGTGAGCAGCTGACTCATCGTCTGCTGGAACGACTGCGCGATGTTGTCGATGTCGTTGGTCGTGCGCGACAGCACCTCTCCGCGGTCCGTACGGTCGAAGTACGAAAGTGGCAGCCGGTGGATCTTGGCCTCCACGTCATCGCGCAGCGCTGCCACGGTGCGCTGCACAACTGTCGTGGTGAGAACCGCCTGGAACCACTGCAACGCTGATGCGACCACATACAGCACGAGCACTCCACCAAGGACCCACGACAACGACTTGTAGTCGATGCCAGCGCCCGGCTGCAGGTCCACGGAGCCGATCAATGAGGCGAGCTTGTCATCGCCCCTTTCGCGCAACTGCTGGACGATCTGCGCCTTGGTCACACCTGCTGGAAACTTGGCGTTGAGAAATCCCGTGAACACGAGGTCAGTTGCGTGACCGAGAATCCTCGGGCCAACGACTGACAAGGTCGTGGCCACGACACCAAAGGCAATGACACCCCATACGACAATGCGGTCACGCAGGAACCGCTCGGCCAGACGCCTGAACGTGGCCTTGAAGTCCTTGGGCTTGGACGGCTGCATACCCATCGCGGCGAAACGACCAGGTCCCCCACTCATGCCGCCGCCTCCGAGGAGAAGCAAACATACGGAGACACCGGCACGACGACTGAGCCCCCGTGAGCTCGCAGGCGCTCGCTCATGCTGCCTCCTCCTCAGTGAGCTGGGAGAGGACGATCTCGCGGTAGATCTCGCAGCTCTCCATGAGATCGCTGTGGGATCCGGTGCCAACGACTCGGCCCTCGTCGAGTACCACGATGCGATCAGCGTTACGGATCGTGGAGACCCGTTGGGCGACGATCACCACCGCGGCATTCGCGGTGACGGTCCGAAGGGCGCCGCGCAGCGCGGCGTCAGTCGCATAGTCGAGTGCCGAGAACGAGTCGTCGAACAGGTAGATCGGCGGACGCTTGACGATCGCGCGAGCAATGGCGAGGCGCTGGCGCTGACCGCCCGAGACGTTGGTGCCGCCTTGGGCAATGGGCGCATTGAGCTGCTCGGGCATTTTGGTCACGAAATCCTTGGCCTGCGCGATCTCGAGCGCGTCCCAGAGCTCTTCGTCTGTGGCTTCTGGCCTCCCGTAACGAAGATTTGATGCCACGGTGCCACCAAACAGAAAGGGTCGCTGCGGGACGAGCCCGATCGACGTCCACACATCTTCGGGATACAGCGAACGTACGTCGTGACCGTCGATGCGTACCGCTCCAGCTGTCGCGTCGAACAGGCGGGGAATCAGGCTGAGGAGCGTCGACTTGCCGCTGCCTGTCGATCCGATGATCGCGGTGGTCTCCCCCGGCCGGGCGGTCATGTCGATCTCGTGAAGCACGTCCTGCTCAGCACCCGGGAACGCGAATGACGCCTTTTCGATGTCAATGCGACCGCCACCCAACGTGACCTGGACGGCATCATCTGGTGCGAGGACACTCGGTGCTGTGTCGAGCACCTCGGTGATGCGCTCGGCTGACACCTCCGCGCGCGGCCAGATCATGAGCAGGAAGGTCGTCATCATCACTGACATCAGGATCTGGGTGATGTAGGCCTGGAACGCCGTCAAGGTGCCAACATCAAGATCCCCGCTGCCAACCCGAAATCCGCCGATCCATGTCGCGAGGACGATCGACCCGTTCATGACCAGCATGACCAGCGGGAAGAACATCCCCATCAGCTTGCCTGCCGCGATGGCGACCTCCATGTTGGCGCGGTTCGTGTCATGGAAGCGATCAGTCTCGTAGTCCTCCTTGACGAATGCCCTGATGACACGGATGCCCATGATCTGTTCGCGCATCACCCCGTTGATCGCATCGATACGAACTTGCATCTCACGAAACAGTGGCCGCATCTGGCGAATGATCAGCCCAAGGCAGACGACCAGGATGGGTAGCACGACGACCAGGAGCCCGGACAGCTTGACGTCTTGGCGCAACGCCATGAAGATGCCGCCGAAACCCATGATCGGCGCAGCCACGAGCATCGTCAGCGCCATGAACACCAGGAGCTGGACCTGCTGCACGTCGTTGGTCGTGCGGGTGATCAACGTCGGTGCTCCTAGCTCGGTCATCTCCCGGGCAGCGAACGTCTCGACCTTGCCGAACACACCTGCGCGTAGGTCACGGCCGAGCGCCATCGACGTACGCGCCCCGTAGTAGACCGCCACGATCGTGCAAACGACCTGCGCCACCGTGATTGCCAGCATGATCATGCCCGTGTGGACGATGAATCCGGTGTTGCCCTCAACGATGCCCCTGTCGATGATGTCGGCGTTGAGACCCGGGAGATAGAGGTTGGCGATCGTCTGCACGAGTTGGAAGAAGACGACCACCGCTATGGGCCATTTGTAAGGCGCGAGGTAGGTCCGCAGCAGCGGGATGAGCATTACTGCAGGTTATCCCGCTGCGCCGACGGATCATCACGACAAATGTCATCGATCGCGGCGCCGCAGCGGGTTGTGGGTAAACCTCTGACGAACTTCGGTAGACCTTCGGTCGATGCGGCAGCGCCCTAGCCGAATCTAGGCTCGCGACATGTCATCACGTAGCCGCTGGGGATCGGCTGTCGCCGTCATGGTGATTGCTCCGTGGATGGCCGAGATGTCGTGGGGTGGGCATTCCGTTCACGGACGCGCTTTTGGTGGTGGTGTTCCTCGGTCCGATGTACGGAGGAGCCGCGCTGCTGACTCGCGAGTTTGTGCGGCGGACACGGCGTGGGTGGCCGGCGATTCTGTTGCTGGCCGCCGCATTCGGCGTCTTCCAGGCCGGTGTGGTCGACCAGTCGCTGTTCAACCCCAGCTACGGCCGCTACGACTTCCAGCACCCGGTTCACATCGACGGGATCGACATCAGCCTGTATTACCTCGTCAACTTCGTGGCGGGCCACGTCGTCGTCAGCATCACGCTGCCGATCACCCTGGCCGAGGCGTGGTCGCGGCGTCCCTCTTCCCCGTGGCTCAGCCGAGCAGGCCTGTGGATGGTCGGGGTGCTTTACGTACTGTCGACGCTGGTCAACCATTTCGGTGTCAAGGACGAGGACGGGCATGGCTTCCAGGCGTCGCCGATCCAGGTTGCAACAGCACTGCTGGTCGTCGCCCTGCTGGTGGCGGCCGCGATGGTCCGGGGTACCAAGCCGGCCACCATCGCACTGAACGTGCCTCCGTCATGGTCGCTGGCTCTTCTGGGATTCGTCGCCTACCTGCTCTACCTGCCCGGCGAGAGCGGTTGGGCGCTTGCGGTCGCAGTCGTGGTGATCACGGCAACCTGTGTGGTCGTCTCCCGATGGTCACACGTTGAGGACTGGTCAACCAGCCAGGTCTTCTGGTTGGCGATCGGGGCAACGCTCACCGGTGTTGCCGTTCCATACCTGGCCGATCCCTACGACATCAGCGTGAGCACAGCGCAGGAGCTGCTCGATGACACCGTTGCGGCAGCCATCTGCCTGATCGGAGTCGTCCTGACGGTGGTCCGTCGGAAACAAAAGACCCGGGTTGCTACATCAGGTCCTTGAGCTCCTGGGGCAGCTCGAAGTCGTCCTTGCCGCCAGCCGGGAAACCGAAGGCGCTCGCGCCGTCGGACTTCTTGGCTGCTGCCGCCTCGGCTGCCCGCTTGGCCGGGTTGCCGGAGACGCGCTTGCCCTTCTTCTGCTGAGGCTTCTGCTTGGCGCCGGCACGCTTCCCGGGTCCGGGGAGCCCAGGCATACCCGGCATTCCGGGCATGCCCGGCATCCCGCCTCCCTTGGCCATCTGCTGCATCATCTTGCGCGCATCGAAGAAGCGGTCGACGAGCTGGTTGACGTCCTTGACCTGAGTGCCCGAACCCTTGGATATGCGCGAGCGGCGTGATCCGTCGATCATCTTGGGGTTGTCGCGCTCGGCCGGCGTCATCGACAAGATGATCGCCCTGATCCGGTCGACTTCGCGCTCATCGAAGTTGTCGAGCTGCTCCTTCATCGCGCCCATGCCGGGGAGCATGCCCATGATCTTGGACATGGATCCCATCTTGGAGATGGCTTCCATCTGGCCGAGGAAGTCCTGCAGGGTGAACGAACCACCCATGAGCTTCTCGGCAGCCCTGTTGGCCTCCTCCTCGTCGAAGACCTTTTCGGCCTGCTCGATGAGCGACATCATGTCGCCCATGTCCAGGATGCGTCCGGCCATGCGGTCGGGGTGGAAGACGTCGAAGTCGGACAACTTCTCGCCGGTGGACGCGAACATGATGGGTCGACCGGTGATCGAGCGTACGGACAGGGCAGCGCCACCGCGTGCATCGCCGTCGAGCTTGGTGAGAACGGCCCCGGTGAAGTCGACACCCTCGAGGAATGCCTGCGCCGTCAACACCGCGTCCTGTCCGATCATCGCGTCGATGACGAACAAAACTTCGTCCGGGTCGACCGCAGCGCGGATGTCGGCAGCCTGCTTCATCAGCTCTTCGTCGATGCCCAGGCGTCCTGCGGTGTCGACGATCACGACGTCATGAAGCGTGCGCTGCGCTTCCTTGAGGCCCGCCTTGGCCACCTTGATCGGGTTGCCCTTGCCGTTGCCGGGCTCTGGTGCGAAGACCGTGACCCCGGCCTGCTCGCCGACGACCTGCAACTGGGTCACGGCGTTGGGACGCTGGAGATCGGCCGCGACCAGCATCGGCGACTTGCCCTGTGACTTCAGCCAGAGCCCCAGCTTGCCGGCCAACGTCGTCTTGCCGGCACCCTGGAGACCGGCGAGCATGATGACGGTGGGGCCGGTCTTGGCATAGCGGATACGGCGCGTCTCGCCACCGAGGATCGTGACCAACTCATCGTTGACGATCTTGATGACCTGTTGCGCCGGATTGAGCGCCTGGCTGACCTCAGCTCCCGCGGCACGCTGTTTGACGTTGGCAATGAACTCGCGGACGACGGGGACGGCCACATCGGCGTCGAGCAGAGCGACCCTGATCTCGCGCGCCACGGCATCGATGTCGGCCTCGGACAGTCGACCCTTGCCGCGGAGGTTCTTGAACGCCGACTGGAGTCGGTCCTGCAAGGTGTCGAACATGTGAAAGCGGTGTCCTTGGTTCAGGTACGGGGCGCAATCAGCCTAACTGAGCCACCCATGCTGCATCACGAAGCGGTGACTTAGCGCCGACCTCTCGTCGCGAGCGGTGAGTTGGAGTCAATGCAGGCCCTGGTGGTCGACCCTAGGTCACCGCTCACCTCAGCGGATCGACCGCAAGTCACCGCTCAGCCGAGGGCAGCTGCGACGCGATCACGGAGCTCTTGGCCCGCAGCGTCATCAAGCCGGTTGCCGGCTGCGTCGACGACGTAGAACACGTCACGCACCTCGGTGCCGTACGTCGACATGTGCGCCGAGCGGATCGACAGGTCAAGCAGGGCGATCTCGTGACACACCGTCCACACCAGCCCGCGGCGATCCTGGGCCCTGACCTCGAGCAAGGTGGCTGTCTCGGAAAGCCGATCGAGGAGTCGCACCCGCGACCCCTGAGTGTCGTCGATCGCCTTGAGCTCGAGCCTGGCGGCGAGATCGAGCTCGCCGGCGAGTGCGGGTCGCAGACGTTCACGCAGTCGAGTCGCATCGACGTCGGCCCGTGACACCTCCCACAAGGAGACAGCTGCGTCGCCGAGGGTCACCGTGCGGGCGGATCGAATCGCGAGTCCTGCAAGGGCAAGCCCACCCGCGAGATCACCCATCACACCGCGCCGACTCGACGTCACTACCGTGAGCAGAGATCCGTCCTTGTGAGCGTCAACCTCAAGAGTGAAGTCGGCGGGCCCGGTGGCCCCGTAGTCGGGTATCGGTACGTGGGTCGGCCACCCCTCGTACGCCTGCGGGTCGGGACTGGTGACCGCATCGTCGAGCTGCGAACGAGTCTTGGCAACCAGCCCCTCGATGAGCCCCTTGCGCCATGTGGTCCACGCCGCAGGGCCGGTCGCCTGGGCATCGGATGCCGACAACGCAGCAAGCAGCTCAAGGAAGTCAGCCGTCTGAACGACCTCCGCAACATTGGCTGCCGTCGATGGATCCTCGATGTCTCGTCGTGTCGCGATGGTCGGCAGAAGCAGGTGCCACCTCACGAGTCGGCCGATCGTGGCTGCGTCGTCGGGGTCAAATCCCCACCGCGTGGCAATTGAGACCGCCATCGGTTCACCGTCGACGCTGTGGTCGTCGCCGTTCGTGCCCTTGCCGATGTCATGGAGCAACGCGGCTACGGCCAGCAGGTCTGGTCTCGCGACATCGCGCTGCACCTCGGACGCGAACACGCAGGTTTCGAGACTGTGCCGGTCGACCGTGAAGCTGTGCACCGGCGACGACGAACCGCGCAGCCTGATGGCGTCCCACTCAGGCAGCAGACGATCGATCACGCCGGCGAAGTCGAGCTCGTCCCAGACCGGTATGAGACCCGGACCAGAGGTGAGCAGATCGACCATCAGCCTGGTCGACGACCGTGACCATGGCTCGTGCATCTGCCCCATCGTCGCTGCCAGCCGCGCCGCTGAACCGGCTCCCAGCGGATGGCCGTCCCGAGCCGCGACCGCAGCAGACCGCAGCGCCAGCTCGGGGTCGCTCGCTGGATCGGCGCGCTGGGTGATGATCACCTCGCCGTCAAGCAGGCCGACCCCTTCGGCCAGGCGGTCGACCACCGGACCGGTCGGCGAGATCTTGGGCTTGCGGGTCGAGGTCGCGACCGCGCGATCGATGCGTTTCCAGGCCAGGGACGACAGGTGCGCGATGCGGCGACCAAGGTGACGGGCGTACAGGTCGAGCTCCTCAGCGTCCATTCCGAGCTTGGACGCCACCTCCGGCATGAGCTCAGCATCGAGTCGTTCCACCCGGCGGCCACTGACTTCGTGCAGGGCGTCCCGCACGTCGAGCAACGAGCGGCGCAGTGATTCTGACTCCTCGCGCGGGACGTCGATCAACCACGTCGCAACCAGCGCTCGCAGAACAATCGTGTCGCGGAGGCCGCCGCCCGACTCCTTGAGGTCTGGGACGGCCGAGTGCGCCAACCAACCCGTGCGTTCTATCCGGGCGTTGCGAGCATCGCGCACCTCGCCGACACGTCGGCGAGCGTCACGGCGCCAGTCGGCGAGCACCTCAGAACGCAGGGTGGTCACCAGCTCGGCCTCGCCAGCAATGACGCGTGCATCGAGCATGCCCATCGCGGCGCGATGATCGGTCGTGGCGGCTTCACGCATCTGCCGCGTGTCACGTACGGAGTGGTCGAGCGCGACGTTGCCGTCCCACATCGGGTACCAGATCGCCTCGGCGACCTCACGCACGTGGTCGTCATCGAGACCTGGATGGTGCAGCAGCACGACATCAAGGTCGCTGAAGGGTGACAACTCACTGCGACCATACCCACCAACGGCGACCAGGGCGAACCCCGGCTCCGCAGCGACTGCGGTCGCGAAGTGCTGACCGAGCGTCAGGTCGGCCTCGAGGGCTCGCTCACGCCGCCGCTGTGCTGGCTCCGCGCGGTCGATCACCGGCTCAGAGTGCCGCCTCGTCGGTCTCGCCGGTGCGAACACGCACCACGGACTCGACGGGCATCACCCAGACTTTGCCGTCACCGATCTTGCCGGTCTTGGCCGCACCGCTGATCGTGCTGACCACCAGATCCACGTCACCGTCATCCACGACGACCTCGAGACGGATCTTGGGAACAAGCGAGACGTCATACTCAGCACCGCGATAGACCTCGGTGTGTCCCTTCTGCTGGCCATACCCGCTGGCTTCGGTCACAGTCATACCGGCAACACCAGCAGCGGCGAGGGCCTCGCGGACCTCCTCCCACTTGTGCGGCTTGATCACCGCGGTCACGAGCTTCATCTTCAGTCCCTATCCAAGTCCGCCGGTAGCAGATCCCAAGTGGTCGTACGCGGTCTCCAGGTGCTCGGTCTGATCGATGCCGGTGACCTCGTGCTCTTCGTCAACGCGCAAGCCGATCACGCTGTCAATCACTGTTGCGATCACATAGGTGCAGGTGAACGCATAGACGAGCACAACCACGACAGCGACGAGTTGTCTGCCCAGCTGATCGAGTCCGCCACCGTAGAACAAGCCCGCGTGACCAAAGCCCAACAGCCTGATTGCCGTGTTGCTGGCAAGCAAGCCGATCAGGAGCGTGCCGACGATCCCGCCGACTAGGTGAACACCCACCACGTCCAAAGAATCGTCATAGCCGAGTCTGAATTTGAGGCCGATCGCGAATGCGCAGATTCCACCGGCCGTGGCGCCGACCACGAGGGCACCAAGCGGCGAAACCGAGCCGCAGGACGGCGTGATGGCAACGAGGCCGGCCACAACCCCGGAGGCTGCACCGAAACTCGTGCCCTTGCCATCACGCATCACCTCGATCGCAAGCCAGCCGAGCATCGCGGCAGCGCCAGCGGCGACCGTGTTGATCAGCGCAAGACTGGCAAGTTGATTGGCGCCGAGCGCCGAGCCGGCGTTGAATCCGATCCAGCCGAACCAGAGCAGACCCGCACCGAGCAAAACCGATGGAAGATTGTGGGGACGCATGGGATCGCGCTTCCAGCCGACCCGTTTGCCGACAATGAGCGCGAGGGCAAGTGCCGAGGCGCCCGAGCTGATCTCGACCACGGTGCCGCCGGCGAAGTCGAGGGCACCGAGCTTGTTGGCGATCCATCCACCCGCGATGTCACCGCTGTCGAAGGCAAAGACCCAGTGCGCCACGGGCGCATAGACCACGGTGAGCCAGACCGGTACGAACAAGGCCCAGGCGGCGAACTTCATCCGATCGGCGACGGCGCCGCTGATCAGGGCCACGGTCACAATCGCGAACGTCAGCTCGAACACAACGAAGACGTACGTCGGGATCGTCCCAGTCAAGGAGTCGGGCGAGATACCACGAAGACCAACATGCCCAAGCCCCCCGATCACGCCGCCCGTGCTGTCATCAAAAGCCAGGCTGTAGGCATACAAGAACCAGGCGACCGGGACGATCGCCATCGCCATGAAGCTCATCATCATCATGTTGAGCACGCTCTTGGCGCGGACCATGCCGCCGTAAAAGAACGCCAGACCCGGTGCCATCAGCAGCACGAGTGCCGATGAAGCCAGCATCCATGCGGTGTCGCCTGAATTCATGTCGCCTCCGAGCTGCCATTCCATGCGCTGACGGTCGCGGACACTATCGCACGGCGAAGCGCGGGTCGTGGGCGGAAGCGAAGACTGGCGCCGAACCCATGCGGGTGCGGCACCAGCCTTGACCACTTTTGTTCAGAGAGCGGACTCATCGGTCTCGCCGGTGCGAACTCGCACGACGGACTCGACAGGGATGACCCAGACCTTGCCGTCACCGATCTTGCCGGTCTTTGCCGCACCACTTATGGTGGCGACGACACTGTCGACATCGCCATCGTCGACAACGACCTCGAGACGGATCTTGGGAACCAGCGAGACGTCGTACTCCGCACCGCGGTAGACCTCGGTGTGTCCCTTCTGCTGGCCGTATCCACTTGCCTCGGTCACGGTCATTCCGGCCACGCCTGCAGTGGCGAGGGCCTCACGGACCTCTTCCCACTTGTGCGGCTTTATGACTGCTGTAACGAGCTTCATATTCAGACTCCCGTCTTCAGAGCGGACCCACCGATGATCCCGGCTTCGTCGTACGCGGTCTCGAGGTGCTCGACCTGGTCGATGCCGGTGACCTCATCTTCTTCGCTGATGCGGAACCCGATCGTCACATCGATCAACTTACCGATGATGTAGGTGAGGATGAACGAGTAGGCGAGGACGGCCCCCGCAGCCACGGCCTGCTTGCCAAGCTGGCTGAAGTCGCCGCCATAGAGCAGACCGGCAGCTCCCTTGCCGCCGGCGTTGGTCTTGGTGGCGAGGACCCCGATCAGCAGTGTGCCGACGATACCGCCGACGAGGTGAACTCCCACAACGTCGAGCGAGTCGTCATAGCCGAACTTGTATTTCAGTCCGACTGCAAGCGCACACAGGATGCCCGCGACGATGCCAAGGCCGATCGAGCCAATCGGTGAGAGCGTCCCACACGCCGGGGTGATCGCCACCAGACCAGCGATGGCTCCGGAGGCGCCGCCGAGGCTGGTGGCCTTCTTGTCGCGGATGACTTCCACCAGTAACCAGCCGAGCATTGCAGCTGCCGTGGCAACCGCGGTGTTGATGAATGCTAGGCCAGCAAGACCATTCGCGCCCACTGCCGAGCCGGCATTGAATCCGAACCAGCCGAACCACAGGAGGCCAGCGCCCAATAGGACGAACGGCAGGTTGTGCGGACGCATCGGGTCACGCTTCCAGCCGACGCGCTTGCCGAGCACCAATGCGAGCGCCAGACCTGCAGCACCGGCGTTGATGTGGACCGCCGTGCCGCCGGCGAAGTCGAAGGCCTGGAGTTTGGTCGCGATCCAGCCTCCATTGTCACCGAAGTCGAAGACCCAGTGCGCGACAGGGAAGTAGACGACGGTCATCCAGACCACGACGAACAGCGCCCAGGCGCCGAACTTCGCGCGATCGGCGATCGCACCGCTGATCAGCGCAACTGTGATGATGGCGAACATCAGCTGAAACGCCACGAAGACGTACTCAGGCAATGTGCCGTACAGCGTTCCCGTGCTGATGTTGTCGAGGCCGATGCGATCGAAACCGCCCAGCCAGCGGTTGCCGCCGGGGCTGAATGCGAACGAGTAGCCATAGAGCACCCACAGCACCGGCACGATCGCCAAGGCCAGGAAGCTCATCATCATCATGTTGAGAACGGTCTTGGAGCGGACCATGCCGCCATAGAAGAACGCCAGTCCTGGCGTCATGAGCAGAACCAAGGCCGAGCTGGCCAAGATCCACGCGGTATCGCCGGTATCCATGAAACCTCCGAATGAGTTGCGCGGGATGGGTGTCACCCACTGCGCTACACACTCTTGGCAGACGGTTTCAATACGGGTTTCATGATGTTGCGCTGGTGTCACGAATCAGCAGATTGTGTAAACACCACGTAACGCGCACGGGCGTGTCACTCGAGCAGTGCGCCGACGAACTCTTCGGGATCGAACGGCGCAAGGTCGTCGACGCCTTCGCCGAGGCCGACGAATTTCACGGGTACGCCGAGCTCACGCTGCACTGCGATCACGATGCCGCCCTTGGCCGTGCCGTCGAGCTTGGTGAGCACGATGCCCGTCACCTCGACCACCTCACCGAACACGCGTGCTTGAGTTAGGCCGTTCTGTCCCGTCGTCGCGTCGATCACGAGCAACACCTCCGTGACCGGGGCCTGCTTCTCGATGACGCGCTTGACCTTGCCGAGCTCGTCCATCAGTCCGGCCTTGGTGTGGAGGCGGCCGGCCGTGTCGACCAGGACGACGTCCACGCCGTCGGCGATGCCCTTCTCGACAGACTCGAAGCCGACGCTTGCGGGGTCGCCGCCCTCGGGACCGCGTACGGTCTGGACGCCGACGCGCTCGCCCCAGGTCTGGAGCTGGTCAGCGGCTGCGGCGCGGAAGGTGTCAGCTGCACCCAGCACGACGGACTTATCCTCGGCCACCAGCACCCTGGCCAGCCGCCCGACGGTGGTGGTCTTGCCGGTGCCGTTGACACCAACCACCAGCACGACACCGGGCTTGCCGCCTGCGCCAGTTGATTTCAGCGAGCGGTCATCGGACGGGCCGATCAGCGCGATGAGCTCCTCGTGGAGGATCGTCCGGGCCTGGTCGGGGTCCTTGATGCCATCAACGCGCACGCGCGTCTTGAGCTTCTCGACCAGCTCGTCGGTGGGGCCGACTCCGACATCCGCGGCGAGCAATGTGTCCTCGATCTCTTCCCAGGCGGCATCGTCGAGGGTCGCGCGGCCCAACACGGCCAGCAGCCCCTTGCCAAGCGTGCCCTGCGAGCGGGCCAGGCGCGCTCGCAGTCGCTGGAGGCGACCCTTGGGCGCCTCAGGGCGTTCGATCGTCGGTGTGACGGGCCCTGGTTTCGGTTCTGGCTTGGCTTTCGGTTCTGGCTTGGCTTTCGGTTCTGGCTTGGGCTCCGGCTTGGGCTTTGGCTTGGGCTCCGGTGTCGGCTTGGGCTTCGGTTCCTCGAGCGTTGGCTCAGGGTGCTCCGGATGCTCGATGACCTCCTCGGTTATCGCATCCAGCTCGTCGGGCGGCGGAAGCTCCGCGCGACGGCGAGAAATCACCAGCGCAGCACCGGCTCCGAAGACGATGACGACGACGGCGAGGATCAGGACGAGCATCAGCGTGGTCACACCGCGATCCTATGTAGAGGCGACACCCCGACACTGCTTTGAACGCTTCGGCGGTTCGGCGGTGAAACCGCCCTACTGAAGGAGTGGCTCGACGGCGTCCCTGATCAGCTGCGGGATCGGAGTCACCTCACGCGAGGTCGAGTCGACGTACACGTGGACGAACCGGCCGATTGCGGCCGGCTCATCACTGTCGCCCTGAAACAGACCGATGCGATAGATGATGCTCGACGTCCCGAGCTTTGTCACCGCAAGGCCAACCTGCACGTCACCCGGGAAGCCCAGCTCACGCTTGAACTCGCACTGCGTCTCGGCCACCAGGCCGACGGCATCCAGCTTGCGGATGTCAGTGCCAGTCGCGTCGATGAGGTAGCCGTTGACCGCGGTGTCGAAGAACGAGTAATAGACGACGTTGTTGATGTGCCCGTAGACGTCCTCGTCGTCCCACCGCGTTGTTATCGTGCGCACCGTCGGAAACTCCGTACGCGTAACCGCTTCTCCCACTAGGCCGACGCCTCGTCGCGGAGGCGCTGGCTGATGACGGCCGAGACACCGTCGCCGCGCATCGAGACACCGTAGAGCGCGTCGGCAACCTCCATCGTGCGCTTCTGGTGAGTGATGACGATGAGCTGCGAGCTGGTCCGCAACTCTTCGTAGATCTCGAGCAGCCGGCCGAGGTTGGTGTCATCGAGTGCCGCCTCGACCTCGTCGAGGATGTAGAACGGGCTGGGCCGGGCCTTGAACAGTGCAACGAGGAACGCCACGGCGACCAGCGACCGCTCACCGCCCGACAGCAGCGAGAGCCGCTTCACCTTCTTGCCTGGAGGCCGAGCCTCGACGTCGATGCCCGTCGTCAACATGTTCTGTGGATCGGTCAGGATCAGTGATCCCTCACCGCCCGGGAAAAGTCGCGCGAATACGTCGGCGAACTCGCGTTCGACGTCGTACCAGGCCTCGGTGAAGACCTGTTCGACCTTGGCGTCGACCTCCTCGACGATCTCGAGGAGGTCGTTGCGAGTCTTGCGGAGATCGTCGAGCTGTTCGGACAGGAACTGGTGGCGCTCCTCGAGCGCGCTGAACTCCTCGAGAGCGAGCGGGTTGACCTTGCCGAGCATTGCCATCGAGCGCTCGGCCGAGCGAAGCCTCTTGGTCTGCACTTCGCGGTCGTAGGGAACGGGCGGCCCGGGTTCGGCCTCGGGCCCGCCATCCTCGGTGGCTTCGGCGATCGGGGGCACGAGCTGATCGGGGCCGTAGTCGGAGAGTAGCGAGTCGATGTCCAGCCCAAGCTCCTCGAGTGCGCGCGCTTCGAGACCCTCGAGTCGAAGCCGCAGCTCGGCGCGAGCCATCTCGTCCTTGTGGACCGAGTCAGTGAGCCCGTCGAGCTCGGTGCTCAGCTCGCGCAGCTTGACGCGCACACCTCGCAGAGTCTCCTCACGGGCTGTACGTGACGTCTCGATTGTCCTGCGCAGGTCGGACGCCTGGATGACGGACTGCTCAAGGCGTACGAGGACGCGGTCGCTGGCACCGATGACGGCCTTGGCTGTCTCGGCTTCGCGGAGCTGGCGCGCACGCCGCGCTTCAGCCCTGATCCGTGCTTGCCGTTCAGCATCGGCAGCCTCGAACAGCGATGACACCTGGGCGGCAAGAGCTCGCGCACGTTCTTCGTTGGTACGCAGCGCGAGCCGAGCATCCGTTTCGGCACGACGACCCGCCGAGGCCTTTTCGGCGAGCTCTTCGAGCAGCGTGGTGTCGGGCTCTTCCTCTGGTGCGGACTCGGCCTGCTGAAGTCGGTCTTCGAGCTCGGCGAGTCCGGAGAGGTCGACATCGCGCGCCTCGGCGGCGGTATTGATCGCTGCCGTCAGTCGATCGGCTTCACCCCGCGCTGCGCGCGCAGTCGCTCCGAGATGACCGAGATTTTCGGCGACGGCTGCCATCGTGGCGTCGGACTCGTGGAGTCGGGCCAGCGAGGCATCGACGCGCTCCTGAGCTGCAGTGCGAAGCGTCTGGGCGCCCTCAATCTCAAACCGAAGCCGCTCGAGCGTGTGCACGGCGCGCTCCAGATCTTCAGAAGCCTGGGCGATGGCTGCCTGGACCTCGATCAGGCTCTGCTTGGACGACGAACCGCCCGAAGCGAAGTGCGGCCCGATCACATCACCGTCACGCGTCACCGCGATCACGTCGGGCGACTGTGCGATCAGCTGCCGCGACTGTTCGAGGTCGTCGACCACAGCCACCTTGTAGAGCAGGCGTCGCAGCGCGCCCTGAAGGGGTGTCGGTCCGTCGACGACATCGATCGCATACGTCGCGAAGGCAGGCAGTCCCGGCCACGAGGAGTCGTCGACCTCGCCACCGCCCAGCAACATGCCGGCACGACCTAGGTCCTCGGACTTGAGCTTCTCCATCGCCGAGACAGCCGTGTCGAGGTGATCCACGGCAACCGCATCCGCGGCTGAGCCAAGCGCCGAGGCGATGGCGGTCTCGTACCCGCCACGTACGGTCAACAGCGCTGCGACCGAACCGAGCAGACCGCTGATCTCGTCGGTGGCGGCCAACAGCGCACCCGCGCCGTCCTTGCGGGACAGACCGAGCTCCAAGGCCTCCTTGCGCGCGGCAAGTGCCGACTGCTGCCGCTCAGCTTCCTGGGTCTGGGACCCGAGGGATGCAAGTTGCTCGACGATTTCCGCGAGCGCCCGCTCAGCCGCCTCGAGATCCTCGTCAAGACCTGACTCGCCAGCATTGAGGCCGGCGATGGTGTTCTCGAGCGTGCTGAATTCATGCTGCGCATCAACGGCGCGCGACTCGGCCTCGTCACGAGCCACGGTGAGACGACCGATCTCCTCGCCCGCTGCCGTGGCGCGGCTCCTGAGCGAGTTGACCTGACCGTGCAGGCGCGCCAGGCCTTCGCGCTGATCAGCCGCTGCCCGGAGCAGTCCAGCCACGCGGCGCTCTTCAGCGGTGTAGGCCGCCTCGGCGTCGTCCTTGGCGGCAATGACCTGCTCGAGTGACTGCGTCGCCTCGGAAACACCGGCATCGAGCTGCTCGTACTTCGCCTGCGCCTCACGTGCCTCTGCCTCGAGCGCCTCAGGGTCTCGTCCGACGCGTCGATCCTCGGCCTCAACTGCGGCAAGACGTACGCGCTCATTGGCGAGGCCAGCGGTACCGCGGAATCGTTCGCGCAACCCCGACAGCGAATACCAGGTCTCCTGCGCCGCGGCCAGTCGCGGCGAGTCCTCACGCAGTTGATCCTCGAGCAGCGTCTCCTGCTCGCGCGCCCCACTGATCGCGGCTTCGACGGACTGGCGGCGTTCTTTGAGTGCCGTCTCGTCAGCAAGCTCTTCATCGATGACCTTGCGGGCCCGCGTCACATCATCGGCGAGAAGTCGGGCTCGGGCATCGCGTACGTCTGCCTGGATCACCGCAGCACGACGAGCCACCTCGGCCTGACGACCCAACGGCTTGAGCTGGCGGCGCAGCTCGGTGAGCACGTCATTGAGGCGCGTCAGGTTGCCTTGGGTCGCGTCGAGCTTGCGAAGTGCCTTCTCCTTGCGCTTGCGGTGCTTGAGGACGCCGGCTGCCTCTTCGATGAAACCGCGGCGTTCCTCTGGAGTTGCCCGCAAGACGCTGTCGAGCTGACCCTGACCGACGATGACATGCATCTCGCGGCCGATACCAGAGTCGCTCAGTAGCTCCTGGACGTCGAGAAGCCTGCAGGTGTTGCCGTTGATCGCGTACTCAGATCCGCCATTACGGAACATCGTGCGGGTGATCGTGACTTCTGTGTACTCGATCGGGAGCGCGCCATCAGTGTTGTCGATCGTGAGTACGACCTCTGCGCGCCCAAGCGGAGGGCGGCCAGACGTACCGGCAAAGATGACGTCCTCCATCTTGCCGCCGCGCAGCGACTTGGCACCCTGCTCGCCCATCACCCAGGCGAGGGCATCCACGACGTTGGACTTGCCTGAACCGTTGGGTCCGACGACGCAGGTGATGCCGGTCTCAAACTGGAGGGTCGTTGAGGAGGCAAACGACTTGAACCCACGAAGTGTGAGGCTCTTGAGATACAACGGTGCTCCTACGGCAACAGCCGACTCTGCTCATCAAACAGTGGACTTCAAGACACCCTAGGCGACCGGCAGCCTCGACTCACGGACTGTTGGCAAGAACTGTGTCGAGGTCGTACCCCGGGTCAGCGGTGACCTGCAACAGGCTCGAGCAGATCACCCGCGGTCACCTGGTCAACCTGCTCCCGCAGGGCCTTCAGTAGCCCGTCGTTCTCGACCTTGAGGCGCAGGACCTCCGCCTCAAGATCGGCAACGCGGCGACGCAGCATCGCAGTGTCCCGCGTCTGTGCTGGGGTGGGGCCGCCGATGAAACCGACAATTGCTTTGGCCATTGGGAATCTCCGGTGAAGATGGTGGCACTCGGACGTGCAATTTTGGAGGAAGGGCAGTAACGATGCCTGCGTCTCTCAGTCTCCCACCGCGAGACTCTCGGGGTCAAATACCTTTCTGCTGTCACTACAGGCAGAGCTGGAGCATCATGTTCGGCGGGTCAGCCTAGAGTGATCGACGTGATTGATCTCTTCGAACCAGCCGTCGGCGAGTGGAAGCGCAACTCCCCGCGTCTTGCCACAATTCGACGCATTCTGATCCTGATCTTCGCTGGGCTCTTCCTCGTCATCTGTGTCGTGCTGGCTCTGTTGCTGCCAGATGGCCTTTGGTGGATCGGCGGGGTCATTGCTGCGCTGACTGCCGCATCGACGATCTGGGGATGGTTCTGGGCGGGACGCAATCAGCGCAGTTGGGGGTATGCCGAGAACGCCGACGACCTCCTCGTGACGAGCGGGGTCATGTTCAAGCGGCTCGTCGCAATCCCCTACGGACGCATGCAGTTCGTCGACGTCCAAGCAGGGCCGATCGCACGCGCGTACGGCATCGCCACCGTCACACTGCACACCGCGAGCCCTGAGACAGCAGCAGACATACCCGGCCTTCCAGCCGATCAGGCAACCGCCTTGCGCAACAGACTGACCGAGCTGGGAGAGGCGCATGGTGCCGGTGTCTGATTCATCACCCGCCGTGAGCGAGGCCGTCGGGCAGCGCACCCACCCACTCACGGGAGTGGTGAACGGCGCCCTGTGGGCCGCGGCCGCCGTGTTCGGCCTGTTCAGCAGCTTCGCGGGTGGCGAGGGCTGGAAGGGCGTCAGCCCGTTCCTCAGCGGGGCCATCGCGCTCGGCGGCGGACTGCTGCTCGGCATGGGCGTTGGCTTCCTGACTTGGCGATTCACCCGGTACGTCATCGATGGAACCGAGCTGCGTATCAACAGCGGCATCATCACCAAGTCGTCGCGCCGCATTCCGTACGAGCGCATCCAATCCGTCGACATCGCTGAACCACTCGTGGCCCGCCTGTTCGGCTTGGCAGAGCTGCGCATCGAGATGGCAGGTGGCAAGAACTCCCGTACATCTCTGCGATTCCTCAAGGTCGCGGATGCCGGGGCCCTACGGCGCGTCCTGCTCGATCGCGCCCATGGTGAGGTCGGAGTCGAGCACACACCCGACGAGCAGCGCAGCATCATCACCGTTGTTCCGCCCATGCGGATCATCATCGGCACGGTGCTGTCACTCGACTTCTTGTTTGCCATGGTGGGAAGCGTCGTTCTACTGGCTGCTGCCCTGCGGTTTGGCCAGGTGATCGCGTTCCTCGGCGGAATCATCCCGCTCGCTTCATGGCTGGTCCAGATCGTGGGGCAGCGCGTGATCCAGCAGTGGGACTTCACGCTGTCGCGAGGCGAACGTGGATTGCGCATCGAACGCGGACTGCTCTCACGCACGTCGCAGACCATCCCGTACGACCGCGTGCAAGGCATCGCGATCAAGGAGCCATTCGTGTGGCGCCGACTGGGCTGGCAACGGCTGGAGGTGGACGTGGCTGGCTACGCCTCGCAGGGCAACGACAGCGACGGCAACAACGCCAACTCGACGCTGCTGCCGATCACCGACGGGCCGCTTGCCCGGGCCGTGATCGCGGAGCTCTTGCCCGGCGCCGATCCAGCGATCACCGAACGCACCTACGCGTCGCCGCGATCGCGGTGGTTGGCGCCGATCGGCTACCGCTACCGCTGGGTTGCTGCGAACGCGACGACCTTCGAGGCAAGCGAAGGATGGATCGAGCGTACGACCAGCATCGTGCCGCACCACAAGACGCAGTCAGTTGAGCTCAGGCAAGGTCCGATCCAGCGCCGACTCGGGGTTGCAACGGTCGAGGTGCACACGCCGAAGGGCCCCGTCGACGCCGACGGTCGTCACCTCCACGCCGACGCGGCTCGCGAGACCATGCTGGCCCAGCTCGACCGCGCTCGAGCAGCCCGGTCATGATCGTCCGGGCTGTAGTCGCGACGGATCTCGAGGCGTGGCGTCCGCTGTGGGACGGCTACAACGAGTTCTATGAGCGGACCGGTGTCAACGAGTTGCCGGAGGAAGTGACCGCAACGACGTGGGCCCGGTTCCTCGATCCCGACGAACCGATGTTCGCGCTGGTGGCCGAGGACGCGGGGCAGATCGTCGGCATCGTGCACTACTTGTTCCATCGGAGTACGTCCCGCATCGATCTTGTCTGCTACCTCCAGGATCTCTTCGTTCTGCCATCAGAACGCGGCAAGGGAATCGGGCGCGCACTGATCGAGGCGGTCAGCTCGGCCGCTCAGGCTGACGGGGTCGACAGCGTCTATTGGCAGACACATGAGACCAATACAGCGGGTCGACGCCTCTACGAGTCCGTGGCTACGAACGAAGGCTTCATCGTCTACACGCTGGACCGCTAACCGGGAAAGAGCGCACAGAAGACAGGCGAGCGAGCTTGGCCGACGTTCCGATGGCCACTGACGCTGTGGATAAATTGCCGACTTTGTGCACTAAATACTTTGAAATAGCAGGGTTTTCCACTGGTCATCGAACACCTGTTCGGGTAGTGTTCTGGTATGGACCCGAAGCCGACGATCGACGCGATGCGCACCGCAGCGCAGACGCTCATCACCGGTGACACGCGGGACAAGCTGCACGCCCTGCA
>CAZWZC010000013.1:0-40401 GCA_964638755.1 uncultured Aeromicrobium sp. | reverse complement strand
GCTTGAGGTTCTCCAGGAACTCCTCGCGCTGCTCCTTCTGCGTCTCCTCGAGCCAGGCACGACGGGACAGGACCACGTTGTTGCGGTTCTTGTCGAGCTCGATGATCTTGGCTTCGATCCTCTGTCCGATGTACGGGTCGAGGTCGCGCACGCGGCGCATCTCGACGAGCGATGCCGGCAGGAAGCCGCGCAGGCCGATGTCCATGATCAGACCGCCCTTGACGACCTCGATCACGGTTCCTTCGACCACGCCGTCCTCGGCCTTGATCTTCTCGATGTCACCCCACGCGCGCTCGTACTGCGCGCGCTTCTTGGACAGGATGAGTCGACCTTCCTTGTCCTCCTTCTGCAGGACCAGGGCTTCGACGCTGTCGCCAACCGAGACGACATCATTGGGATCGACGTCGTGCTTGATGGAAAGTTCGCGGGAGGGAATGACGCCCTCGGTCTTGTAGCCGATGTCGAGAAGAACTTCATCCCGATCGACCTTGACGATGATGCCTTCGACGATGTCGCCGTCATTGAAGTACTTGATGGTCAGATCGATCGCGGCGAGGAAGTCTGCCTCAGAGCCGATGTCGTTGACCGCAACCTGCGGTGCAGGTGGAGTTGCGATGCTGCTTGTCATATAGGAGTTGCTCCGTTGGATGGATGGAATTGATGGGCACGCATGAAAGCCCTTGGATCGTGATGATGCACGAGCACGGGCCTGCTCCGTCCGAGGTCCGTACAGGCGTTCAGCGCACCCACAAGCGTACGGGACGAGCCGGTTCAGCGCGAAGTCGGGGCAAGGAAGGCCGCGAGCGAACGCGCATAAAGGTCGACGTCCTCTGCAGCCATCAGTTCTCTGGCTGAGTGCATGGCGAGCTGGGGTGCGCCGACATCGACGGTGAGCATGCCTGTACGCGCCGCGCTGAGTGGGCCGATCGTCGATCCACAGGGTAGGTCGGCTCGGTGCTCATAGCGCTGCATGGGCACCGCCGCCTGCTCACACGCCTGGGCAAATAAGGCTGCCCCGACTGCGTCGGTCGCATACCGGAGGTTGACGTTCACCTTCAGCACCGGTCCCCCGCCCATCGTGATGCGGTGAAGGGGCTCGTGCCGGTCAACGTAGTTCGGGTGCGTCGCATGGGCCATGTCGCCCGAGGCGCACACCGAGGCGGCGATCGCTCGGTGATAGTCCTCGCGACTGCCGCCGGCCACCAGCACGATTCGCTCGAGAACTGTCGCCAGCAGGTCTGACTGCGCGCCGCGCTCAGAGGTGCTGCCCACTTCTTCGTGGTCGAACAGTGCAAGCACCGGACGTACGCCAGGGACTTGATCGGCGCTGAGCATCGCTTTGAGACCGGCGAAGCAGGTGACTTGATTGTCCAGGCGTGGTGCTGAGACGAGGCCGGAAGATGCCCCGGTGAGGCGACTCGGCGAAGTGTCGTGGGTCATCAGCTCAAAGCCAACGATGTCGGCCGACTCGACGTCAGCCTGGTCAGCCACCCAGTCAATAAAGGTCCCGGACGCCGTCGACCAGATCGCGTTGACGTGACGTTGCGGATCGAGCTCGACACCCTTGCGGTCCGCCGAGAGGTGGATCGCCAGTTGCGGCACTCGCAGGATCGGCTCCGTCGCGTTCATCAGGGTGAAGCTGCCGTCTCGCAGGGCCAGTCGCCCGGCGATGCCGAGATCACGATCCAGCCAAGAGTTGAGCCATGCCCCGCCATACGGCTCCAGCGCGACGACCCCGAGACCGTCACCGCTCAGGTCGTGGTGCTGTTTGAGACGAAGGTTGGGGCTGTCGGTGTGACCGCCGACGACACGAAACGCCTCACTTGGACTGCTGTTCGCCTCTGTCGACCAGGCCACCAACGATCCCGCGCGCACGACGTAGAAGCGCCCGCGGTCCGTGGGCCACTGGTCACGCTCGTCTAGTCGTACGAATCCGCCAGCGTCGAGCTCTGCGGCGACCGTCGTGCACACATGGAACGGCGTGGGTGACCGGTCGATGAATGTGCACAAATCGAGAGCGTGAGCAAGAACCATGGGATCAGCCTACGGACGCGCAAGTGCCGCGCCCCATTGGGACGCGGCACTCGCGCGTTGTGGGTAGGAGTGAGTCAGTGCGAGCTGGCAGGCTCTCCCTTGTCAGCCCGACGACCGCCCTCGTCGCTTCCGCGGCGGCTCATGAGCCCGGCTGCGAGGAGAATCAAGCCCAAGATGGCGCCGCCGACCGGAATCCAGGTCTTGACTGCGGTGAGCAGCATGGCCTTGGACTTGTACTCGTCGACGGTGTCTTGGGTCTGCTTGTCGGTGTACCCGAGCGTGGCCTTGGTCGTCGTCAGGACGCGCTCGCCGTTGAGCTCGAGGTAGCTGTCCTGCGCCGTCTGGCCCACGATGACGACGCCCGTTACCGGATCAACACTGTAATTGCTGACGCTCGAGTAGAAGCGATCAGCAGTGACTGTCCCTTCGTCCGAACCGACGAGGTCCCCAGGCACGTCTATCGTGCCGGTTTTGACCGGATCAATGGTCTGCTCGTACTTGTAGACCTTCATCCCCTTGACCTTGCCCTGGCCGACGTACTTGGCGGGCGTGGCCTCGCGCAACGTCCCGTCCCAGAACTGGTAGGTCTTCTTCTGCGCATCGAACGGGAACTTGAAGTAGAGACCCTTGAACGCGAACGGTTTGGTGACCTCACCGTCTGCTTCGCTGCTCGTGTCCTCGTACTTCACAGTCTCGCCGGTATGGGCGTCGAACGCCACCCGGTCAGTCGTGGCGCTGAGCGCGACCTCGCCGCTGCCGCAGTTGAAGTCCGGCGTGTCCGTGCAGTCGTAGATGTCCCAAACCGCGATGTCCCTGCCAAGCTTCTTGGTGGCCTTCTTGCTTGCGGCCACGTCGCCGGTGACGATCTTGGTGTTGGCCAGCGGACCTTCCGTGATCTTGAGACCTGCAGCGACGTCGAGGTACTCAGCATCGGCGCCCGGCGCCGTGCTCGAGTGGCTGGTCGTCGCGGTATTGAACGGCACAACAGCGAGACGGTCGTACATGTAGAACTTCGACATCGCCGCAATTACCAGCAAAAACGCTCCGAGGAACAGAAGGACTGTTCCTGTTTTCTTCCCCACAGTGGGCTCCCTCCACGTCATGAACTACCGAAGGTTAGCAGCACAGGGGGTCGCCGATGCACCGGCTCACAGACAATCTCGAAATTTGTTCTCGGTGCCCGTCAGCGACGCAAGATGCCATCGCACACGTGCAGCGAAGCGTCAATTGTTTGCTTGAGACCGATCTCGGCCGCGACATAGGCGGCGCGTGAACCACCCGGCACCGCCCTCAAGCGCTGCCGCTATGCCAGTCACCACACCCAGAACCAGGACGAGGATTGGGATCACATCGCCAGTGAGACGCGCCCGAGCCACGACGCGGTCCACATCCGTCGAGGCGTGCATCACAGAGTTCGCCGAATCGACAAAGTTGGCATCGAGAATGGTCACGCCTCCGGATGTTCGAACGGTCAGATGGGTGTCCGTCTTGACGACACCTCCAACCTCAGGGCGTACCCACATGGTCGTCTCGGAGTATGTGCCGGCTTCGGATCCCGCAGCGGGGGCGCTCTCAGCCTGTTGGAACACCAGCACATCCTTGCCGGCGAGCCGATCGCGACGCACGAATCGCGCCATACCTGTACGAGACGTCTCCGGGTCCCAGCGTCGATAGGTCACAGGCTGCGTGTTGCGGGGAAATCTGACCACGACCCCTTGTACGTCAACGAGCCGTCGCTCACCTTCAACTGCGTCACCAGAACCGTTGAAGGACGTCACCTTCTCGATGTTGGCGGGCGAATCGATGGCGGTCCCTGTGAAGCGGTCCTGGACCGCTGACCATCGCTGCCTGATCACGACGGATCCTGCCGGATCGACGATAGTCGTCGAGACCAGAACAGCGTCGGCGCCCCTCACGAGCGAATCGACACCGACCACCGAGCGGCGACGGGTCAAAGTCGCCTCTCGGGTCTCCAGGGTCAAAGGATCGAGAAACGTAGCTGACGAGTCTGTCGACGTCGTCGTCGCGCTGGCAGGGGGCCAAGAGGCCGCAAACCGCTGTGCCGCGAGTACATGGACCATGAAGGCGGCGACGACGAGGAACGTCGCGACAGCCACGAGGAGATCCCTTAGCGGCACCAGCTTCACGGTGACCATCCGGGCGTGCCGGCGAGCGCCGTCATCGCCTCGAGGGCGGAGCTGACACGAACCGCGCCGGGAGGTGTCGTCGAGTGCTCTATCCGGTTCTCGACGACATGGAAGGCGAGCATCCCGAGGTCGAGCCCGGGCTGGACATCGGTTGGTTGATCCCCAACGACTGCACACCATGCGGCATCGACGTCCGGAGCGTCCGCCAGCGCTTGGCGGAACAGACCCAATCCAGGCTTGCGACACTCGCAGGTGCCTGCAAGATGCGGGCAGACGTAGATGGCATCCAGATTCGCGCCGGGTGTACGGCCCAGCAGTTCCGTAAGGCTCTTGTTGACAGACGCAAGTTCCTCAGGCGTGATCTCGCCTCGCCCGACCGACTGCTGATTTGTCACGATGACGACACGCCCGAGCGACGCCGCCAGCGCGACCGCCTCTCCCGCCCCTGACAGAAGCTCCACGTCGCCTGGGGTGTGCACATGACTCGACCGCCGCACATTGAGCGTGCCGTCCCTGTCGAAGAGGACCATTCGATGTCGGACTCGGTTCACTGGCTTCAAGGCGTGAGCGCGTGCTGACGCTCAGACTCATGCCAACGCACGTCGATCTGCTCGCACCATACGTGCCCCCACATGAGATGCACCTCTTGGACGCGCTGGGTAGAGGTCGAAGGCACCACAAGTCCGTGATCGGCCGAATCGGCGAAGGCGCCACCTCGCTCGCCGGTCATCGCAATCGTCACCAGACCCGTTTCGCGGGCTCGGTCAACTGCTCGGACGATGTTTTCGGACGTGCCGCTGGTCGACATCGCCACGAGCACGTCGCCTACCCTTCCGAAGGCACTCACACCGCGTTCGAAGATGGTGTCGTAGCCGTGGTCATTGCCCAGTGCAGTCAGCGTGCTGGCACTGTCGGCCAGCGCCAGGCCAGCCAGCGCCTGCCGATCGAGGACACAACGGCCCACGAGCTCAGCCGCCAGGTGGGACGAAATCGACGCACTGCCGCCGTTGCCGGCAAACAGGATCCTCCCGCCCCCGGCGAGCGAAGCCGCGATGGACTCTCCCGCCTCCGCTACGGCACCGGCCAAAAGAGGATCGGCGAGTCGGACCGCAAGGGCGGCCCACTCTCGCGCCGAGTTGACCACTACATCACGCATCAGGCGTGTCTTCTCCACGTCGTCACGCCCTTCTTGCTGAAGCTGAACTCCGACACCGTGAGCCCAATCTTGATGAGGCTCTCTGCCACGAGGTGGCGGCGCTCGAACTCGCAGCAGAACAGCATATAGCCACCTCCGCCTGCGCCGGTGACCTTTCCGCCGAGAGCGCCGCTCTTGAGCGCAACATCGACCGCCTCGTCGATCAGAGGAGTGCTGATCCGGTCCGACATGCGCCGCTTCTGTCGCCACGCCTCGCCCAGCATCACACCGAACTCGTTGACCTCGCCCCTGAGCAACAGGCGCTTCATCTCGATCGCCAGGTCTCGTTGCGCCCTCAGCCCCTTGACGGCCTCGGGCTCACCAGCCACGAAGCGCTGCACCTGATCTTCGATGATGTGGTCGCTGAATCTCGTCCGTCCCGTGTAGGCGAGCAACATGTTGTGTTCCAGCTCGCGAACGGTCGACTCTTGGATTCGAAGCGGGTTCACCAACACCTCGTCGCCGGTGAACTCCATGAAGTTGAAGCCTCCGAACGTGGCGGCGTACTGGTCCTGCAGGCCGCCCGAGATGTGGAGGTCCTCACGCTCGAGCAGGCAGGCCAGCTCGGCGATCTCGTAGCTCGTCAGGTCCAGACCGCAGTGCTCGGCCACCACCCCCACCACGCACACAACTACAGCACTTGAGCTGCCCAGACCGGACCCGGGCGGAGCGTTCGTGTGCAGGAAGAGGTCGAACCCGGATGAGCGCCGTGCGCCGGCGTGGGACATGACCCGCGCAATTGCCGCCTTGGGAAGGTCGAGCTCGCCGTCGAACACGACCGGGTCGTCGATGCCAAAGTTGACCGACAAACCGTAGTCGAGGGACTGGACTGTCACGAGATTGTCGTGCCGCGGCCGTAACGTGCTGTAGGCGAAACTCGAGATGGTCGCCGAGAGCACCGCTCCACCTTCGAGAGCGGGGAACGGAGGCACGTCAGTGCCACCGCCGGCGAAACTCACCCTAAGAGGTGCGCGGGCTCGCAGAACACGCTGTGGCGCTTCGATGGGAACCTCCGGTGGTCGGACTGACGTGAACCTTCGCTCACGTTACCGTGACGTGGTGTCGTTCGGCCGCAGCAACCTCGCCCCCCGGCCGTGTACGTGAGCAGCCATCCGCCGGGACCGCCCCACGTACGTGCCCTCGATGGCGTACGAGCGATCGCGGCGATCGCCGTCCTCCTGACCCATGTCGGATTCCTCACGGGTGCTGTGGTCCCGTCGATGAGTGGCGCCCTGACGGCGCGACTCGACATCGGAGTCGCGTTGTTCTTCACGCTCTCCGGCTTTCTCATGTTGCGACCATGGATCGCGACAGCGATCGGCGACCGCGAACATGGTCCGGCACTCCTCGACTACGCGCGCAAGCGGACTGCTCGCATTCTGCCTGCCTACTGGGCGGCGATGACGGCCGTCCTGCTGCTTGAGGCCGGACGGGTGTTCAGCGAGGACCTGTCGTCGAGCTTGCGAGTCGGTCCGACCAGCGTCCTGCGGCATGTCTTTGTTGTTCAAGGCCTATTCGGGTCCTACTTCTCAACGTTCTCCCAAACCTGGAGCCTCACGACCGAGCTCACGTTCTACCTCGTCGTCCCCCTGATCGGGGTGGGACTGGTGCGTGTGTGCCGCACAGCCCCCAGCCGAACCGCTCGGCTTCTGGTGGTGCAGCGTGTCTGTGCGGGATTCGTCGTGATCGGAGCCGTCGCGGCGACCTACTGTGCGAGTGATCTTCCCGGTTCAAGCCCGACCCTCGGCACAAGCCTTCTCGGTCATGCCGCGTGGTTCGCGGCCGGTGCCTGGGTGTGCACCCGCACGATGAGCGAAGGTCCATCATCGACCAGTCGCTCAGCCGACGAGCGCCTTGGCCTGGCGGCGGTACTGCTCGTGCTGGCAGCATCACCGCTCGGCGGAGGCCTCCTGTTTGACCGGGGGGCGCCCGTACACGCCGGACTCCGCGAACTTCTGTACGCAGCCGTCGGCGCCCTGATCGTCAGTGCTGCATGCCGTCGCCGCGATGTGGACGGTTCCGCTGCACTCAGGGTCCTGTCGAGCGGGGCGCTCGTGTGGATCGGCGAACGGTCCTACGCGGTGTTCCTGTGGCATCTCCCAATCGCCTTCGGGCTCATGACCCTGCTCAAGCTTGACCTCTTCGAGGGGTCATTCCTCGTCGTCGCCGGTCTCACGCTCGGTTGCTCGCTCATCGTCGCCGACATCTCGTGGCGCCTTCTCGAGCGTCCGGTGCTCGCGACGGTCAACCGGCGAAGCGAGAGTCGTCGCCAGCAGGCCGACCAGAAGCAGTCCACTGGCCTGCGGGATGACAGTCACTAGGGTCCCCTTTTCTGCGATTGGCCACCGCCACATGCCCAGCACCAATGCGGCCGACGCCGCCCCGGCGAGGCGCACACGCCAGCGTGACGGTGTTGCCACCGCACCCACACCCAAGACCAGCCCGCCCATCCCCCCTAGCAGGCTGAGGACCGCCAGAGCGAGAATCCGACCCGCCCAGTGGGGCATTCGCACACCGCCGACCCGATTCTCGACACGGCCTTTACGCGGCTTCAACGCAACAACAAGCACACCCATGAGCACGACCAAGAGACCGCCGCCCGCCAACCCAGCGCGGTAAGTCGTGTCAGGCGCGAACGTCGCACTCAGAAGTCCTTCCACTCCTGCAGGGATCACGAACCCTTGGCGCCACCCGTCGATATCCACTGGGTCGAGACGCTTGCCGTGGAGCGTTGCCTGCCAACCAACGTTGAACCCTTCGTGCCACGCCACGACTCGGTCGACCGAGCTCGGGGTCAGTTCGACGTCGCGTTGTCGGTCGGTCCAGGTGCGCACTAGGGGCTGCACAACCTCCGAGGCTTGCTCCGGGAGGGTCCCGAGCTGAACCTTCTCGGCGTCCAGCAGCTCCGACGACGTCGCACGGAGGACAGTTGTCCCGGGGCGGGCCGTTGGCTCCGACCCAGCGCACCGCGTCGCCGACACCACTGATCCGTCGAGCAATTCGTCCCGCGTCAGCCGTGCCGAATAGGTGGCGGGCCGCTCGCCCGTCGTGACGCTGACCCCGTCGGCACATGGGATCTCGACGATCGTCGATCCTCGACTTGCCGGTGCCGCACCTGCGCCCTGGAGCGTCACGTCCGGCATCCTGAACGGATAACTCACCCTGCGCGGAAGATCGAGCGTCACACGGACGCGTTGAGCGTTCAGGGGCTCGAACCGAGGATCCTTGCTGGACCAGCGGCGAGTCTCGCCTGAGTCGAGGTCCTCGATCACGGCACTGTCGATCCTTGTGTAGCGTCCACCTTTCCCAAGACCATCAAGACCCGTGATGGTCTGGCGCGTCTGCATATCCACGGTCAGAGTCGGGTCTCCGGCGAGGTAGCCGACCGTCCATCGCGTCGCGGGGTCACCATCGAGCGCAGCGCCGGGTCGCGTCCGTGGCCCATCATCCAGCCGTGGTCCGCTCACCTTCCATCCGTCAAGCAATCGTTCGACCGCCGGCGTCGTCCTGGCTCGTACCTCGACATTCGCGACCGAGAGAGCACTCCCCACATCGAAGCGGCGAGCCAGAACCCGCCCGTCATCCCTTCGTCCCGACGGACGATCGGTTGACCACTCGTCGCGTGCCACCACCACAGACCCTGCTTGCGTGGGGGTTCGTACATCCGGCAGATCCAATACTGAAGTCGCGTCGACACCCTTGAGACCGATGTTGACGATTCCAGCTGAGTTCCTGGGCTCGGTGAAGGCCGGCACGAGCCGGACGCGAAAGGTGTGGACACTGCGATCAACGGGAAAGGACAGCTCAGCGCCTTGTTGACGCACCGGCTTCCGCACCTTTGTCCCGTCAACGTCCAGCTCGACCTCGCGTACCGATCCTGCTTGTCTGCTCGAGTCGAGCTGCACCGTGACAGCCTCCACGCGGGTGGCCCGCGCCAAGGTCGCACTGATCGCGGGCCGCTCGTCGTCGAGGGCGCTCGACCAGGCGGTCTCATAGTCGTTGTCAAATGCGGCGGCCACGTCGTTCGCAGGCTTTGCCGACGACGTCGATGACGAAGTCACCTTCCGTAGACCGACGAAACCGCGAGTCGTCGGCGCGGCAGCGCCTGCAGGCGGAAAATCACGGCGCTGCAGCTTGTCCCCAGGCTGCAGCGTTGCGGAGTAGGCGTGGGAGGTGGTCGCAGCGACATCGAGATCGCGGCGCCGTAGCGAGTCGGTCTGCACCCAGAGCACCGGCTCGAAGGCCCGTGGCGACGGGGCAATGACGTAGGCGGGCGACCCCTCTCCAGCCTCCCCAAAGGCTGCAAGCGAGATGATGGCCTCGGGCCCGCCCGTGATTCCCACCACCGAACGGGCGTCATACGCGACAGCCGCATCGACAGATCTTCCGGTCGACCAGATCGCAAGCCGCTTGCGCCCGCTCCCCCACGACTTCACCAGGTGGAGTCCTGACGCCATCAGCGTCGACTCCGTCAGAGAGTCGTCACCAACCACTCCAGGCTCGGTCTCAGGATCGCTCAGGTGCTGCAAGGCATCGTGCGGAACGACCACACGAGCGATTCCGAGTCTGTCCAGCACGTCTATCAGCCCAGGCTGCTGCCCGCCGCGCTGAAGGACGGCGTCCAAGGTGTCCATCACGCGAATCGCGCCCGGATTTCCCAGCGGGATTGCGTCGCGTTCCACGACGGGCGAGTCGGCCAACGCCGCAAGTGGGTCGTCGCGTGTGCTCCCCCACGTGTACTCCCCGAAGCGCGATGCGGGGGCGACAAGCGTCGCACCACCTTGTGATGCGGCCATCTGGTCAATCTTGTCCGCAGCCGAGTACCAGCGCTGTGGAACGGCATCAAACGGGGCCCTTGGGGCCAGGCTCGTCCCCACAGCCGGCGCAATCGCGACTGACAGCGCCAGCACCAATCCCACCAGCGCGGCGGCGGACGCATACTTCCGCACGCCTTGGACGGCCACAGATCGAGAGTCGCGAGCACGGCGCCCTACAGCAGCTGCCGTCACGGCGAGTCCCAGGGATACTGGGAGGCGCACCATCGCATCGAACTTGTGTACGTTGCGAAACGCCGAGAGGGAGCCATCAAGCGCCTTACGCGCATCGGTAGCAAACGGGCTGGTGAACGGCAAATCAAGCTGCGCACCGTACGCCAGCCCCATCGCCGTCAGCCCGGTCAGCAGGCTGACGATCGCGAAGATTCGCGCGTGCGAGTCCTCAGGCCATCGACGTCGAAGCGCAAGTCCGAGGATCCCGCAGACCGCCACCGACGTCGTCGCCATCACCGCGACGGGTGCTGCCGCCAGGTGGGCGCCGGCTGGCCAGTCGCCACCTGTGTAGGGCACCCAGTGGGAGGCTCCACGCAAGACGTTGGGTACGGACGTGACCGCCGTCGTGATGGTGGTCGTCTCGATGAAGTCAAGGAAGGGAAAGGCGTAGACCCCAAGGACGACCAGCGGAATGGTCCACCAGGCAGTGCCCGCCACAACGCTCACCAACCACAGTGGGAACACCCGGAGCCCACGGCGGCCAGCGGTCAGGACGAATATTGCGGACACACCGATGGCTGCCAACGTGGCGGTTGCGTTCACACCGCCCACGGCCGCGCAGGTTACCGCAAGCAGTGCAGTTGCCTGCAAACGGTCTCTCCCGCTCGACTCCAGAAGACGCAGGCTGACCAAGATGAGCCACGGTGTCATGGCCGATGGCCACTGCTCGATAGAGATCGCGCCGAGGACGGTCAAGGCATGCGGTGACAGCGCGAACGCCAACGCAGCGACGACGGACCCTCCCCGACCGGCGATGCCTACGCGTCGACACAGTCGATACATACCGACAAAGGCGGTCAACAGAATGACGCTCCACCAGGCGCGTTGCACCACCCATTCGGGGATGTCCAGTGATCTGCCGACTCCGAAGAACGGACCCATCGGAAACAGGTAGCCATATGCCTGGTTCTGAAGCTGACCAAAGGCGGCATGCGAGTCCCAGGCAGATTGCGAGCGCGCCAGGTATCCCCATGGGTCGAGGGACAGATCGATCTTCGTGTCGGCAACGATTCGCCCCGGGTATGGGAACCACGGGATCAACGCGACGATCGCGCCGACCATGCCGACTGACGACGGGATGCGCCGAACGGCCTGTTCGAGTTTCCTCATCGACGGCGAAGGATGAGCAGAAGATTCCACGTGACGAACTCGCGAAGTAGCGGGATCTGCAGCAAGAAGCGCGCATACCGCGGGAGGTAGCGCGGCCTCATCTCAACGATCTCGACGTCTGGGTGTGCTCCAGCCCATCGCATCCCCCACGCCACGGAGACGGCGAACAGATTCTTGCCGAGCTGGTTCTTGGGCGGGTGACCGTGCTTGCGGGTGTATCGACGGACCGCATACGCGCCGCTGACCCAGTGGTAGGGCGAGGCCTCGTGACCACCCCAAGGCGACAGCCAGTTGGTGTACGACAGGAAGACCACCCCGCCAGGCTTGGTGACTCGCACCATCTCGTCCGCGACGGTCGCGGGGTCCTGGACGTGCTCGATGAGGTTGGACGAGAAGGTCACATCGACTGTCCCGGTCCCGACAGGAAGCCGATGGGCGTCGCCCACGATCCCACCGCTCGCAACGGACGCGACGTCCTCGTCGTAGTCGAGTGCGACATACCGTGCACCACCCGCTCGAAAGGTGTCCGCGAACTCCGCAGGTCCTGCACCGATGTCGAGCAGAGTCGTGCCAGCCAGGCGCTGATGGCGGCTGATGAGTCCGGCAGAGTCACGTGCAAGGAGACCGTAGAACCGGTGGGGATCACTTTGCTCGACTCGAAACGCTGCGAACAGCCGCCATGATCGGCGCAGGCCGTCGGTCATCGTCGCCTCGCAGTCACAAGCAAGGTCGGGCGCCATCTCGGAACGACCGTTCGGATGAGAGCGGCGAACGGGATCACGACGAGGCTGAACCAACGCGTGCCAGCAGCGGCGAGCACACCGGCCGGCCGGTCGGCTGGCCTCAAGGCCCGCACCAAGCTCGCACCCTCCATCGTCAAGTTGTCTGCGAACAGTCGACGGGTGCGAATGTCGGCGAATCCCGCGTCCCGCAATGCGCGGATCATCGACCGGCGGGTGAAGAAACGGACATGAGTGGGATCCTCGAGGAGCCACCATGACTGGGAAAACACCCGGAGAGACCACGAGTCAGCCACAGGAGTGAACAGGGCCAGGCGACCGCCTGGCGTGAGTACGTCGTGGGCCGCCGCGAGCGACTTGCGCACATCGACCACGTGCTCGATGACATGTACGCCCACCACCAGGTCAGCCGACGCTGAGGCCATCACGTCCTCGATCGACCCATGATGGAGATCGCCGCGTGCGCGGACCACGGGATCAACAGCAGAGCCCAGCTGGTCCGGATCACAACCCCCGACTGCGGCGCCCCTGTCGAGATAACGCCGCAGGATCTGACCGGCACCGAAGCCGATCTCGAACACCCGCTCTGGCGATGGATCAGCGCAACGATCAAGCGCCCTCATCGTCAGGCCCAGCCGCACCCGGTCCAGACCGGGGTCGCCGCCATACGCGGCCGAACGATGGTGCGCCGGACACGACTCGAGATCTCGCATCACGTGGTGGCACGCGGAGCAGGCAACCAAGTGGCTTCCGTCGCGCAGGACCCGGGACGACGTGGGCGCAGAACATACCTCGCACTGCGTCGCGTCCGCCATGTTTCTCCTGGTGCACCTCGTGGCATCTAAACTGGTGTAGAGGGAACGGTATCAACGAGGGAGTGTCATGGCGGAATCGACGAATGGGTCGCGCGCGCGCGTCCTCTATCTCACGTGGCGTGATCGCGATCACCCCGAAGCTGGAGGCGCAGAGGTGTTCGCCGAACGCACCGCGACCGAGCTCGTCCTGCTAGGTCACGACGTGACCATGTTCTCCTCGTCCTTCAAGGGTGCCGCGCGCCAGGTTGATCGAGATGGCTTCACCATCCTTCGCCGCGGTCGCCGATACTCGGTCTACCTGCGTGCCATCGTGTTCATGCTGGTCCACGGACGCCGCTTCGACACTGTGATCGACGTGCAGAACGGCGTCCCGTTCTGGGCACCACTGGTGTTCCGGGGACGCGTCGTCAACCTCACACACCATGTCCATCGCGAGCAGTGGTCGACGTTCTTCCCATGGCCGGTCTCGGCATTCGGATGGTTCCTCGAGTCCAAGATCGCCGTACGCGTGTACCGGAACGCCCACTACGTGACTGTGTCCGAGTCGTCGAAGGCGGACCTGATGGAGCTGGGCGTGTCGCCCGAACGCATCTCGATCATCTACAGCGGCATTGATGTTCCTGAGGACTTCGAGAATCTCCGAGCTCTCGAGCGCACGCCCGAGCCGTCACTCGTCGTCGTGGGTCGGCTCGTTCCGCACAAGCGCGTGGAGATCGCGGTCGACTCGCTCGCCAAGCATGCTGCTAGCCTTCCTGACCTTCAGCTACACGTCGTGGGCGACGGTTACTGGCTCGACAACATCCGCGCCCACGCTGAGGCACGTCAGGTCTCTGATCGCGTGCACATGCACGGATTCGTCGATGGCAATGAGAAGCATCGACTTCTGGCCACAAGCTGGATCATGGCCCTCCCCTCGCTCAAGGAGGGCTGGGGACTGACGATCATCGAGGCCGCACTGCACAGCACTCCGGCCATCGCGTTTCGCGACGCCGGCGGAACGCAGGAGTCGATCGTCGACAACAACACCGGGGTCCTCGCCGACGATGTCGACGGGTTCCACGAAGCCGTTCTGCGCCTCGCCACTGACGAGGACTACCGCAAGAAACTCGGGGACAACGCGCGGATGCACGCCCTGACCTTCGACTGGAAGAGAAGTGCCGCCGAGCTGTCAGAGCTGCTCGACGGTCACCAACCAGGTGT
Organism: uncultured Aeromicrobium sp.; assembly: GCA_964638755.1. Taxonomy (GTDB): domain Bacteria; phylum Actinomycetota; class Actinomycetes; order Propionibacteriales; family Nocardioidaceae; genus Aeromicrobium. The sequence goes on along the minus strand of CAZWZC010000013.1, from coordinate 26,112 downwards.
GAAGATCAGCCGTCGTAGCTGACGCTGGAGGTGTTGACCTCAGACGTACCAGCCGACTCCTGCGAGGCGACGACCCCGTATGCGGCGACTACGGCCACCACGCCGCCGACAGCGGCAGCGGTCAAACTCGTACCTATCGCGCCCAAGGCAATAGAACTCATAAAAGTGTTTCCCTCCATAGTGGTGCTGCAGCGAGCCTAGCACTCGAGTGGGTCACTGCTCCGCTTTCGTCCACGTGGCGCACGTCTCCCCCACCCCAGCACAATGGCGCCCGTGGCGGCGATCAGGGTGAGCGCCATGGCCCAAGGGAATTCGTCGTCCGGTGACGAGGAGGACGGTATCGGCCCCACGTCCAGCATCTGGATCTCTCCCCACTCGCGTGATGGTGTGGCGCCCCCGTCAAGGAGCATGCGGCGTTGTTGATCGGCATGCGGTTGATCCGCCATCAGGACGACCCACCGTACGCCCTCCTTGCGGAGCTGCCGCACCAGCTCTGCACCGCCGCGATCGACCTCGCGACCTATCCGGCGAGCCGCTGGGTCCTCGCCGCGAACCGTGATCGATGACACGGGGAGGTCGTCGTTCACGATGACTCGCCGATCGAGCAGTCGATTCCACGGGTCCAAGGAGATTTTGTCGTGGTTCCACTCGAACCGTCGGTAGTGCGACCAGGGAAACGCGGCGACGTCACCTGCTGCAGCTGCATCGAGGGCGTCGCGTGCGTCGGTGAACGCTGCGGGAATGCGTTCTGATCCCATGCGCTGTCCGGCAGTCGTCGGCGCGTCCGGCAGAGCCGCGAGCGGGGCAATTACCAACCCAGCAGCAAGGACGTGCCGGAGCGTGAATGAGCTGACATCAGACGGCCGGCGTTCGACGAGCCGATCGACGACTCTTCCCGCCATGATCGCAACCGCGGCCGCCGGAAGGGCGATGAACTTCTGGCTGTCCCGGATCAGACCAGCCCCCGGAACATGAATCACGGTCCACTCGACGACCTCGCGCCCACCAGGCGATGCGCTCGCTCCTGCGACCAACAGCCCCAACCCCCCGAGTGCCAGAAGGAGCGACACTTCTCGTCGCGGTATGAGTCGTACCGCGAGCGACACGACCGCGAAAACTGCTGCGAGAGCGAACAACGCCACCACGACCGAGCTGCGGGATCCCGGCCAGCTTGGCTCGTGCCAAATGCCGCCCAGAGTCAGCAGACTGGGCCAAGTCCCCAGAGGTGTGTCGGATCGCGCCGCAAAGGCATCGATGCCTGCAACGTCCGCGGGGATTCCCCCAGGTCGTGTGAGTGAAGGCACGATCCATGCCGCGTTCAGGACAGCCGCTGCGAGCAGCACCGCTGCCAACGTCTTGATCGTTTGCGTCACGTTTCCCCGTGCACCGAGCAGCAGCGTGACGAGGACGCCCATCACGACGATCACCGCCGAGGTCGAGCCCGCGAGAGATGCCAGTGCGATCCAGCCCAAGAGACGGAACCAGCTACCTCGCACGTCTTGAGTGAATTCGAGCGCTGAACGCAAAGCCCAAGGGAGCACTGCATAGCCCAGAAGAAAGCTCCAGTGCCCGATGACGAGCCGCTCGACGACGTACGGGTTCCAGGACGCTGCAATGGCTGCCGCCATCGCACCCCAGACGGTCGTGCACCACGCCGCTGCGCCAGCGCCGACAACGACGAACACCAACATCAGGAGGCCGGCCTGAACGACGTCGCCGTGCAGCACCTTCTCAAGCAAAGCCACCACGGCATCGGACGGCACCGCCCGTGGCACGGACCCGTCCGTGCCGAGCGTACGGGCCGACAGAGGCAGGTCTGGCACGAAGACCATGTCGTAGAACCACGTGTAGCCACGCAGCAGCACGGAGTTGAGCATCAGCACGCCGGCCAGACCACCGACCGCTACGCCGACCACGACCTGACCGCGCGACCCCGCCTCAGCTGTCTGCATCGTCGTCCGCAGAAGACCGGTGGCGCCAGCCCCCGAGGACTACCAGGACAAGTCCGACCACGGCGATCGCGTTCGGCAAGGGTCCGCTGACGACGTAGGAGAAGTCACCTGGGACACCGAGGTATACGACGGTGACGACTCCGACGGAGGCAACGAGCGAGGCTCCGGCGACCGCGATGACCCGCGGGTCTGGCGTCCTGAACCAGTGCCAGCCTGCGAGCACGACCGCCGCGACCAAGCCAGTCCACGACGCCATGGCGTACGCCCCTGCGATGAACGCCAGCCATGAGACGGCCGGGGACATCCGGCGACGTCGACGCACCGGCTCACGCCGAGGCACGACCTGTGGATTCCGTCGCGGCCAGACCGCGAGCCCGCCGACGGCCAGGAGTCCGGCACCCGTGATGACGGCACCGACGTTGGTCCCGGTCTGCGGTCCGAACTCGAGGTGGACCACGTGCTTGCCGGGATCGTCGATGTTCCAACCCATCCCGTGCCCATCGACGAGGAATGGCTTGCCGAGGCTCTTGCCGTCGACCGTGGCGCGCCAACGATCGTCGAACGCCTGGCTGAGCACGAGCACGAACGGCTTGCCGTCGGGGCTCGCGTTCACGGTGGCGGACACCCGCGACCCCAGGTCACTCGTGAACGTGACTCCGGGGGCGACGCCGGACGGCCGGTTCTGCGCCATCGGCGCACTGAGCAGGTCGAGCGAATCCAGGGCGATGCTCCCATCGGCGGGCTTGACCACGTGCGTACCGGCCGCAAGCGCGATCTGCTTCCCGCAGGCGACCCACTCGTTCTTCGCGGCGTCGCTCAGCCGCATCGCTAGGGGCTTGCCGTCGACGATCGCGAGGTCGATGCAGGCGTCCTTCCCGTCGTCGCGGTTGGCCTTCACTTTCAAACCGTCGTCTATCTCCGAGATCACGGGCGAAGTCGCGATGGAGGGATCGGTGTCGGCGGCCACGACGATCTTGAGCGTACGGCCCCGAAGAATCTGACCGGTTTGCACCAGCGGTATCTTCGTCGTCCCGGGATCCACCGTGGCGGTACGCACCTTGTCGCCGTTCACGTAGATGTCGATGGCCTTGATCCAGTTGGTAGGCCCTGTTTCGGTCCATGCCCTCTGGGTGAGGGAAATGGTGGAGAGGTCACGCTCTCGGCCGCTCTGCTCGATCGATGACCCCACGAGGGCGCCGCCGGTCAGCCACCCGGTCGACTCATCGCCGTCGAATGCCTTGGAGGCTCGGAGGTCGGGATTGTCAAAGAACACGCTGCTCGACTTCGCGCCAGTGGGGATCCCGGCGACCCGGTCCAGAAGGTCCTCGCGCGAGGTGTGAATGTGCGCCACCGCCTTCACGTCGAGCTGACGCGAGGTGGGAGTGGTGAACACGCGGTTTAGGTTGGCCTCGTCGTCTAGGCCGTTCGCTCCCCGCGCGCGGGTCAGCAGTATCTGTAGGGGCGTCCGACGGAACTGCGCCTGATCGGCGGGCGCGAGCTTGGCATATAGGTCATCGACCGTGGTCGGCAGCTTTGCCGTTGGCGTGACCTTCAGCCCGGGGATCGACACCTCGGACAGTCCGACGGCATTGTCGCCGATCCCGATCAGCGAGACCACCTTGACGCTGATCTTGTCGGCGGTGAGATTCTCGAAGTCAACCGTGGCGGCGCCCGACGAGACGTCGACACGTCGCTTCTCACCCCCGGCGCGCACCTCGACCCACCGGACGACCACCCCCCCCAATAACGGCTGGTTGATGGTGACTGTGCCGAGTTCTCGGGGCTCCGGCAGGCGGAGCGTGAGGGTGCTGCCGAGCGCTGAGCGCCCCTTGCCCGCCAGCCATGGTGTGGTGACGTCGCCGTCGAGGACGTTGGCGGGGCTCGACCCCGGGAGCTGCTCGGGGATGGTCGCACGGAGATGCTCAGTGGCGCGGACCCTGCCGGTCCACAGCACCGTCTGGCCGGAGGTGTCTGTGCCCACGGTGCGGCTGGCCCCCGTCATCGGCTCGTCAGCCGCGAGCAGGCGGCCGTTGCCGTGGGTGACCGTCCCCGGGACGATGGTGCGTCGGCGGTTGGTGTCCGTGACCACGATCTGATGGTTCGGTCCCAACAGGGAGGCGAACTCCTTCGGTGAGAGGTCCTGCGCGTATCTGAAGGGCGCGCCCGCGCTTAGCAAGCCAGCTCGCTCCATCGCCGGCACCGCCCAGCCGTCGCCTGCCACGACAGCCGACGATTCCAGCGTTTCGGCACGCACCATCGCGGGGGCATCCGTGACCCGGTAGAGCTGGAGCGGCGGGGTGAACTTCTCAAAGAATCCGTCCGGCTTGTGGTCGGGTCCCTGCACGTTCTCGCCGGGGTCGCCGAAGTTGCGGATCGGTACGAGGCCGCTGTCGGCGGTCATCTCGCGATCGACCCCGGACGGCCGGATGCCGCCAACCGTCTCCCACTCCCAGTCGTGCCGAACCAGGACTTGCTGTGCTCCGAGAAGACGCGCGAAGGCAGACAGCGAGGTCGTCGGCCCAGTGCCGCTCTGGAACGTATCGTCGAGCGCGGACATGAAGTTGTACGCGGCCGGCGTCGTGTTCTCCACGGCCGACGGGACGACCACGTTTCGCTTGGTGAGCCCATAGAGCAGCTCGTCAGGGCGACCCGATCCCCGCCACCGATAGGTCGCGATGACGTAGCCGGGCATGACCAAGGTGCGCTGGTCCGGCGGGCCCGCGTCGAGGCTGTAGCCGGCCTGCCGCCAATAGCTGGGGATCGGCCACTCGGAAGCGTACAGCTTGCCCTGCCAAGCCGGGAAGGACATGCCGACGAGGACGAGGAAGAGGAGCGGGATGGTCAGCCACCTGCGACGGACGCGTGTGAGCAACCAGGCGACGCCCGCCGCCGAAGCCACGGCCAGCGCGAGCACCAGCACCTCGCCGACCTTGTTCGTCGTGCGGAACAGGGCGAGCAGCGGGACATTCTCGAACGTCCACCGCAGGGCCCGGCCGAACGGCGACGGAGATGAAAACGGATAGGGGCCGACCATCAGGACGACCGCGACGACGACCAGGGCGATCAGCAAGCGCCGGACCCGGGTGCGAACGGCGAGCAGCGACACCAGTGCGAGTCCAGCAGCGGCGAACGTTGCCACCACGACGAACCAGTTGTCCACGTAGGACGTGTGAGCATCGATCCACGGACCTCGGGCGTCACCACCGTAAAGGGGCCAGAATCCGAGCCCCCGCAGCACCTCGGCGAAGGACGACGTCGAAGAGATACCCGCGAGCGTCTCCGTCGTGTCCACGTGGGCCGAGCCCGCACGACCGGCGGCGAAGGTCGCCGGCAACCAGTAGGCAGAGAGGACCACGACGAACAGCGCACACTTGCCGACGGCGGCCGCGATGTCGCGCCACCGCAGGGCGAGGGCGAGCCGCGCATACACGGCGACGACCGGCACCGCGACCAAGCCGAACAGGGGCTGCACGGCGGCGTTCGAACCCGCCATCGCGAAGAATGTGAAGCCGAACAGTGCGGGCCACCGCCACGACCGGGGGTCCGCAAGTGCCTTGAGCAGCCAGAGGACCTGCCACGGGAACAACGCCAGCGACAACGCGATCGGCAGGACCGAGGCGCCGTCGATCGCCCACGGGTTGGCGATGTACACGATGCCCGCGAACAGAGCAGCGTACCGCGACATGCCGGGAAGCATGTGGCGGGTCAGGCGGGTGGCGCCCCAGGCGGCGAGCGCGAGCAGCACGAAGTGCCACGTCTTGAAAATGGCCGACGGCGTCAGGCCGAGTGCGCTCAGTGCCGCGAGCGGAGCCACGGAGGTGATACCGCCCGTATGGTAGTTCGGGTTGCCCAGATAGGGCGTGGCCGTCCACGCCGAGAAGAAGCGCGTGAGCGTCCGCCACGGCTCGAGGTAGAAGTCCGGGCGGGTGTCGAAGTAGACGGTGTCGCCCCCGTTGCGGAAGACGACCATGGCCAACATGAAGAGGCCCACTGTCACGGTTGTCCGATAGGCACCCTTCCCATGTGCCCATCGGCGGACGCCCGACGATGAGATGATCCGCGCCACGCTAGCCAGCGCTCCCGGCGACGGCGGTGAGCTCCGGCGCCAGCCACTTCCAGAACTCTTGGGAGCCTTCCGGGCTGAAGTGGATGTAGTCCTCGTACATCTGGCGACCATTGATCGTGTCGTGGAAGCCACCAGAGCACAACAAGGCGTACTGGTCGATGACAGGGACGTCGTTCGCCTGGGCCCAGTCGACGGTCACGCCATTGATCCACCGGATTCGCTTCGTGTCGTTGAGCCGGTCGACGTACTCTCCATCTCGGGCGGGCAGCTGGTGGCAGGACTGAGTGATGACGACGAAGTGCTTGGCTCCCGAGCTCATCACGCGATCGTGGAGCTCGGTGAGGCTCTCGGTGATGAACTGCCGGTAATCGGGCGTGCCGGCGGCGATGACCCGGTCGCCAAGCTGGCGGTCGAACACCATGCTCTGGGTCACGAAGAACGCCACTACGTCGGGCTGAGCCGCAGATATCTCGCCGCCAAGCCCCTGCACGAATCGAGGACAGTTGTCGAAGTCGCCGCCCGCCTTGCCGTCGAGCAACCGGAGCCCCGGGAACGGGTCATGGCACGCGGGCGTCACCGAGGACCTGATCGCGATGTTCGGGTGTTGCTTGGCCGGGAAGTATGCGGTCAGGCCCGCCGGCACGGAGTCACCGATGAGATACAACGTCAGGGGTGCGGCTCCGATCGCCGGAGCGGCGGGGGCCTCGACGCGAACGTCGCCGCCCGAGCCCGCGGCCGAGGCCGGACGGGCGTACCACGGCGACTGGGGCATCACGATGGCGCCGATGACCAAGACCGGCACTGTCGCGGCCACGAGAACGCGGGCCACCTGCCGGTCACGGGGAATCAGTGCCGACCAGCCGTTCCTCCGGATCGGCATCTCGATCCACCGGTATGAAGCCGCAGCTAGGACGCCTGCGATGGCGAGCTGGATCAACAGCAAGCCGACGCCGCCGAAGCCGACGCGCACCTCATTGAGAAACACCATCACCGGCCAGTGCCAGAGGTAGAGCCCGTAGCTGACCACACCGATCGATCGCATCGGCAGGGAGCCCAGGGCCCTCGTCAACAGGCTCGGTGCTCGTGTCCAGCAGGCGACGATGATGATTGCGGACAGAAGGGAGAAGACGAATAGGCCGCCGCGGAACGTGAATGCGTGGTCCTCGTCCCACCCAGCGAAGGCCGCGCCGACCACCAGCACTGCCGGCAGCGCCAGCCACCGGCACGCGGCGGCCACGCGCCGCGCTGTCCGCTCGTCGATCAGGAGCAGAGCGGCAAACGCGGCGCCGATCAGAAGCTCGTGCGCTCGGGTGTCCGTTCCGTAGTACACGCGGTCGGGCGACGCCGCCGGGTCATAGAGATAGGCCATCCAACCCGCACTGAGGCACGCCGCAGCCGCGAGGACAAGCACGCGCATCCGTCGTCCGAAGAACGTCGTGAGGACCAGCACCACGAAGGGGAAGACGATGTAGAACTGCTCCTCGACCGCCAGCGACCAGGTATGCAGGAGGGGTGATGGCTCGGTGACTGCGCCAAAGTACGCCTCGCCACTTGAGAGGAAGTTCCAGTTGGCGATGTAGCCGACGGCAGCCAGCGTGTCGGAGCCGAGCGCGGGGCGACGAGCCGGCATGGTCAGCACGCTGCTCAGGACCAGGACCGCGCCGATCATCACCGCAAGCGCCGGGAACAGTCGTCGGGCACGGCCGGCCCAGAAGCTCACGAAGTCAGTGCTTCCCCAAGTGTCGCGTTCGGTCAGCAACAGCGTCGTGATGAGGAATCCGGAGATGACGAAGAAGAGGTCGACACCGAGCCAGCCACCCGGAAGGGCCGAGTTCGCGCCGTGGAAGATCATGACTGCGAGGACGGCGACGGCCCGCACGCCGTCCAGTGCGGGGCGGTAGGACAACGACGGAATATGGGCCTCTCCGCGCTTTTCCGTCACAGGTCAGAACGCTACCTCACGGGTGGACACCCGGACGGTAGAGTCGCAGCATGACCGGGACGGACGCGAACAGCCGTATGGTGCGCACTCTCACGACCGGCAGCAAGGTCTGTCTGCTGCTCGCAATCCCCTTCCTGGTCGCGGCCGCGTACTTCTACTTCACCCCAATCGTGGTCCAGCTCGGAGGCACGAGCCTGTTCTCCTGCGGGAGCCGTTTCAACCCGCCGACCGACGCATTCGACCTGAGCCAGTGCACCGATGTCTACGCGGTGTACGGCGCACGATCGGGGTCCTGCCTCGCCGTGGGCCTGATGATCGCGGCTGTGGGCGTCGGTCTCTTCGGATTCTCCACGCGGGCGGATGAGCGCGCAGACAGTGTTTCCTCGACCTCGTGACAGCTGGCGGGCCCACTTCACGATCTCGCAACGGCACGGGGGCACTTGTCGCCGTGGCAATGGTCGTCATGAACGTGCTGACGTACGGGTTCACGCTCGGGGCCGCCCGCCTGCTCGCTCCCGATGAATTCGGCGCGCTCACCGCACTGCTCGGCATCTTCCTCGTTGCCGGCGTCTCCTCGCTCGGCATCCAGTCCTCCGCCGCACGTCGCATCGCGACCACTGATGCGAGGGGACGAGATCAGGTCATCGCATCGGTCACCCGGGCCGTCCTCCATCTCGCCAGCCTCACGTCGATCATGGTTGTGGCTGGAACACTCGTCCTGACTCCCCTGCTCCAGCTCGACAGCCACTGGCCGGTCGTGTTCTGCGGTCTGGCGCTGTTCCCGTTCACCGTGCTGGGCGCGCAGCTTGGCATTGCCCAGGGCGAGCGACGGTGGCGTTCGGTCGCGGTGATCTATCTCAGCTTTGGGGTGGGGCGCATCGCCTTCGGCACCCTCGGGCTCGCACTGGCCGGTGATGCCACCGGGGCAATGCTCGGCATCATGGTCGGCGCAGTACTGCCGGTGCTCATCGGTCTCCCGTTGCTGCGATCGAGCGCTCGACCCGATGGCGGCCGCAGCGTGGTGAGAGAGGTGGTGCTCGGCAGCCAGGCTCTTGGCGGCTACTTCGTCCTGTGCAGCCTCGACTCCCTCATCGCCCGCCGCTTCGAGCCCCACGAGAGCGGCCTGTACGCCGCCGGGTTGATCCTGTCCAAGGCGGCTCTCTATTTGCCGCAGTTCGTGAGCGTCGTGGCGTTTGCCGACCTCGCTGGCTCGCAGGGACGGGCGGCCCTGACCCGCGCCATCGCGATGGTCGCAGGGCTCGGTTCCCTCGCCGTGGCGGCCACCGCACTGTTCCCTTGGCTAGCGCTCGAGGTCGTGGGCGGCAGCTCCTATGCGGATGTGGAGCCCGACCTCTGGTTGTTCGCGCTCGAGGGCGCCGTGCTGGCCTTGGCCAATCTTCTGGTCTACGACGCGCTCGCCCGCCACGCTCACGGCATCACCGCGCTGGTGTGGATCGCATCGGCCAGCGTCGTCGCCGTCGCCGCGGTGGTCAGCCTCGAACGCGTCGAGCTGGTCGCGCTCGTCACTGTCGTCGCAGCACTGCTGACCGCCGCACTGTGGGTCGCGTCGTCGGTCGCGACGAGCTACGACCCGCGCCACGCGAGCGAATCGCGACGAAGAGCATCACGGATCGCGCTCGGGGCGACCCTCCGCAGGTAGGCTCGCCGCTGTGGCGACCCCGGAGATCTTCATCGCGGTACTCGCCGGCGGTTCTGGCACCCGTCTGTGGCCACTTTCGCGCCGGCGGCGGCCCAAGTTCCTGCTCGAGATCGACCCGACCCGACCGTCGACACTCGTCGACACCGTCGACCGGTGCCGACGGGTCGTCCCCCGCGACCACGTGCTGGTGGTCACCGGCATGGCGCACGCCGACGACGTCCGCGGTGCCTTGGGGCCCGACGATGCGCAGGTCCTCGTCGAGCCGGCGCCGCGCGACTCGTTGGCGGCGCTGACACTCGCGGCACTCCATGTCGAGCGCATGAGTCGCGGCGGGATGGTCGTCAGCGTGCCTGCCGACAACTACGCAACTGCCCCCGCTGCGTTCGCCGATGCCGTGCGCCGCGCGGTCAGCGCCGCTGGGATCGACCGCATCGGGCTGGTAGGCATGGCCCCCGCCTTCGCGTCGACGGCTCACGGCTATCTCGAGCTCGCGCCCGACGGGACCGTCTCCTCATTCACAGAGAAGCCACCCCTCGACCTCGCAAAGAGGTTCGTTGCCGACGGCCGCCACCGATGGAACGCGTCGATCTTCGCCGCGCGAGCCACCACGGTGCTGGCCGCCGTCGAGCGTCATCACCCGGAGGTCCTTGCGGCAGCGACGGCCTGGATCGATCCGCCACACGACGCCTCTCACTGGCAGGCCCTGAAGCCGCGGTCGATCGATCACGGCATCAACGAGCCCGAGGCAAGCCAGGGTCGGATCGTGGCGGTCGAGGCCAGCTTCGGCTGGGAGGACATCGGCGACGTGGCTGCCCTCGCTGCCGCGGTGCCCACCGACGCCCGACACCTGCTCCTCGACTCCCCGGGCACCGTCGTGCACTCCACCTCGGGGCGGACCGTGGCTGTGGTCGGCCTGCCGGACATCGCAGTGATTGACACCCCCGACGGACTGTTAGTGGTCCCACTGGCACAGGCGGCCCGGGTGCGCGAGGTGGTGGATGTCCTCGACGCGGCGGGACGCGACGACCTGCTGTAGCACGTCCCGCGCCGTGGACGAGGGCCCCATCTGCTTGGTGCTGACCACGGCTATTGTGCCGTGGTGACGTCGAAGCGGCAGGCGATGGCGGGTGGAACTCTCGTAGCCGCCGGAATGATGGGAATGAACTTCACCGTCTACGGATTCAACATCGTGTCGGCACGCATGCTGATTCCCCAGGAATTCGGTGCGCTGACCGCTCTGTTCGGCATCATCCTGGTCGGTAACGTGGCTTCACTCGGCCTGCAGGCCGTGACCGCCCGGCGTCTGGCGGTGGACCCTGCAAACCGTGACCAAATAATCGGTGCCACGGCGCGCGTGACGATCATGGTGGCCGCTGCCGTGGGGCTGCTTGTCGCGGTGCTCACCGTGGTGATGACGCCGGCACTCAAGCTCGACAGTTACTGGCCCGTCATCCTGTGCGGCGCGACGATGGTGCCGCTGACGATCATGGGAGCCGCGGCCGGCGTCGCGCAAGGCACCGCACGCTGGCGATCACTCACGGCGATCTACCTTGGCAACGGCGTCGGTCGCCTCACTGGGGGCACCGTGGCGCTCGTCATCTCCCCCACCACCACGTCGGCCATGATCGGTATCGCTGCAGGGTCGTGGCTCCCAGTACTGGCGGGTGCCAAACTTTTGCTCGGTCACTCCGACGGCGGCCACCCCATCAGCCGTCGACCACTGCTGCGCGAAGCGGTGCTGTCAACCCATGCATTGCTGGCGTACTTCGTGCTCAGCAACCTGGACTCGCTGATCGCCCGCAACCGGTTCGACGTGCACGAGAGCGGACTGTACGCATCAGGACTGATCCTCGCCAAGGCAGCGCTGTTCTTCCCCCAGTTCGTCAGCGTCGTGCTGTTCCCCGATCTGGCCCGTGCGACGACCCACCATGCACGCCTTCGTGCGGTGACCCTGGTCGGTGGGTTCGGCGTCCTCGCCGTCGCCGCCACGGCCGCGCTCCCGCATATTGCGCTGATCCTGGTCGGCGGTGACAAGTACAAGGAAGTCACCGACCGACTGTGGCTGTTCGCCCTTGCTGGCTCGCTACTAGCCATAGTCCACTTGCTGGTGTTCGACGCTCTGGCACGTCACGCGCACGGAATCGTCTTCATGCTCTGGGGAGCCGTCGCCGCAGTGCTGGGCATCGCGTACGGGCTCGGGGTTGGCTTGACCGGACTCGTGGTGACAATCGCGCTGGTCGCGGCAACGTTGGCAGCGGTCGTCTGGATCGCACCTGCCGAGCGATCATCTCGTTGAGTCCCATCACGCCTCCCACAAGTTTTCTCGGTGATTTCATTGACCCGTTTCTGAACAGGTGCTTAGATTCCAAAGTCGAGTGACTTGGGTCACCCGCGCCGGTTCGAGGGAGCCGGATAAAACCCGGCTGGCAGACGTCACCGACGAAACTTGAGGGAGACAATGAAACTCACGACCCGATCCTGCCGTATGGCCGCGCTCACCACAGGTGTCAGCCTTGCGCTGGCGCTCTCCGGTTGCGGCAGTTCAGACTCTGACGACTCCACGGCAAATGTGAACCTCGGCACGGCCAACAAAGCCACAGGCGCACCCGTCAAGGTCGGCTTCATCGGCGACGCCGAAGCCGGTTCCGGGGCGCTTGGCAACTCGATCGCTGCCGCTGAAGCATCGACGAAGTACGCCAACGAATACCTCGGCGGACTGGGCGGCAACAAGATCGAGCTCGTCACCTGCTCCACCGAGGCCACGCCGGCAACTGCAACGGCGTGCGCCGTCAAGCTCGCCAAGGAAGGCGTCGTCGCTGTCACCACCGGCGTCACCGGCCAGGATCACGCGATCAACGAGGCGCTCAAGGACACCGGCATCCCGTTCATCGTCTCGATCACCGCAGACGTCGACATCTTGTCCAGCAAGACCGATTTCGTCTTCCAGAACCCGCTTGCCATCGCTTCGGCGAGCGCATCCCTGCTGAAGAAGAACGACGCCAAGAAGGGCGGCTTCATCGTGGTTGACGCGCCCGCCGCCACCGCTCCAGTCGAAGCGCTCACCAAGCCCGTCTACGCCGCTCAGGGCCTGGGCTTCGAGCTCGTTCCGCTCTCCCTCCAGGTTGCCGACCCGACCGCTGCGATCCAACAGGCCATCAACAACGGGACCGACGGGTTCACCATCTTGGGTGACAACGCGTTCGTCACCAGAGCCATCAAGTCCCTCAAGCAGCTGGGATTCAAGGGCCCGATCATCACGACCATCTCGGCGTTCCAGAAGGATCAGGTCGACAGCCTGCCGGGCGGACTCGATGGCGTGTCGAGCATGTCGACCTTCACCCGGAGTCCCGAGGGCGAGGGATTGTCGGTGTACGCCACGTTCGCCTAGTCGTTCGGTGACAACGTCGACACCGGCGCAGACAGCGGCCAGGTGGCCTACCAGACGTTCCTGGGCTTCGTGGAGTCAGTGAACTTGACTCCGGGCGCAGGAACGTCTGCCAAGGACGTCATCGCAGCAATGAAGAACATGCCGAAGCCAGTTCCGATGCGACTTGCCCCCGGCCTGAACCTGAATTGTGACGGCGCGGCCGTGTCGCTGTTCGCCAGCGTGTGCAACGCCCAGACGCTGGCGGCCACGCTCAACAAGGACGGCTTCGCCGCCAAGGAGGCCCTGCTCTGATGCAGCGGGTGGGCCGGACCACCAGTCCAGCCCACCCATGCTCAGGGGAGGGAGCCCCATGGATCAGCACATCGTCTTCTTGCTGTTCGGCCTTGCCAACGGTGCGATCTACGCCGCCCTGGCCCTGACCTTGGTGGTGACCTACCGCGCCAGCGGTGTCATCAACTTCAGTTCCGGAACGCTCGCGCTCCTAGGTGCGTACACGTATGCGTTCCTTCGCCGCGGCGAGCTCTTGGTGCCGATCCCCGGTCTACCAAAGACCGTGGATCTTGGCACCGAGCTGGGATTTCTGCCGGCAGCAGCCATCTCCGTGGCGATCTGCGCGGTCACGGGCCTGCTGATCTACCTACTCGTCTTTCGCCCGCTGCGTGCCGTGCCACCTGTGGGGAAGGCCGTAGCTTCCATCGGCGTCATGCTCGTCCTCTCGGGCCTGTTCACGATCCGCATCGGTGTCGATGGAGTCCAGACACAGCCGATCCTTCCGGTGACCATCTGGAAGATCGCCGGGGTCAACGTGACGAGCGATCGAGTCTGGTTTGCGATCATCATCGTCGTGATCGCGGCTGGACTTGCAGCGGCCTACCGGTTCACCCGCTTCGGCCTGCTCACGCGCGCCGCAGCAAGTAGCGAGAAGGGTGCATACGTCAGCGGTATCAAACCTGACCGCATCGCTGCCGCGAACTGGATGATCTCCGGCGCCGTTGCCGCCATTGCGGGCATTCTCATCGCGCCGATCGTGCCACTCACTCCGAACTCGTTCACCTTGCTGATCGTCCCGGCGCTGGCGGCCGCCGTCGTCGCCGGATTCGACCGCATCCTGCCTGCCGTCGTGGCAGGCATCGTGATCGGGATGGTGCACTCCGACCTGACCTATCTCGCCGGCACGTGGACCTGGCTCCCCACCTCGGGCCGCAACGAGCTCATCGTCCTACTCCTCATCCTGTTCGTCCTGGTGGCCCGCGCCAAGCCGCTCCCGAGCCGTGGCCTTGCACTCCGACCTTCGCTCGGGCGAGCCCCGCGCCCGCACGCGATCGCACTGCCGACACTCGTCAGCGCCGTCGCGGGCGTCGCGGCTCTGGTGCTGTTCAGTGGCGACTGGCTCGTCGCTTTGATCACGAGCTTCATCTTCGCCATCATCTCGCTGTCGCTGGTCGTGGTCACCGGCTATGCCGGGCAGGTGTCCTTCGCTCAGCTAACGCTGGCCGGCGTTGCGGGGTTCTCCCTCGCAACACTCACCGAAAGTTGGGGGGTTCCGTTCCCCCTTGCTCCGCTCATCGCCGCGATCATTGCGTCGGCGGTCGGCGTCATAGTCGGTCTACCCGCGCTGCGTGTTCGAGGGTTGCCCGTGGCCATCGTCACCCTCGCGACGGCCGTTGCCCTCGAGGCGTTCTGGTTCGCCAACTCCGACTTTGTCGGCAGCTCCGGAAAGGACGTCACGGGACCGGAGTTGTTCGGCCTTGATCTGCGAGCTCGCGTAGGGCTCGACTTCCCCCGCGTTCAATTCGGGCTGCTTGTGCTAAGCGTGCTCATCCTCGTCGGCGTCAGTGTCGCCAAGCTGCGCATGTCCCGACTCGGCTCGCAGATGCTGGCAGTTCGAGCAAACGAGCGGTCCGCCGCTGGCGCCGGCGTGGCCGTGGTCCGGGTCAAGATCATCGCGTTTGCGATCGGCTCGTTCATCGCGGGTCTTGGTGGATCAATGCTTGCCTACTTCCAGGGCAATGTCACCTTCATCTCGTTCTCCACGTTCGTGGGCCTGACCCTGTTCGCCACCGCCTACCTCGCCGGCATCACCAGCATCTCCGGCGGCATCGTCGCTGGCATGATCGGCATCGGTGGCATGGTTCCGCTGGTCCTGCGCGAGGCCTTCGGCATGGGCGGACAGTGGTTTGCGGTCATCGCCGGTCTGGGACTTGTCGTCACGTTGATCACCAACCCTGAGGGCATCGTCGGACCAGTTCACCAGCGGCTGCAAAGGCGGCGTCGCGACAGGACACCGAGCACGGGAGCCACGGAGCCCCTCGAGGGCGAGCTCACCGCCCTCGAGCCGGCGGTCGGTGGCGACACCGCTCTCGAGGTGCGCGACCTAGGCGTGCGTTATGGCGGCGTCGTCGCGGTCGACGGCGTCGACCTCGACGTACGCGAAGGGACCATCGTGGGACTCATCGGGCCCAACGGGGCAGGCAAGACGACCTTGCTCGATGCCGTGTCAGGATTTGCCCCGAGCACCGGATCAGTGATGCTTGGCGGCGCTGATCTCAAGGGACAGGCTCCGCATCGTCGCGTACGCAACGCACTGGGCCGCACATTCCAGCATGCCGAGCTGTACGAGGACCTCACAGTGCACGAGAACGTCATCGTCGGCTCATCCGCGGCGCACGGCAGAACGGCACGTACCGTCGATGAGACGCTTGAGCTTCTCGGCATTGCCGATGTCGCGGCAATGCCCGTGGCCGAGCTGTCACAAGGACGACGTCAACTTGTATCGATCGCCCGCGCATTGATCGGCAACCCGAAGGTCCTCCTGCTAGACGAGCCCGCCGGCGGTCTCGACAGCAGGGAGAGCCAGTGGCTGGGAATTCGACTACGGAGGATTCGAGACAGCGGGGTGACGATCCTTCTGATCGACCACGACATGCATCTCGTCCTCAACCTCTGCGACGACATCTACGTTCTCAACTTCGGAGAAGTCATCGCCCATGGCAATCCGTCTCAGATTCGGGCTGATGCGCGGGTCACCGAGGCGTACCTTGGGTCGGCCCACACCGAACAGGCGGTCGTGTCATGACGACGGTCGCACAAGAGCAGGCCTCCCGTCCTTCCGCGGCTGATCAACACCTGCTGGCCTGCACCGGAATCAGGGCCGGATACGGGAGCGTGGAGGTCGTACGAAAGTTCGATCTCGTGGCCCCCGGCGGTTCGGTCATCGCGGTGCTCGGTCCCAACGGTGCCGGCAAGACGACTCTGCTCAACACCCTTTCAGGATTGTTGCCAGCTCAGGCAGGAACCGTCAGCGTCGGGGGTCGCACCATCAGGAACGGGCGTCCCGCCGATGCATCCGATGCAGGGATCGTTCTGGTACCGGATGATCGGGCGCTGTTCACATCGCTCACGGTCGAGGAGAACTTGCTTGCCGCGCGCGGAGGCCACGCGACCACCGTGGATGGCGCTTTCGACCGATTTCCCGCGCTGGCGGCCCGAAGGAAGCTGTCAGCCGGTCACCTCTCAGGTGGCGAGCAACAGATGCTGGCTGTGGCACGGGCGCTGATGCAAGAGCCGCGAGTCATGCTTCTCGACGAGATGTCGATGGGCCTCGCTCCGATCATCGTCGAAGAGCTCATGCCGATGGTTCGCCGTGTGGCAGAGGACACCGGGGCTGTCGTCGTGCTCGTCGAGCAGCACGTTCACCTCGCCCTTGAAGTGGCAGATCGCGCCATGGTGATCGTCCATGGCGACATCGTGCTTGACCAGACCGCCGCTGAGCTCGCTGCGGATCCGACGTTGCTTGAGTCCGCCTACCTCGGCGGCACCCTCGACACGACGGAGACCGGCTCTCGTTCTGTGGAGAACCAGTGAGCGGCGCGCACCTGCCGACCCCCAGCAATCAGACGCGTCGAGGCTCGTACGGTGCCTGAGGTCTCCAGTCGTCCGGGCCCTCGTACTGACCTCGACGCGCGTGCGGTGCTCATCGAGACGGCAGAACGCCTGTTCGGGACCGAGGGCGTCGGGGCCGTGTCCTTACGAGCGATCGGCCGGGCGGCCGATGTCTCATCCGCTGGCGTGCTCTACCACTTCCCCACCAAGGAGAAGCTCGTCGAGGCTGTGTTCCGCAGCCGCGGCGAGTTGCTCGGCGAACAGGTCAGGACCAATCTTGCGGGCCTCCTGGTTGGCGACCGCGCCGTCACGACGCGTCAGGTCGTCGACGCCGTGCTTCACCCCATGGTTGCGATTGTGAACGACGCCCCGTTGGCTGGTCTGACGTGGTTCAAGCTCTACATGCACCTGGCCCAGACCGACGACGACATCTGGGTTGAAGCGGTCAGCAGGACGCCGGACCTCAACGCCTTGTTCCACGACGCGACCAGTCGGGCGCTTCCTGACGTCGGCAGTCGGGACGTGCGACTTCGTGTGAGCATCGCCATGTTCTCCATGCTGAGCTCATTGGCCAGCGCGGACCTCGGTGGCACCGAACGGCGATTCGAGGCGTCAGGCTTCGATCCTGCGTTCGTCGAACAGCTGGCCCGATTCACCGCCGCCGGCATGGCCGCCGGATAGCAGTGCCGGCTCAGTGACCGGCTTCGTGCCACGTCTTGCCGATGCCTACGGAAACGTCGAGCGGAACGGACATGTCGGCTGCTGATGCCATCTGCTCGCGCACGAGCTGTTCGAGCTGTTCGAGCTCACCGGTGGCAACCTCAAACACCAGCTCGTCGTGTACCTGCAGGAGCATCCTCGAGCTGAGACCGGCAGCGTCGATGGCGCGTTCGACATTGAGCATCGCCACCTTGATGATGTCGGCCGCAGAGCCCTGGATCGGGGCGTTGAGTGCCATCCGCTCGGCCATCTCGCGGCGCTGGCGGTTGTCGCTGACCAGATCTGGGAGATAGCGACGACGGCCGAGGATCGTCTCGGTGAATCCGGTCTGCCTCGCCTCGTCGACGAGTCCGCGCAGGTAGTCACGTACGCCGCCGAACCGCGAGAAGTAGTCATCCATCAGACCCTGCGCCTCGCCGGTCGAGATGCCGAGTTGCTGGCTGAGCCCGTAGGACGACAAGCCGTAGGCGAGGCCGTAGTTCATGGCCTTGATGCGCGCCCGGAGCTCGACGTTGATCTCCTCAGCGGGCAGCGCGAAGACCTTGGATGCAGTCACGGTGTGGAAGTCCTCACCGGACTTGAACGCTGCGATCAGGTCAGCATCCTCCGACAGGTGCGCCATGATTCGCATTTCGATCTGGCTGTAGTCGGCCGTCAGCAGCGTTTCGTAGCCGGCGCCGACACAGAAGGCCTCCCGGATGCGGCGGCCGGAAGCGGTACGAATCGGGATGTTTTGCAGGTTGGGGTCGTTGGAGCTCAGTCGTCCGGTTGCCGCGATGGTCTGCGCGTACGTCGTGTGGATGCGACCGTCGTCGGAGATCGACTTGCGGAGACCGTCGACCGTCTGCCGCAGCCGCGTGACGTCACGATGCTCAAGCAGATGCTGCAGGAATGGATGCTCGGTCTTGTCGTACAGCGACTGCAAGGCTTCGGCGTCGGTCGTGTAGCCAGTCTTGGTGCGTTTGGTCTTGGGCATGCCGAGCTCGTCGAACAGCACAACCTGGAGCTGCTTGGGCGATCCGAGGTTGATCTCCTGGCCACCAATCGCGGCGTAGGCCTCTGATGCGGCGTCAGCTGCTCTCTTGGCGAACTCCGACTCCAACGAGATCAGATGTTCATCGTCGATCGCGATCCCTGCACGCTCCATGCGGGCGAGCGTCGCCACCAATGGGAGCTCGACATCGTGGACCAACGGAGTGCCGCCGATCGACTCGACTTCCT
This sequence comes from uncultured Aeromicrobium sp., assembly GCA_964638755.1. Taxonomy (GTDB): domain Bacteria; phylum Actinomycetota; class Actinomycetes; order Propionibacteriales; family Nocardioidaceae; genus Aeromicrobium. The sequence continues at coordinate 7,281 of CAZWZC010000013.1, read as the reverse complement.
CATCGAGCACGGCTGCGAGATCGAGCGTCGCGCGGGCCCTCAGCATGCCTGATTCGGCGCCGGCATTGTCGGTGTCGAGCGTCAGCTGTCCTGAAACATCCGAATCGTCGCGCAACTCCCGTTTGAGGTAGCGCACAGACAGGTCGGCGAGGTCATATGAGCGTTGGTCAGGTCGTACGACATACGCCGACAGCGCGGTGTCTGCCGCAACACCCTCAAGCGACCAGCCGTGGGCCGCCAGCGCGAGAGCTGGGCCCTTGACGTCGTGCAGGACCTTGGGCCGACCAGCATCGGCGAGCCATGCCGCGATCGCGGCGTCATCCTCGGTCGTGATCTCGTCCACGTTGATCCACGCCGCCGCATCGTTTGACGCGATTGCCAGAGCCACCACATCTCCTGAGCCACGACCCCAAGATCCCTGCACGTGCAAGCCGAGTCGCGCGCCCGGGGTCGAGTGCTCATTGAGCCAGGCTCCGGCCGCACCGGGCTCGGTGTTGGTGCCGTCGAGGTCGAAGCCGTCCTCGGCCTGTGCTTCCACCTCGCCGAACGCCTCGAACAGCCTGGCCCGCAGCGCGTTGAACTCGAGAGCGTCGAACACGGTGTGAATTGCCTCACGGTCCCAGACCGTGTCGAAGGCGAGATCGGCTGGCCCGGCAGGAAGGTCGAGATCACGGATCAACGCGTTGATGCGACGGTTGCGGAGAACATCGTCGAGGTGTTTGCGCAGCGATTCCCCCGCCTTGCCGGGGATGTTGTCGACATCAGCGACGAGCGCATCGAGGGTGCCGTACTGATTGATCCACTTCGCAGCGGTCTTGGGTCCGACGCCCGGCACACCGGGGAGGTTGTCACTCGTCTCGCCCACCAGTGCGGCGATGTCGGGATAGTGCTCAGGCGTGACGGCATACTTCTCTTCGACGGCGATGGGCGTCATGCGGGCGAGATCAGACACGCCCTTGCGGGGATAGAGGACTGTCGTCTGCTCCGTCACCAGCTGGAGGGCGTCGCGGTCACCCGTGCAGATCAGCACTTCCATGCCCGCAGACTCGGCGCGAGTCGCGAGTGTGCCGATGATGTCGTCTGCCTCGAAACCGACCTTTTCGAAGGTTTGGATGTGCAACGCGTCGAGAATCTCCTTGATCAGCGGAATCTGGCCGGTGAACTCCGGTGGCGACTTCGAGCGGTTGCCCTTGTACTCGGCGTACTGCTCGAGCCGGAAGGTTTGGCGCGAGACATCGAAAGCGACGGCAACGTGCGTGGGCTTCTCGTCGCGCAGCACATTGATCAGCATCGAGGTGAACCCAAACACCGCATTGGTGCTTTGTCCCGTGGTGGTCGAGAAGTTTTCGACGGGGAGGGCGAAGAAGGCGCGGTAGGCGACGGAATGGCCGTCGATCAGCAATAGGCGGTCCACACCGCGACTCTATCCGTGTCCCACGACAGTCAGCGACGAGTGCCGACACCTTGTACGTCGGACTGGCGACGGCGCAGTGTGCGACGGACGGCGATGAGCTTGCCGGTGTCGCGAGAGTTGGTGGCCTTGCCCGACAGTCGCGAGCGTAGCTTGCTGGCCTGGATTGCCCGCACGATAGCGATCTGGTTGAACCCGATCTTGGCGAGGTAGCGGTGCGGTTCACGTGAGTGAGCAGGGATCGAGGCCACGACCATCTCACAGTTGTGGTCCTCGCCGTGATGCGCCGCTGCGGAGAGAAGCATCGAGGCGACCGAGCGGCGGCGGAACCGTGGCGACACCTGGATCTCGGTGACGATCAGCACGTGGGTGAGGCTGATCGGCGTGAGGGTGTTGACGGTGAAGACAGTCGCTCCAACGACCTCGCCGTCAGCGACCGCAAGAACGATCCGCTTGTTGGCCTGACCGAGGTTGGCTTCGAGAGCAGCAGAAGCCTCGGCGAGGCCGGGCTCGCGCCAAAGGGCCTGCTGGGTGAATGCCTCAGAACCCTCATCATGGCTGGCCGCGGCGCACTCCGACCACAGTGCAATCAGCGCAGCAGCGTCATCACGGTCTGCATCTCGCAGGATGATGGAGGTTCTGGCCGACATAGGTTCCTGATTCTGTCCATGACACCGGGCGAAGGCAGCGTGGGTGCCACACTACGCTGGGCGCTTGCTGCCCAACTGCTGTGCTGCCCATACCGATTTGTCGTCGATCGAGCGTCGAGGGAGACCATACATGTTCATTGGGGTCGGCACCTTGACCAACGTGGCGACCGTGACCGTCGGGTCCGGTCTTGGCCTCATTGTCGGCCACAGGCTGAGTGAACGGGTACGGTCCACCGTCACCTCAGCGCTCGGCCTGGTGACGCTGCTGATCGCTGCACAGTCCACCATGGCGGTCTCTGACCCCGATCTCCTTCGAGCGGTCGGCACGAGTGCCCCTGTGTTGATTGTTCTCGGCGCCCTGGTCATCGGCGGCATCATCGGATCGTGGTTCCGCCTCGAGGACCGTTTGGAGGAGACGGGAGCGTGGCTCCAGCGCCGCCTCACGAAAGGTGACACAGGAGAAAGCCGTGACCGGTTCGTCCAAGGGTTCGTCCTCAGCTCCTTGGTCTTCTGCGTCGGTCCTCTGACAATCCTGGGCTCTATCAACGAGGGCCTCGGCAACGGCGCCGATCAGCTGTTGCTGAAGTCGGTGCTCGACGGCTTCGCCTCGTTGGCCTTCGCAGCGTCATTCGGCATCGGTGTGATGGCGTCAGCGTTGTCGATCGCGTTGATCCAAGGGAGCCTCACGGCGCTTGGCGCCCTGCTTGGTTCATTCTTGCCGGATGCACACCTGTTGGCCCTCACGGCGACTGGCGGCCTGATCCTCATCGGAGTCGCGTTCCGGCTGCTCAATCTCAAGGCCATCCCGGTCGCTGACCTGTTGCCAGCACTGGTGATGGCGCCCATCCTTTGCCAGATCGCGATTGCTGTGAACTGACCCGAAATCAACTAATCCCTCGTAAGTTTGCAACTGACCCTGCACTGCGCCACCACAGGGCTATAGTCCGTTGAATCACTTCAGGACCATCCAGGAAACCCGACAGGAGTACATGCGTGCGATTGCGACTCGCGGCCCTACTCGCAGCAATGGCGGGAGTGCTCTTCATCCTCGCTCCCTCGACGGCCACGGCCGAAGCCACTCCCACCCCGACTCCGGACCCGGCGACCACCGGTTTGGTCCCTGACCAGAATCCCATCGTCGACGGTCAGAACATCACCGTCACACTCAGAAATCTGAATGGCGGCGTCGGCGAACCAGAACCGATCCCGGGAGTGACACTCACGGTCTTTGCCGGAAGCAAGACAGGCGCGGTCCTGGGTACCCAGGTCACCGACACCACCGGTCGCGTGAGCATCGCGATTCCGTCAAATGGCAAGTATGTCGTGGCTCTTGATCCGGATACCCTGCCTCCTGACGTCACGCTGAGCGGCAAGGGCGAGACCGCCAAGACCATCCAGGCTCGATTGGGTGGCAGCAACTTCGCTCAGTTTCAGATCGGTGCAGTTGTCGTCAAGGCCGCGTCATTCAGCAGCATTTTGATCGACGCGACGACTTCCGGGCTCAAGTACGGCCTGATCATCGCGCTGGCAGCACTCGGCCTGTCCCTGATCTTCGGCACCACCGGATTGACCAACTTCGGCCACGGCGAACTAATTACCTTCGGCGGCATCGCCACCTACTTCCTCAACCGCAACCTGGGGCTCTCAGTCATCGCGGCCGGCACTCTTGCTGTGGTGCTGTCTGCCTTCTTCGGCTATGCCCAGGACCGCGTGCTGTGGCGCCCGCTGCGCAATCGGGGCACCGGTCTCATCGCCATGATGATCGTCTCGATCGGCTTCGCGCTGCTGCTTCGCAGCATCTTTCAGTACACGTTCGGCGGATCGACGAAGACGCTCTCGCAGTATGTCGCCCAAGCCCGCACCGACTATGGTCCGATCGCCCTGTCTGACAAAGAGGTCGCGATCTTCGCAATCTCGATCGTCACCTTGGTCATCACCTGCATCGCCCTCATGCGTACCCGCCTCGGCAAGGCCATGCGCGCCGTCTCTGACAACCCTGCACTCTCGGCATCATCGGGCATGCGAGTCGATGGCGTGATCTCGGCCGTGTGGATCCTGGGCACAGCGCTCACCGGTCTGTCTGGTGTGTTGCTGGCCATCAATCAGCAGGTCAACTTCCAGATGGGTCTCAAGCTGCTGCTGCTGGTTTTCGCCGCAGTCACGCTCGGCGGCTTGGGCACGATCTGGGGCGCGCTGATCGGTTCTCTCGTCATCGGCCTGATGGTCGAGGTCGCACCCATCCTGTCGCTGTGGGGGTGGCATCCGGTTCCGGCGTCCATCAAGGACGTCGGTGCGCTACTCGTGATGATCCTCATCCTGCTTGTCAGACCGCAGGGCATTCTCGGCCGAGCTCAACGGATCGGATAGGGGCGAACCATGGACTTCGGAACCATCATCGATGCTGCCTTCTCGGCGGCCTTCGGCCCTCAGGCCATCGTCTTCGCACTCGCGGCCATCGGTCTCAACATCCACTTCGGCTACACCGGTCTGCTCAACTTCGGCCAAGCCGGGTTCATGGCGATCGCCGCGTTTGGACTCGCGGTCAGCGTGGTCACCTGGGATCTGCCCTTCGCTTTGGGAATCGTCATCGCGCTCGCCGGCACAGTGCTGCTGGCCCTGGTACTCGGCGTACCAACTCTTCGTCTGCGAGCCGACTACCTCGCAATCGTCACGATCGCGGCCGCAGAGATCCTGCGCCTCATCTTCGGTGCCGTCGAGTTCAAAGGGACGTTCGGCGGATCGAATGGACTCACCGGCTACTCCAGCACCTACCGGGACTTCAACCCCTACAACAAGGGCATTGACCTGGGCGTCGTCTCGTTCAGCCGGGGTGACTTGTGGAACATCACCGTGGGCTGGACGCTGGTCGCACTGAGCTGCGTGCTCGTGTGGGCACTGATGCGCAGCCCGTGGGGCCGAGTGCTGAGGTCGATCCGAGAGGACGAGGACGCTGTCCGCTCGCTAGGCAAGAATGTCTTCGCGTACAAGATGCAGTCCCTCGTGCTCGGCGGTCTCTTCGGCGGCCTTGCCGGCATCTACCACATCCTGAAGCAAGGTTCTGCCGTACCAACCGACTTCAACACGACGTTCACCTTCTACGCCTACGCGGCCCTGCTGATCGGTGGTGCCGCCCGAGTCCTCGGTCCGGTCGTCGGATCGATCATCTTCTGGTTCCTCATCGCAGGCCTCGGCTCGTTCTTCGGCCAGGCAACCGCAGGATCCGATCCGCTGATCCCCGATTTCATCATGACCAACACCCAGTCCAGTCTGATCCGTTTCGTCATGCTCGGATTGGGCCTCATGCTTCTGATGATTTTCCGACCACAGGGAATCTTCGGAGATCGAAGGGAGATCGCAATCGATGCCCGTTGAACTCAGCGAGGCGCGCAGAGCGCTTGAAGACGTACCCAGCGAACCAGGGGCCTCAAAGCCCGATGCGATCGTCAAGGGCAGCAACATAGTCCGTACGTTCGGTGGTCTCAAGGCCGTGGACGTCGAGCACATCGAGATCCAACGCGGAGTCATCACGGCCCTCATCGGTCCGAACGGCGCTGGCAAGACGACCCTGTTCAACCTCCTGACAGGTTTCGACGAGCCCGACGACGGAGACTGGTCATTCAATGGCAAGTCCCTCGGACGAGTTCCCGCCTACAAGGTGGCGCGTCTCGGGATGGTTCGCACGTTCCAGCTCACCAAGGTGCTGTCGAAGCTCAAGGTCATCGAGAACATGCGACTGGGCGCGACAGGTCAGCGCGGTGAGAAGTTCTGGTCCGCCCCGTTCAAGAGCCTGTGGAGCTCGCAGGAGGACGAGATCACGGCACGAGCCGACGCCTTGCTTGAGCGATTCAAGCTCGACGCCAAGCGTGAGGACTTTGCCGGATCGCTTTCGGGCGGACAGCGAAAGCTATTGGAGATGGCACGTTCGCTGATGGTCGATCCCGAGCTGATCATGCTCGATGAGCCAATGGCCGGGGTCAATCCGGCGCTCAAACAGTCACTTCTCGGTCACGTCAAGTCCTTGCGCGACGAGGGTCGTACAGTCCTGTTCGTGGAGCACGACATGGACATGGTCCGCGACATCTCCGACTGGGTCATCGTGATGGCTCAAGGCCAGATCGTGGCCGAGGGCACGCCGCAATCTGTGATGTCGAACCAATCGGTGATCGACGCCTACCTCGGCGCCCACCATGACACCGACATCACCGAAGTCGACGTCGACGAGCTCGACCACGAGGCAGAGGCCGAGTTGGAGGGGAAGTCATGACCGAGACCACACAGACGGCCGAACGCGAGGGACACCTCGCAAAGGCCGACGGTGCCGTTCTGCGAGCCGACGATCTCATCGCCGGCTACCTGCCCGGTGTGAACATCCTCAACGGCGCCGACCTCTACTGTCAGCCCGGAGAGCTGGTCGGCATCATCGGCCCCAACGGCGCCGGCAAGTCGACACTTCTCAAGGCACTGTTCGGTCTTGTCAAGGTTCACTCCGGCACAGTTCTGCTCAATGGTGACGACATCACCAACCAGCGAGCCGACCAGCTCGTCTCCAAGGGCATCGGGTTCGTACCCCAGAACGACAATGTGTTCCCGAGCCTGACCATCGAGGAGAACCTCGAGATGGGTTGCTACCAGGAGCCCAAGAAGTTCCACGAGCGGTTCGACTTTGTCACCGACCTCTTTCCCCGGCTCGGCGAGCGACGCAAGCAGCGCGCTGGCCAGTTGTCGGGTGGCGAGAGGCAGATGGTTGCCATGGGTCGTGCATTGATGATGGACCCGGCCGTGCTGCTGCTCGACGAGCCTTCAGCTGGCCTCTCCCCTGTTCTGCAGGACGAGGTTTTCGTGCAGACCCGCAACATCAATAAGGCTGGTGTCTCGGTCATCATGGTCGAGCAGAACGCCCGACGCTGTCTGCAGATCTGTGATCGCGGCTACGTGCTCGACCAGGGACGCAACGCCTACTCCGGCACCGGCAAGTCCTTGGCAAACGATCCCAAGGTCATCGAGCTCTACCTGGGGACTCTAGGTCAGAAGGCAGACTAGGCCGAGCCTGTTCCCCAGCTCGCTGGGGACTCTCGGCCAAAAGAAGGACTGAACCCGAACGCAGCGACTTGCGTTGCGAGTTCGGGTCGCGTTCCGAGTCCGGTCACCAACGCTCAGGAGCTCGGCACCCTCCCGCACCGAGCCTGAGAGCCTCACGGGAAAGAAGAACCCCCGGCGCTT
>CAZWZC010000012.1:0-40831 GCA_964638755.1 uncultured Aeromicrobium sp. | reverse complement strand
AACCGAGAGCCGCAACCCATTTGAGAGCGGCAAAGAACCCGTGACGGTTCAGTCCATCCAAGTGCAGACCGCCACAACTTCCGGGCGGGGGTGCTGTACTCGCGAAGTCGCGTTCTGTAGTACTCGCGACCCTCCTCCGTGTAGTTACCGTCCCCGTCAAAGCATCTGTAGACCAACCCATACTCCAGAAGCCAATTTGCCTCGTTGGGCCCAATACTCTCCGGCACCATCCGGATATATGACCTACCAGTTGCTCGGGCGCTGACTTTCGACGAAGCCGCATCACATTGAGTGATGCGCCGGGACCGAGTGTCTGGACGCGTCGCAGGGCCCATGCGGTTGGACTCCTCGACGAGCTCCATTTTCCCAATCGTCTGCCTGAGTCGGAGAATCGCAATAGCGTGACTGGAACTCGTCAGCATGGCGCTGAGCAAACAAATCCAGGGGTAGTGCATGAGTGAACCGCCACAGGGTCCGCCGCCGGGCTTTTATCCAGACCAGAGTGGAGTGTCGCGCTACTGGAATGGGTCCGAATGGACTGACCAAAACGAGCCGCGTGCAACCGCAGAGCCTGTGCCGACTCAGACTCCTTCGAAAGGCAAGAGCGTCGACTCTTCCCACAACGATTCCGCAGGACCGTGGTTTAAGCGCAAGCGGTTCGTGATATCCGCCGCGGCCCTGGTTCTGCTTTTCGTCGCGGGCTTCTTAGTTTTCGGAAACGATGCGAGCGAGCCAAACAAGTCTCCAGCCAGCGTGAAGGCCGTTGACTCAGACAACGACAGTGTTCCGGACAGCCGTGACGCGTTTCCTGACGACCCCACTGAGTTTTTGGACCAAGATGGGAATGGTGTGGGCGACCACGCGGATGCTGACGCGGCTTTAGCTGCGCAAAATCAGAAGGAAGCGGATGAGCGCAAGAAGGAAGCTGACGAGCGCAAGAAGACGATCGCCAACGCGCAGTTCGTGAGCAAGCGCACGTTGGCCCTAGTGTTCAAGGACCCTGACAGTCAGCAGGGAAAGATATTCAAAGTATGGGGAGAGATCACGCAGTTCGATGCGGCAACTGGTACAGATTCCTTCCTTGCTGACGCCGCTCACACGAACACCACGTCCTACGGATACTTCGAGGGTGAGAACGCATTGTTCACGGGGTCCGAGGCCGCGCTCAGCAAATTTGTGGAAGATGATCTGTTCGTGGCAACCGTTGAGGTAACAGGATCTTTGTCCTACGACACCCAGCTCGGCGGAAATACGACGGTTCCTCAATTCCAGGTGCTGAAGATTAGTCGACCCTGAATCACCGGAGCGGGCGTGCGCGCCGGGATGATCTTTCGGTCTGCTTGTACTTCCGCCCGCGCTGATTGCTCGCTTCGCTGCAGGTTCATCGAAGAATGGCGATTGGCACGGCTCAACGCGCGACGCAACCGATGCCCACGCCCGGTTGGTTTGACGATCCAGTATTCGTGATCGAGACGAACCGGGGCGAATCTGGGGAGTATAGACGAACGCCCCGAGCGAACTTCGGGGAAGAAGTGCGGGGCGCTCGTAACGCAATCGAGGCTAGGACGGCGGTTCGATCTCCGCAAGGCCCAATTCCGTGGCGAGGCGGGTGTCTGCCGCGCGTATCCGCCGCGGACGCGGGGGAGTTCGGCCTTCAGTGTGCGAGAAATGGAGTAACGGAGCGCGAGATCCTCGACTTAGTGCCATGCTTTCGCGACAGACTCTTCTTGCTCCTAGCCGTTCTTGTCAGCCTCGCCGCGTGTGGGGGAGACCCAGACGTGGTCGATCAGAACACGTCAAGCAAGCCCGACGAGGGAAAGAAGCAGCCTGGAGAAGGAGCAAGGCGCGATTCTCGAATCCGGCTTTGGGCAAGGCGACGATGAGTACGTTGGACTCGTAGCGATCGTGAAGAACAAGTCAGACCATGCAGGGCAGACAGTGACCGTCAGCTTCAACATCAAGGACGCGTCGGGCGAAGTTCTGAAAACCGAGTCCCAGGTCGACAACTTCTCTTGGCCGGGCCAAGAGCGTGCCATCATCACGCAGACCGACCTAAAGCCGGGAGAGAAGGCGGCTTCAGTCGAGATGACCTTATTGATCGAGGACGATGCGCTGTTCGCCGATCAGGTCTCCGATGATCTTGGCTCAGCAGATGCGGTTCTGGCCAAGAGTCAGTACGGCGGTTACGTGGCCAAGGTCCAGATGACAAACCCGACGGACAAACTTCTGAAGAGTCCTGAGGTCCTGGTGGTCTGCCGCGATGCTTCCGACAAGCTCGCAGGAAGCGGATTCACGTTTCCCGAATCATCGCGGCCAACGGCAAGTACGCCGACGAGATTGATGTGATCGTCTCCGACTCCGCCAAGACTTGCAAGTCGTATCTGGTGCCGGGATTGGGTTGAGCTAGACCTCCGCCCGAGTTCAGTCGGGGATATTTCACCCCACAGCGCTATGGACATTCTGGGTCAGCACGGCGTGGAGTACAGCGCTCAGGCGTCCCTAGTGCGCGACTACCTCGACTGAGCACATGGCACGAAGCCAGTGCGAAAGAGCCGACCAGGTGTGACCTGGTCGGCTCTTTGCTGTCTGGGCTGAAACCAAGTGTTGCTGGGTCAGATCTCGTCGACCAGCACCGGCGTCGATTCGAGACGCTCGCTCTCGTCATGGATCAGTGCCGACATCTCACGAAGCTTCTCCTCGTGCTGGCGTGCGTGGTGTGCGCAGAACATCAGCTCACCACCGCCGCCGAGGGTGACGCGTACGTAGGCTTGAGCACCGCAACGGTCGCAGCGGTCAAGCGAGCTCAGCATGGGGGCTGTCAGTGTGTTCACGGTGACCTTCTCTCTGAGCCTTGGCCTTACTGGTCTGGTCAACATCCAACCATGTCGGGCTATTCCTCGTGGTCGTTGGTGACCTATGCCATACATACTCCTTGGCGCGTCCAAATTGACGCAGGCGCGCTGTCGGCCGCGTGTCACCGACCTGTGTACCCCTCGACTGGATACTGTGTGAACACCCGCACTAAGCCGAAGGTGAGCACAGCAATCGAAACGACGTATGACGCCCGAAACCTCCTTGTGCTCGAGGGTCTGGAGGCCGTGCGCAAGCGCCCTGGCATGTATGTCGGTTCGACCGACACCAGAGGTCTCATGCACTGCCTCTGGGAGATCATCGACAACTCGGTCGACGAGGCGCTCTCAGGTTTTGGGTCGCACATCCGCGTTGCGCTGAACGCAGACGGCTCCGTCGAGGTGCAGGATGACGGCCGTGGCGTTCCGGTCGACATCGAGAAGAAGACTGGCCTCACCGGCGTTGAAGTCGTCTACACCAAGCTGCACGCCGGCGGAAAGTTCGGCGGCGGCTCCTACGTCGCCACCGGTGGTCTGCACGGAGTCGGAGCATCGGTGGTCAACGCGCTCTCGTCACGGCTCGACGTCGAGGTCGACAAGGGTGGCGCGACCTGGGCCATGTCGTTCCGGCGTGGCGAGCCAGGTGTGTTCGCCGGCGAAGGTCCGGAAGCCGACTTCACACCGACCAACGAGCTACGCAAGATCGGCAAGGTCGCCAAGGCCAAGGCCGGCACCCGGGTCCGCTACTGGGCAGATCCTCAGATTTTCATCAAGGGTGCGCGGTTCGCGTACGAAGAACTCGTTGCGCGTGCCCGTCAGACCTCGTTCCTCGTGCCGGGACTCGAGATCGTCATCACAGACACGCGAGGTGACGAGCCACATGAGGAGAAGTTCCGCCACGACGGCGGCATCGCTGAGTTCTGCGAGTTCCTGGCCCCCGACGAGGCCGTCACAGATGTTCTGCGTCTGCAGGGTGAGGACGTGTTCACCGAGACCGTTCCCCTGCTCGACTCCAAAGGTCACATGACTCCGCAGGACATTGAGCGCACGCTCGGCGTCGACATCGCGGTTCGTTGGGGCAACGACTACGGCACCGAGGTGCAGTCGTTCGTCAACATCATCGCAACGCCGAAGGGTGGGACTCACCTCAACGGCTTTGAGCGCGGGATCACCAAGACCTTCAACGATGTCCTCAAGACGACACGACTGCTGAAGTCGGGTGATCCAGACATCACCAAGGACGACGTGCTTGAGGGAATGACAGCTGTCGTGACGGTACGGCTTGCTGAGCCGCAGTTCGAGGGACAGACCAAAGAAGTCCTCGGTACGCCGGCGGTCACCAAGATCGTCAACCAAGTCGTGTCGCGTGAGCTGAAGTCCTTTCTGGCGTCCAACAAGACTGCCGAGAAGGGCAAGGCCCGGCTCGTCATGCAGAAGGTCGTCGACGCGTCGAGGACCCGGCTGGCTGCACGCCAGCAGCGCGACACCCAACGTCGCAAGAACGCGCTCGAGTCGAGTGCGTTGCCAGCCAAGCTGGCTGACTGCCGCAGCAATGACGTCGAGCGGTCCGAGCTGTTCATCGTGGAGGGCGACTCGGCACTCGGCACGGCGAAGTCGGCACGCGACTCAGAGTTCCAGGCGCTGTTGCCAATCCGAGGCAAGATCCTCAACGTCCAAAAGGCCAGCATCGGCGACATGCTCAAGAACGCGGAGTGCTCGTCGATCATTCAGGTCGTGGGGGCGGGGAGTGGTCGAACGTTCGACATTGACTCAGCGCGATATGGGCGCATCATCTTCATGGCCGATGCAGACTCTGACGGCGCGCACATCCGCTGCCTGTTGGCGACGCTGTTCTTCCGCTACATGCGAGAGCTGGTCGACGCAGGACGGGTCTACACCGCCGTGCCGCCGTTGCACCGCATCGAGCTGGTAAATCCTAAGAAGGGCCAGGAGAAGTACGTCTACACCTATTCCGACCCCGAGCTCGTTCGCAGGCTCGCAGAGCTGCAGCGCAAAGGTGTGCGGTGGAAGGATCCTGTGCAGCGTTACAAGGGTCTTGGCGAGATGGATGCAGGGCAGCTGGCGGAGACGACGATGGACCCGCGTCACCGCACACTGCGGCGCTTGACGGTTGATGACGGCATCGAGGCTGAAGCGGTGTTCGAGCTGCTCATGGGCAATGACGTACCGCCACGCAAGGAGTTCATCGTGCAGGGCGCCTACGAGATCGACGCGGATCGCATCGACGCGTGAACTGGGGCCGCCCCGACCTCAGACCGGAGCGAAGCGGTGATGCAAGACGGTGCCTCGCAGGAACCTCACATCGTTGTCAGCGATGCCAGGGTGCATCATCGACACCGCCGACGCGTACTTGCTGAACGAACGAGGACGCGTCCCCAATGCGTTCAGCGCCCGGTCAGCGATGGATGGCTTCGATGGGCCTTTGGTCTCGATGAGACACCAGGCTGGATCGATCCAGATGTCGCCGCGCTCTAGCCGGCAATGCAGGTTCCAGTCGATCGTCACGCGAGTGCCGTGTTCCAGGTCGGCGAGAGTCGCACGCGTGTAAGAAATCTCCGCCGCTGGGACGAGCGCATGGACGTCAACCTCTGGGTGCGCCAGACCAAGGTGGGTCTCGACAAACTCAAGCTCGGATCCGCCGAGTTGGCCGTAGCGCGACGGGTCGCTGGGACCCATGACCTTTTGGGTCTGGCCGCGGTTGTCTTTGGTCTTGACCTCGATGCGGCACAGTCCGTCTTCGACGTACAGGCGCGAACGTGCCTTCCAACGGCGACGACGCTTCTGGACGTGATGGCGGCACGCGTCGTGCTCGTCTGTGTCGAAGTAGAGGGTCCGGTAGTACGTCGACCGACGTCCGTCGATCTCGAGCACGCGGTGGGTGCCGGACAGCGCCTCGACCAGGTCACGAGCGGTGGCGACGGGGGCGAAATATTTGCGATCGGTGCGGTGCATCAAGGCGGCGCGCTCGACCAGATCGGCGAGGGACACCGCCGCGATGCGATCGAGGGACAGAGTCGTGGGGTCAGCCGAGCTGACCGAGACCAATGCGCGGGGAGCCTGCGGCGGGGGTTCCGAAGAGCGCGCGGGCGACAGCATCTCGGGGCGGGCCTGACTCGTGTAGCGGTCCGTTGTGTTCCAAGAACGGGCGCCGGGATCCAGGATGACCGTCACACGACATCCTTCATGGTGGGCGAGAGCTGTTCGGCGCCGGTGACGGCAGCTGCGCCTGCACCGGCGACGTAGAGGACTGTCACACGTGTTGTCTCACGCACGAAGTCGATCTCCTCGATGACCACGCTGAGAACGTCGACCGACAGACGTGCAACCAAGTCGGCTCGAGCGTCCTCGGGGTCGGTGACGGCTCGCTCGAGCGTCAGCCGCATGACCCGTGACGCAGGTTGGGACCGGGTGTCATCGGCGATCAGCACGACGAGGAGCAGCGCGACGTTGATGATGCCGAGGAGCGCGTAGTCCCGGTCCGGAAGACCGTTGACCAACGCGAGGATCAGCGCGATGAACGTGTAGGCGACGTCCTTGATCGTGAACGCGGCGCTGCGCAAGCGCAGGAGCGACAGCAGGCCGAAGAGGCCGAACCCGATACCCGCGGCGAACTCGCCGCCGGTGATTGCTGCCAGTGCGGCGAACAGACCGGCGTTGAGCGAAGCCAGGACCAACGGCATGGATGGGACTGATTGTCGCGGACGATAGAGCAGACCGACCAGCAGCAGCATGACGACGGAGTCGATTCCGAATCGGATGAGGAGGTCGATGGCGTCCGAAGTCATGATGTGCCGCCTTTGGGAGTTGTGGCCTCGAATGACAAACCCGGGACCGAGACAGACGTGGATGCGCCCCGGATAACCTACTGTGAAACCGCGCTTTTTGGGATAGAAGTCGACCAAATTCTGTGCGTGTGCGTCAACTCACACTGGTACCCGTCGCGGTCGGCACCAGCGCCGGGGCCTTTCTCAGACCACCGGCTGGAGCAGCCCGGTCTCCACGTCGTACAGGAACCCGCCGACCAGCACGTCCTCACTGATCAGGGGGTGGCTGCGGACGCGCTGCACGTCCGCGCGGATGGTGTTGATCTGGTCGTCAATCACGCCCAGCGTCATCCAGGAAGCATCCTTGCCGGCGACTTCGCCGACCTGCTTTTGGAGCTCCGACTCGGTCGACTTCGTCATCGCACAGCTGGTGTGCTCGACGATGAGCACGCGTTCGACCTGGAGCAGCGTCACGCCGAGCACCAGAGCCACGAGCGCCTGATCGGTGACCCGGCCACCGGGGTTGCGCAGGATCTTGGCGTCGCCGGCAGACAACCCGATCATTCTCAACGGATCGATGCGTGAATCCATGCACGTCACCATGGCCACGCCTGCGTGAGCGATGCCGTCGAACCCGGAGAGCTCGAACGAGTCGGCAAACGAACGATTGGCAGCGAGCAGGTCATCGAAGTCGTGCATGTCCGAAATCCTAGTCAGTCTCCTCGACGGCTGGCTCACGGACCGGCGCATCACGCAGGAGCACCAGTGACAACACGGCGGCAATCGCTGCACAGACGGCCGCGCCGACGAACACGGTGTGAAGCTGGGTGATGCCAGCATCGCGTACGGCGTCCTTGTATGCCTTGCAGGCCGCGGCGGCACCGTTGCAGAGCTGCTCGGCCGGCGGGATCTTGTCGGAAGCGGCATAGAACGCCCGCAGACCGATCGTGGTGAGCGCCGAGATGCCGAGCAGCATGCCTACCATCCTCGCGACAATGAGCAGCGCGGATGCCACGCCGTGCACGGCATCTCCGGTGAACTCCAGCAACGCGGCGTTCACAGGAGCGATGGCGAGACCAAAGCCCAAACCGCCCAGCACCAGCGACAGCGTCTCGGTTTCGTGGTTGAGCGACGTCGCGTCCCACGTGGCCATGTGCAGGAACGCCACCGCACTGAGCAGCATCGCGATCGGGGTGAGCACCCTAGCCGGTAGGTATCGCAGCAGCCATCCGCCCAGCACCGCACCGACCGGGAGTGTGATCAGGAACCTGACCAGCACGAGTGCGGCGTCGAGCTGGGAGTCGCGGTAGACCGTGAGCCTTGCGAAGAACGGTATGTCGACCAGCGCGGCGATCAGCGCAGCACCGATGAAGAACGAGACGACAAGTGCACCCCAGGCTGGCCTTGACGCGAGTGCACCACGCGGGATCAGCGGCCGGGCCGCGCGTTTCTGCCGCAGGGCGAAGCCGATGAACGCGAACGCTGCGATCGGCAGGAGCCACGGCGCCTGAGGTGACACTGCGCCTTTCTCGGGCTCCGCGGATGCGAAGGTGACAATGAGGGCGCCGAGTCCCACCGTGAGCAGCAGAGCGCCCCAGATGTCGGTCTCACGAGCGAGTGCACCCCATACGCGCCAGCCGATCAGTGGGCGCGCGGCGGTGGCCTGCCGCAACAGGAAGACGAGCAGCAGCCCGCCAGTCGTCAATGCCAAGGGTGTCATCCATCGGGAGTCACCGGTGACTGGCAGGAAGGCGAGCCCTGACGTGACGCCCTGCACGAGTCGCCTGGGCTCGAGCATGACCAATGAGATTCCGATCAGAGTCAGCACACCAAGCCCGATGCCGAGATGGTCACGTCCAACCGTGCGTACGGCGCCTGGACCGACCGGATCGCGATGCCGCAACATGGCGGCAGCCAGCACGAGGCCAATGGCGCAGTTGAGCCAGAAGATGTCGCGCCAGTCGCCGAATGCCAGCACCACCGCTCCGTACAACGGCCCCACGACGCTGCCGAGCTCCTGAACGGCGCCAATGATCCCGAGGGGAAGCCCTCGTTCCTTTGGTGGCCACATGTCAGCAACGAGGGCCAGAGTCGGTGGGATCAATCCGCCGCCGCCAATGCCTTGTATCAGTCGGCCCGCGACAATTGTCTCGAGGTTGTATGCCGCCGCGGTGAGGAGCGAGCCGACCGCGAACACCGCGAGCGAACCAAGTAGCACCGGGACGCGACCACGCAGGTCTGAGATGCGTCCGATCAGCGGCAGGATCGCGACGTAGCCAAGCAGGAAGCCCGAGACGATAGGTGCTGCGCGCTGCAGCTCATCGAGCTCAAGTCCCGTCGCACTCATCATGTCGGGCAGCGCGAGCACCACGACGTACGTGTCAGCCGCTGCAAACGCGATTGCGACAGCGGCCAGGCCAAGCAACACCCGGGATGCCGGATGCGTCCCTTGCTCTGGGGTCACGCGCCCGGGCGGGCCGGAGCCTCGATCGTCACCGGCGTTTCGGATGCCGTGAGCTTGACGGTGTACGTGACGTTGTGACCCTTGCCGTAGAACGGGCCGCTCAGGGTGGCATCTCGCAGGACATCGTCACCATCGAGTCGGTAGGTCACCTTGAACGTTGAATCAACGTCGGCCGACGGGATGATCGTCTTGACCACGGCACCGGGCAGAGTGCCCTTGATCGCTGTCAGTACGTCATCTCCGTCTCGGGACTTGCCGGCGCTGGAGAGGCTGTCGGTCTTGGCGAGGATCTGGGTGATGCCATTGGTCTTGTCGAACAGGGCTGCGGGGTCTGGTGCCTTCAATGTTGCCGGGTCTATTGACAGGTAGACCGGCGCGAAGCTCGTCTTGGCGAGCACCTTGCCGTCAACTGCTATGACATCCGCACCGAGGCTGGTGCCGCCTGTGACGACCGTGACCTTGCCTTTGAACGCAGGGGAGTGGTTGCCGTCGCCGTTGGCGGAGAGGAGTCCGCTGACCCCCGACGGGATCTTGGTCGTCGACAGGGAGATCTTGATGGTCTCCGCGCTGTCGATCTTCTCCTTGGCGGATCCGAGACGAGACTGCAGCTTGGACATGTCGGCGGTCGAGTCCACCTTGTCGCTGCCGGAGCAACCCGTCAGGCTGACAATCGCTGCGATCAGGACGACGACAAGGGGTTGGGTACGCACAGGCTCAGTCTTGCACGGTGGAGTGTCGTTCACTGGCCACCCCGAGCACACCCAGGAGTCCAGCAGCGGGCGATGAAACAGCAAGGATCGGCTGAGCTGCGGCCACGCCCGAACCGTCACGGCGATCAACAGGCATCGGAAGGTCCACGGGCGAGCCACTTGTCGCGCAGGCCATGGGTGCGCCGTCACCGACCCAAGCAAGCAGCAAGGCGTCTTCGCCCTTGAGCAGACGGTGGCAACGTACGCCACCTGTGGCGCGTCCCTTGGCCGGGTAGATCGAGAGCGGGCTGACCTTGACAGCGCCATTCTGGGTGCCGGGCAACGCATCGCCTGAGCCAGCGATTGTCACGATGTGGGCGGAGTCGATGTTGGCGACGGCATCGAACGAGACGACCCGCGCACCGGGAGTCAGCTTGATACCGGCCACACCGCCGCCAGCGCGGCCCTGCGGCCGGACGAGCGATGCCGGGAAGTGCAGCAGCTGCGCATCGGAGGTCACGATGGCCAGGTGTTCGTCGCCTGTCGACAAGGCGACGGCTCCGACCACGATGTCGCCATCTGCCAGCGAGATGAGCTCCCACTGGTCGCGGCTGAGGTGATCGGGCTTGACTCGCTTGACCACACCATCGCGGGTGCCGAGCGCCAGGCCGGGACCGCTGTCGTCCAGGGCCATCAGCGCGAGCGGTGTTCCTTCGAGGTCGATGATCTCGCGCAGTGGCACGCCCCCTTGGAGGTTGGGCGACTGGGCAGTCGGGGGCAGAGCTGGGAGGTCGAGCACGCTGAGGCGCCGGACCTGACCGGCTGAGGAGATGATGCCGATCTCTCCTCGTGCCGTCGTGCGCACGGCAGAGATGATCGTGTCGTGCTTGACCCGGCGGTCGATGTCCCCGGGCGGGCTGTCGTCGGACGTACGCGCCATCAGCCCGGTCGCCGAGAGCAGCGCCCAGCACGGGTCGTCGGTGACCTCGAGCGGTGCAGCAGCGGTGACGGTCTGCCCGGCCGACTCAAGCAGCACGGTGCGGCGTGGCGTGCCGAACTGTTGAGCCATGTCGTTGAGCTCGTCGGCCACAAGTGCGCGCAGCACGGACTCGTCGGCGAGGATCGCATCGAGATCTGCGATCGCACGGCGAAGCTCGTCGGCCTCCTTGTCGAGCTCGATGCGAGAAAGCCTGGTCAGGCTCCCCAGTGTTCGATCGAGAACGAAGTCGGCCTGCAGCTCACTGAGGTCGAATACCGACATCAGCCGTTCGCGGGCCTCGGCACGGTTCTCGCTGGCGCGGATCAGCTGGATGACCTCATCGATGTCCAGGATCGCGATGAGCAGCCCTTCGACGAGGTGCAGGCGGTCTGCGGCTTTGTTGCGGCGGTATGTGGTGCGGCGCCGGACGACTTCGGATCGATGCCCGAGATACACCTCGAGCATCTCCTTGAGTCCCAGTGTGCGTGGTTGCCCGTCGACGAGGGCCACGGCGTTGATCCCGAATGACGTCTCCATCGGCGTCGACCGGTAAAGCTGCTCAAGGATCGTCTCGGGGATGAACCCGTTCTTGACCTCGATCACCAGGTGGAGGCCCTTGTGGCGGTCAGTGAGGTTCTTGATGTCGGAAATGCCTTGAAGCTTTTTGGCCTGGACGAGCTTCTTGATCGCCTCGATGACCTTCTCGGGGCCGACGTTGTAGGGCAGCTCGGTGACGATGATGCCCTTGCGGCGTGCGGTGACGGACTCGATGCGGGCCGACGCGCGCATGCGGAACGAGCCGTTTCCGGTGGCGTATGCATCGCGGATTCCGTCGAGGCCGACGATCTTGCCGCCGGTCGGCAGGTCGGGGCCGGGGATGAACTTCATGATGTCGTCAAGGGAGGCATCGGGATGCTTGATCAGATGGCGCAGCGCTTGCACGACCTCGATCAGATTGTGCGGGGCGATGTTGGTCGCCATGCCGACTGCGATGCCACTCGCGCCGTTGACCAGGAGGTTGGGCAGCGCGGCGGGGAGCACTGACGGCTCGGTCTCTCGCCCGTCGTAGTTTGGCTTGAAGTCAACCGTTTCCTCGTTGATCGAGGCCGTCATCGCTTCGGCGGCGGCGTGCATACGAACCTCTGTGTAACGCATCGCGGCAGGCGGGTCGTCAGGCGAACCGAAGTTGCCGTGCCCGTCGGCGAGCGGGAGTCGAAGCGACCAGTGCTGCACCAGACGCACGAGGGCGTCATAGATCGCGCTGTCACCGTGAGGGTGCAGACGCCCCATGACCTCACCGACTGGCCGCGCGCTCTTGGCATGCCCACGATCGCTGCGCAGACCCATGTCGTCCATCGTGTAGAGGATGCGACGCTGCACGGGTTTGAGGCCGTCGCGGGCGTCAGGTAGTGCGCGCGAATAGATCACCGAGTAGGCGTACTCCAGGAAGCTCGAACGCATCTCGTCGCCGACGTCGGTATCGACGATGTGTTCCTCGAAGTCCTCGTCAGGTGCCTGCTTGCCGCCTCGAGCCATGCATCCTCTTCTGTGTAATCAGATCTGAACCGTCATTTTCCCTCGCCGAGAGGTGGGTACTCTCGTCGCCACGCCGTGCGCGCACCCGATAGGTTGTCACCGTGACCAATGAGGCGCACCCCGTCGCCCATTGGGAGGCCGATGTCCTCCTCAAGGACGGCCGAGTCGCCCAACTGCGGCCTATTCTGCAAAGCGATGCTGAGCGGTTCGTCGAGTTCTACTCCAGAGTTTCCGACCAGTCCAAGTATTTCCGCTTCTTTTCGTCTTATCCGACGTTGTCGGACAAGGATGTCGAGCACTTCACCACCGTCGACCATGACCGAAGGGTTGCGTTCGTCGTCACCTTGCACGGCGAGATCATCGGAGTTGGTCGCTATGACGCGGGCGACGTTGACGGTCTTGACGAGGCTGAGGTTGCGTTTCTGGTCGAGGACGCGCATCAGGGTCGCGGGGTCGGACAATTGCTGCTGGAGCACCTCGCCCAGGCAGGACGGGAGCGAGGCATCAAGAGGTTCGTTGCCGACGTCCTTCCAGCCAACAGCCGCATGCTGCAGATTTTCCGAGAGATGGGCTACCTCATCGACGGTTCACTCGACGGAGGTGTGCAGCGACTCGCCTTCAAGATCGAGCCCACAGACTCCGCGATGGGTGTGATGCGTGCGCGCGAGCAGCGTGCGGAGGCCGCGTCGATCCAGCGAATCTTCCGGGCCCGCAGCATCGCCGTCATCGGCGCGAGTCGTCGTGCGGACTCGATCGGTCAGGCGATGGTCCGCAACCTGGTGCTGGGCGACTTCCGTGGTGCGGTCTATGCCGTCAACTCGCAAGCCGAGGCCGTGTCGGGGTTGCCTGCGTACAAAACCGTCCAAGACATCCCCGACGAGATCGACATCGCAATCGTGGCCGTCCCCGCAGACTCGGTCAAGGACGTGGTGCTCGACTGTGCGGCCAAAGGTGTGCACGGACTGATCGTGATCTCCGCCGGATTCGCCGAGGAGGGACCAGAGGGCCGGCAGCGTCAGCGAGAACTTCTCGGGCTGAGTCGCAGCTACGGGCTTCGCCTGATCGGCCCCAACTGCCTTGGAGTCATCAACACCGCGCCTGACCTGCAGCTCAATGCGTCGCTGTCGCCGTCGATGCCGCCGCAGGGTCGCGTCGGATTCTTCTGCCAATCCGGTGCGCTCGGCACGGCAATTCTCGAGTCGGTGTCCGAGCGCGGCCTGGGCCTCTCGACGTTCGTCTCGGCAGGCAACCGCGCTGACGTGTCGGGAAACGACCTGCTGCAGTACTGGCAGGAGGACGATGCGACCGAGGTCATCCTCCTTTATCTGGAGTCGATCGGTAATCCACGAAAGTTCTCGCGCATCGCTCGCCGCGTCTCACGGACGAAGCCGATCGTGGCTGTGAAGTCCGGACGCTCGACCCAGGGTGTACCGGCGGGCCACGCCGTCAAACGCAGCACGGCTCCGCAAGCCGCTGTCGACGCGATGTTCCGCCAGGCAGGTGTCATCCAGGTGGACAGCCTTGACGAGATGTTCGACGTCGCCCAGCTCTTGGCACACCAGCCGTTGCCGCGCGGCAACCGCATCTCGATCGTCGGCAATTCCGACGCGGTCGCCCTGATCGTGGCTGATTCTGCGGCGGCATCCGGTCTGCAGGTCGTCGAGGCGGTGTCACTTGGCGCCGACGCCAACTCCGACGACTTCGAAGCGGCGATCGAGTCGGAGCTCGCGAAGGACAATGTCGACGCACTCGTCGCCGTCTACATCCCGCCGCTCAACACGACGGGCGAGGATGTCGCCAACGTGCTCGCGGCAGTCGGTGAGCAGTCCGACAAGCCCATCGTGTCGACGTTCCTCGGCAGCCACGGTGTGCCCGTCCTGCTGCGTGTCCCCGACCTCCTGGGTGGATCGGCGGGTCGTGGGTCGGTGCCGTCATACTCTGCACCGGAAGCGGCGGTGCGAGCACTCGCCAGGGTGGCCAACTACGCCGAGTGGACCGCCAGCGACCATGGCGAGTTCCACATCGCCCTCGATCACCGCACGGGTGACGCGCGAGCGCTCGTACGCCAGGTGCTTGCGGCTGCGCCTCGTGGCGCTGTGCTCTCGACCGAGCAGGTCCACGCGCTCCTCGCCTGTTACGGCATCGACCTGTGGACATGGGAAAACGTCCACACCAAGGAAGAGGCGGTTGTCGCGGGAGAGTCGTTTGGCTGGGATGTCGTCCTCAAGGCCGGCAGCGAGCATCTGCGCAACCGCCCAGATCTCGCCCACGTGTGGCGCGGCATTCACGACGCCGACGGCATGGAGGCGGCCTGGGATGACATCACGACGTGGACCGGCATGCGCAAGGACACCCGCTTCTTCGTGCAGAAGGCCGCAGCAGATGGCATCCAGGTCAGCTACAGCGTCGCCGAGGATCCGCTGTTCGGCCCGATCGTCTCCTTCGGCCTCGCCGGCGCACCGAGTGAGCTTCTCGGCGACCGTTCGTACGGCATCCCGCCACTGACAGACCTCGACGCAGAGAGCATGATCAGCAGCCTGCGATCGGCACCGATCCTCTACGGCTATCACGGCTCCGATCCCGTTGACGTCGACGCATTGCAGGACATCGTCGTACGCCTCGCCGCCATGAAGGACGATTTGCCCGAGATTGCCGAGCTCGACCTCGAACCAGTGCTGGCCCATGGTCGTGGACTCACCGCCCTCAGTGCGCGGGCCAAGGTCGTGCCGTCGGCTGACCGTCGGGGCGAGTGGTATGTGCGCCGCCTCAGCCAGCCCGGTACGACGGGAGATACCCTGACGTGATGACGATCGACCACACCGACGAGCTTGCGAGCGAGGTGTCTCGCAGCGGCTATTACCCCGAGATCGTGGCCGAGGGTCTGCGTGATGCGTTGGCAGGTGAGGGTGTGTTGGCGTACGTGCTGCACCACGAGCCGACGTTTGACCGCGATGAGATCCGTCGACACATGACCGTTCTGGCGCTCACGCCAACCCGGCTCGTTCTTGTCCACACCGATGAGCATCCCGGTGACGAACTGCTGCCCAAGCCCTACACGTCAACGACGTCGGAGGCGGTGTCCATCTCGCAGGTCCGCTCAGTCGTCGTGACTCGGATGGTGACCTCGACCTCCAAACAGCTCGAGGAAGCCGTCCTGACGATCGGTTGGGGCGTCGTCTCGCGGGTCGAGCTTGAGCCTGCACGCTGCTCCGACCCCGAATGCGAGGCTGACCATGGCTACACCGGAAGCGTGACTGGCGACGACTTCTCGCTGCGCATCAGCGCTGTCGCGGACGGCGGTTCTGCGGTCGAGCGGCTGCTCACGTTCGCGCGCACGCTCTCGGCTGCGACCAGCGCTGGGGCATCTGCAGGACACACAGGATGACACCTGCCGCCCTGGCGTTGCCAGGGCTGGCGGGCCGCCGCACGATCGACCAGGTCATGCCATCGGTCGCAGCCGCCCTCGGCAACCGAACCTTCTCCAACACCCTGAGCCTCCCGGAGGCGCCGCGCTACGTCGTGCTGCTGGTCGACGGGCTCGGCCAGACCCTCCTTGAGGAGAACGCCGACGAGGCTCCCTTCCTCTCCTCGCTGCCGGGCGTCAGCGACATGGTGTGCGGGGTGCCGTCCACAACAGCGACCAGCCTGACGTCGCTCGGGACCGGACTCTCGGCTGGACGCCATGGGATGGTCGGATACACGGCTCGCGACCCGGAGAGTGGACTTCGACTCAACTCGCTCAAGTGGGACCTCCCGATTGATCCGGTCGCGTGGCAGCCACGACCAACCGTGCTCGAGATGCTTCAGCAGGGGGGTGTCGCCGCCTCGTCGGTCAACGACGCCAAGTTCTTCGGCACGGGCCTCACGGTGTGCAGCCAGCGCGGTGTGCCGTTCCACGGCATCAACTCAGTGTGGGAGCGGCTTGACGTCATCGTCGAGGTCATCGAGGCGGACCCAAGATCGGTGACGTACGCCTACGAGTCGCGGCTCGACCACACCGGTCACGCTCGCGGGTGTGGCTCCGAGCAGTGGCGAGAGATGCTGACGACAATTGATCGCGAGGTCGCCGATCTTCGGGCCGAGCTACCTGGAGACTGCGTGCTGATCGTCACGGCTGATCACGGGATGCTCGACCTGCCCATGGAGGACCGCTTCGACGTCGATGAGCGGCTCGACATGCTGGACGATGTCGTGATGCTCGCTGGAGAAGCGCGGTTCCGGCACGTCTACACGCGTGGCGGAGCTGCAGATGACGTCGCAGCCCAATGGCGTGAAGTTCTCGGTGATCGCGCCGTCGTGCGTACGCAGGACGGCGTCGAGGATTGGTTCGGACCGATCTCTCCCCAGGTGCGCGGCCGGATCGGTGACGTGCTCGTTGCTGCTCTCGGTGACTTTGCGGTCTTCTCGTCGGCGGACTTCGCGATCGAGATGAAGATGACCGGCTTCCACGGCTCGATCACCGAGCCGGAGCTGCGGATCCCCGTGCTCGTTGCACAATGACGCTGGCAGGATGGCCTCGTGGCTGATCTGAACTTCTACACCGGCACGATGGACTGCGGTAAGAGCACCCTCGCACTCCAGGTCGACCACAACCACCGCGCGCGTGGGCGGGTCGGCTTGGTGTTCACCTCCCACGACCGCGCAGGCAAGTCGACTCTCTCAAGCAGGTTGGGCCTGTCGGTCGACGCGATCGAGGTCGACGATGAGTTCCACTTCTGGCACTACACCGTCGACCAGCTCACGCAGGGTGGGCGAATCGACTACTTCGTGTGCGACGAGGCGCAGTTCTACAGCGTCGATCAGATCGACCAGCTCGCCAAGATCACCGACGAGCTGTCGATTGACGTGTTCGCATTCGGCATCCTGACGGACTTTCGCACGCGGCTATTCGTCGGCTCTGCCCGGCTGATCGAGCTCGCCGACCACGTATACACCTTGCAGGTCGAGGCGCTCTGCTGGTGCGGTGAGCGGGCCACGCACAACGCCCGTACAGAGGATGGTGTGATGGTCACCGAGGGTGAGGTCATCGTCGTGGGTGACGTCGACGACCCCAATCGGCCGCCTCCGCTGGTTGGCTACGAGGTCCTGTGCCGCCGCCATCATCGCCGCCGCATGACCGCTGCAACGGCCAACGCGGCAGCCATGTCACCAGACGTCTTACCGTTCTAGGGCATCTCATGGGGAGACGCAGGATCGGTGGTTCCTCAACTCAATGAGCGGGCGGACGGTTGAGAACTCACCGCCCAGGTCAATGAGCGGGCGGACGGTTGAGAACTCACCGCTCACCGCACAACCTCAAGGAGGGCTGGCTCAGCCGTCGGACTTGTCGCCGAACATGATCTCGTCCCAGCTGGGGACGTGGCGGCGCTCGTGACGCTTCTTGCGTGGACCCATCGTGTCGGGAACGGCAACATCGTGCTCGATCGATTCCTCGAAATCAGCTTCATCCGCCGCCAGTTCAACCTCGGGAGCATCGGATTCTTCGGCATCCATTGCGAGCTGTTCGAGTGCCCGGCGGTCACGAGCTTCCTTGATCGATGACACGGCAGACGGAATGTCAGCCGTGACA
Organism: uncultured Aeromicrobium sp.; assembly: GCA_964638755.1. Classification (GTDB taxonomy): domain Bacteria; phylum Actinomycetota; class Actinomycetes; order Propionibacteriales; family Nocardioidaceae; genus Aeromicrobium. The sequence continues at coordinate 22,960 of CAZWZC010000012.1, read as the reverse complement.
TCATCGGCGGCCTCTGAGACATGCTCGACCTCGTCGATGATCTCCTCGACCAAGGCCTCCGCCTCGACGGGCGTCTTGCGAGCTGGGACTCGTACGGCGTCAGCGATTGCCATGTCCGCCGAATCTGGCAGAGCAACATCGCCGACCAATCCGTGGGCGAACTCGTCAGCGGGAACCACGAAGCGGCTCTTGACGTCGAACACGAACGTTGCCGGGTGTGGCTCGCCGGCCGGCGTCACCGTGACAGTCCAGAGCCCATCCTCACGACGCCACGAGTCCCAGACAGCCAGCTCGGGCACTCCGCCGTCCCTGGCGATGAACTCGCTCACCAGGACTCCAAGCAGCACACCGGCGCCGCCGACGTGTCTGCGCCGGATGGTGGTCTTGCGGGCCTTCTCGCACATGTACTCCCGCTCAGCGAGGACTGGACCGGCGAATCGGTCGATCTGATCGACTGGCACACCCGCGGACTCGGCAACCGACTGAACGGTCTCACCGCGCCGAATGCGGGTCTGGATGTCGCGGGGGCTGAGCGAGCTTTCCATCTTGAACTCCAACTGGCCTGCGGGGATACCGCTGCGGGTTGACTTGGCGACCAGGGAAGTGAGGCGGTGGTCGACTGCAATGCGGAACGTCTCTTCGGTGGTTACGTCGCGCGTGACGAGGAACCGTCCATCCTCGCTCAGTCCGTCGAGACCGAGTTCGCGCATTGGCGTCGCCTCCGAGTACTCCGGCCCTCACGCGAGAACCTGACTTCATACTAGGCACGCGCGTGCCCAACCTGCGGTGACGCGCCGACACCCGATGCGGCCGGTGGTTAGCCTTGCGGGGTGCTCAGGCTCGGGGATTAGTCGCGGGGGAGCACGTAGGCGAACTCGGCGTCACGGTTGCCGAAGCGGTGGTTGGTGATGGAGATGGCCTGCTCCTTGAGGAACGGCAGCGCCTCGACGCGACCCGACAGGGTCACCGGCCCCGCGTAAATGGCGACATCGGGGTCGCCCTCGACGGCAACCGACACGTCCTTCGCGTTGGAGCCGACAAGGCGTACGCGTGCGGGCAGGTCGGCGGCAACATGGGCAAGCCAAGCGTCGTGGGTCTCGATGCGGGGCTCTGAGGCAAGTCCGTCAGGCAGCGGAACCCGAGAGCTGATCGTGACGGGAGCGCCGGTACGTGCGGCCGAGAGCAGCACACGAGCCAGCTCGAACATGAACCCGTCGAACCTGATGGTGACGGGCACGGGCACATAGCGGAACACGTTGCGTTCGACGCCGAGGTTGGAGACGTCCTTCATCACGCCGTACTCCCGCTTCCAGGACTTCTCATCTGACTCCGCCGCAGAGCGCAGCTGGTGAAGCTCAGACGGAGTCAGCTCGGGCGTGGCGGCCGCAAGCACCCGTTCGACAGATGGCAGCAACTTGATCGGCGACGTTGCACGCAACGGACGTGACTTCCACGTACCGAGGTGGGTCAGGTAGTTCGGTCCGCCGGCCTTGGCCGTGGTGCCGACAGATGAGCGCTTCCACCCACCGAATGGCTGGCGCTGCACAATCGCTCCCGTGGTGCCCCGGTTCACGTAGAGGTTGCCTGCCTGGACCTCGTCGATCCAGTGGTTGACCTCGTCGGCGTCGAGCGAGTGGATTCCGGCGGTGAGTCCGTAGTCAGTCGCGTTCTGCCACGTGATGGCCTCATCCAATGACTTGGCGTGCATGATGCCGAGGATCGGGCCGAAGTACTCGGTCCGGTGAAACGTGCTCCCCGGACGTACGCCGTCACGGATGCCGGGGGACCACATGCGTGGGTCGGTGCCCAGCTGGTGGGGTGCCAGCAGCCAGCGTTCGCCATGGCCGAGTGTCGTCAGACCCTCGGCGAGCTTGCCGAGGGGTGGCTCGATGATGGGACCCATCGAGACCTCGGGGTCGGTGGGGAACCCAACACGCAGAGACGACGCCGCGTCGACGAGCTGACGACGGAACCGCTCAGAGCGTCCCACCGAGCCGACCACGATCACCAAGCTGGCCGCCGAGCACTTCTGCCCGGCGTGACCGAATGCGCTGCGTACGACGTCCGCGACCGCGAGATCGAGGTCGGCGCTGGGGGTGACGATGATGGCGTTCTTGCCGCTCGTCTCCGCCAGGAGAGGCAGCTCGGGTCGCCAGGAGCGGAAAAGTGCGGCGGTCTCCCAGCCGCCTGTGAGGATGACCCGGTCGACGTCGGAGTGCGAGATGAGTGCCTTGCTGAGCGGGCCCTCCTCGATCGTGACGTAGCGCAGCACCTCGCGGGGGACCCCGGCCTGCCAGAGAGCCTCGACCATCACGGCGGCACTGCGTGGAGTCTGGGGTGCGGCCTTGATGATGACGCCGCTGCCGACCGCGAGTGCCGCGAGAACAGATCCGGCAGGGATCGCGACAGGGAAGTTCCACGGGGGGGTGACGACGATCAACTTGTCAGGCATGAACGAAGCCCCGTCGACCACGTCGAGCCTACGAGCCGATTCGGCGTAGTAGTTGGCGAAGTCGATCGCCTCGCTGACCTCGACGTCCCCTTCGGCGATTGTCTTGCCGGCCTCGGCGGCCATCACCGAGATCAGGTCGCCGCGGCGAGCGCCCAAGGCGTTCGCAGCTTCGTGGAGGATCCATGCGCGTACCTCTGATCCGCGCGCGTTCCATGCAACGGCCGCGGCTCGGGTCTGCTGGATCACGGTTTCGAGGCTTGCCGGGCCCGGGATCTTGTTGGACCGCACGGTCTCGGCTCCGAGCTGGGTGTAGCTCGACCGGCTCAGGGTCAGCCGACCCCATTCGCGGTTTGCGCTGGTCGACGGGTCAGTGTCAGGTGTGTTGGTGAAGGTGCCGGAGGTCGCTACCAGATTTTCTGTGATGCGGTTCTGGGATCGATGCGGTGTCGGAACCGTCTCGTCGAGATCATTGACCGAGTCGAGGAACCGTTGGATTTCCCGAGACAGCAGCGCCGGGTCGTCAGCGATCTCGAACGCAGCCGACATGAAGTTGTCACTGCTGGCATTCTCCTCGAGCCGTCGCACGAGGTAGGAGATCGCGACATCGAACTCGGCTGGCTTCACGACCGGGGTGTAGAGGAGCAGCTGCTCGATGTCACCACGCACGGCATCCGTCGGCCCGGTGTCCATGCCGAGGAGCATCTCGAACTCAACGGCATCGCGTACGCCACGATCGCCGGCGAGCAACCAGGCGTACGCGATGTCGAACAGATTCTGGCCAGCAACACCAATGCGGACACCGTCGACCCGCTCGTTGGTCATGGCCCAGTCGAGCACGCGCTTGTAGTTGGTGTCGGTCTCCTGCTTGCTCGACCACGTGGCCAGTGGCCAGCCATGGATCGTGGCGTCGACGCGTTCCATCGCGAGGTTGGCGCCCTTGACAACTCGAACCTTGATGGGCGCCCCGCCGTTGGACCGACGTTTGGCCGCCCATTCCTGCAGCTCCTGCATCGCTGCCGGCGCATCCGGGAGGTAGGCCTGAAGGACGATGCCGGCTTCGAGGTCCGGGAACGACTCGAGGATGCGAGTGAAGACGGCAACAGTCAGGTCGAGGTCGTGATATTCCTCCATGTCGAGGTTGATGAACGTCGGCTCACCCGTGGCAGCGCGCTCGTACAGCGGTGTCAGCTGCTTGACGACGCGGGTCACCGACTCGTCAAACGCCCACATTGACAGCTGGCTGGCCACCGAGGAGACCTTGACCGACACGTAGTCGACATCATCGCGCTCAAGGAGCTCCATCGTGCCGTCGCGGCGCCGGGCGGCCTCGCCTTCACCGAGCACTGCTTCGCCAAGCAGGTTGAGGTTGAGTCGATCGCCGCCAGCACGCAGTCGTTTGATGGCTCGGCCCAGCTGTTTTGGGCGCGCGTCGATGACGAGGTGCCCAACCATGTGACGCAGCGTTCGGCGGGCGATCGACACGACCATCCCGGGAAAGACCACGGCGGCGACGGCGCCCAGCTTGAGCAGGGCTCGTTGTCCCCACGGCAGGAAGGTTGGCGTGTGCGCTGCGAGCGTACGCAGGTTGCGCGCCGCCACCCGTGCGTCGTCGGGCCGAACGACCCGGTCCACAAAACCGATCGTGAACTCGAGGCCGTGCGGGTCCTTGAGGAGATTGGCCAGGCGTTGGGCGGCCGGATCGGTGCGCCGTGTTGCTCGCCGCCGAGGATCAATCCATGTGCGGACGAGCTCAACGCTGCGCTCGGCCAAGGTCAGTTCGTTCATCTCGACGTCAACGTTAGCCGCATCCGGGTGCAGGTTCACACGGTGGCTGGATCGGTCGGTGACCGCAGCGTCCAGGCGACGGCCGAGCCTGCGAGACCTGCGATCAACGGCACCAGAAATGCCGTCGAGGCGTCATGGCGGTCGACGACCCAGCCGGCAATGGCAGCGCCCGGAGCGACTCCGACCATCAGGCCTGTCGTGGCCCAGGTGAGCGCCTCGGTCAGTCGGGATGGAGCGACATGGAGCTCAACCAGACTTGTGCTCGCGATCAAGGTCGGCGAGATCATGGCTCCAGCGAGGAACATGAAGACCGACAGCCAACCGATGCTCGAAACGAAGGTCAGCGGCACGAACAGCAGGCTCAGCGTCAGCAGCGCGGCACGCCACCGCGTCAACGGATCGCGGACACGAGGAAGCGCGCCGACCACAACACCGGCGAGCAGGCTTCCGGCCGCCCAGATCGCCAGAACCAACCCGGCGGCGCCGCGCCGGCCCTCGGCCGCGGTGAATGCGACAACGATGACCTCAGCCGAGCCGAACAGGACGCCAAGGCCAACCGATGCGAAGACAACGCGTCCCAGGATGGACCAGGACAGTGGCGCGCGGTTGGTCGACGTGTGGGTCGAGGGAGGTGGAGCCGTCGATCGCTGCGCGGCAAGTGCCCAGCTGCCGAACATGGCGGCAGCAGCAGCCGCGACGAGACCTGCATAGTCCCAGACCTGAATTGTCAGGAATGTCACCACCACAGGGCCAACGACGAAGACGACTTCGTCGAGGATCGCCTCGATGGCGAATGCGGTGTTGAGCTGAGCGCGATTGGTGACGACATGCGTCCAACGCGCGCGCACCATGCTTCCGGTCTGGGGTGTGGAGGCACCGGCGACCGCTGCACAGACGTGGACCCACGGGGTTGGCCACGCAGCATCGATTGCCAGCACCGTCAGTGCGATGCCACCGGCGTACAACGCACCCACGGCAACCAGCACCGGCGTCTGTCCGAGCCGATCGGTCATGCGGCCCTGCGTGGGTCCGAGGGCCGCAGCGGCGAGAACGTACGCCGCGGCAACACTGCCGGCCTGCGCGTAGGAGCCGGAGCGCTCTGACACGACCAGGACAAGTCCGAGTCCGAGTCCAACCATTGACAACGGGAAGCGAGAGATCATCGCGGTGAACGAGAACAGTGCAGCCCCAGGTCGTGACAACACGTCCCGATAGGTGCCAAGCATGATGCCCCTTCCTCGGTGAGCACCATATCGGCGGCGTGAGAAACTGGAGCCATGGATCCTCGCCCATTTGACGCGGTGCTTCTCGTTTCCTTCGGAGGGCCGGAACGCCCCGAAGATGTCGTCCCGTTCCTTGAGAACGTGACATCGGGGCGCGGCATCCCTCGTGAGCGACTTGAAGAGGTCGGCGCGCACTACCAGCTGTTCGGAGGCCGGTCGCCCATCAACGAGCTCAACCTCGAGTTGCTCGACGCCCTGCGCAAGGACTTCGCCGACCATGGACTCGACCTGCCGATCTATTGGGGCAATCGCAACTGGGACCCGTACCTTCGTGACGCCACCAGTCAGATGGAAGCAGACGGCATCAGACACGCCGCCTGCTTCGTCACCAGCGCCTACTCGTCGTACTCGGGATGCCGGCAGTACCGCGAAGACCTCTTCGACGCCACGAACGGCCTCCGGATCACGCTCAGCAAACTGCGGCACTACTTCAATCACCCGGGTTTCATCGGTCCACTGATCGAGGCGACGGGCGCGGGACTCACGCGGCTTCCCAAGGCGCATGTCATCTTCGTGACGCACTCGATCCCAGACTCGATGAATGAAGCCAGCGGAGGTCCGGGTGTGAAGGCGTACGAGCGCCAGCATCAGCAGGTTGCTGCCCTGGTGGCCGACGGCGCCGAGGCGGGGCAGTGGTCACTTGCATACTGCTCGCGCTCCGGCTCGCCCCACATGCCGTGGCTGGAGCCGGACATCAACGACCACCTCCGAGAACTGCACGACGCCGGCGTCCGTTCCGTGGTTGCAGTGCCGATCGGCTTCGTGTCTGACCACATGGAGGTGATCTACGACCTCGACACCGAGGCAATGGCGACGGCCAAGGAGCTCGGAATGAAGTTCGAGCGGGTTGACACTCCCGGCACCCACCCCGACTTCATTGCGATGGTGCGCGATCTCGTCCTCGAGCGGGCCGCTGCCGAGCGCGGGGATGTTCCGGACCGGGTGAGTGTGGGGGACCTGGGACCGTCGCACGATCGTTGTCCGGTCGACTGCTGCCGCAACGCACGGGCCGATCTGCCAACGATCGCATGAGCGAGCGCCAGGAGCTCCTTGACCTGGCTCGCACGGTCGGCCGAGAGGCAGCAGCATTTGTGAGCTCCAGCCGTCCCGCAGGCCGGGTCGACGTCGCGGCCACCAAGTCAAGCCCCACCGATGCGGTGACGGAGATCGACCGCGCTTGCGAGAACCTCATCCGCGAGCGGATCAAGCGCGCGCGACCCGATGACGGCTTCGTGGGCGAGGAAGGTGCCGACGTGATTGGATCTTCCGGCACGGACTGGGTCGTCGACCCGATAGACGGCACGGTCAACTTCATCTACGGCATCCCCATGTACTCCGTCTCGATAGCTGCTCGACGCGTTGGCGAGGTGATCGCTGGCTACGTCGTCAACATCGCGACCGGGGAGGAGTGGGGCGCAATCGCAGGGTCAGGATCGTGGCGCTACGACGGCAACGGGCTCAACCTGCTGGCTGCTCCCTCGGTGCCGCGTCTCGGTCACGCCCTCGTCGCGACCGGCTTCAACTACGTGCCGGAGATCCGCGCCAAGCAGGCCGGTGCCGTGGCGCGCCTGCTTCCCCACATACGTGACATCCGTCGCATAGGATCTGCTGCCCTCGACCTCTGCGCGCTCGCCGAGGGACAGTACGACGCATACGTCGAGGAGGGATTGAAACAGTGGGATCTGGCCGCAGGAGGCTTGATCGCGAGTGAATCTGGACTCATTGTCAGTGGACTGGACGGAGAGCCAAATGAGCGCCTCGTCATGGTCGCCCATCCCTCGATTGCCGAGGAATATTTCGCGCTCGTGCGTGCTTGTGGCTTCTGAGTGTGATTGCACCCTGAGGTGTGGCACAATCGCGCCGATTGTTACGCACAAGATGGAGAGTTGATGGCTACCGATTACGACGCCCCCCGCAAGACCGAGGAAGAGCAGTCCGAAGACAGCATCGAGGAGCTCAAGGCGCGTCGCCACGAGAAGAACTCCGGCAAGGTCGACGAGGACGAAACCGAGGCCGCGGAGTCGTTTGAGCTGCCTGGAGCCGATCTTTCGCATGAAGAACTGGCGGTCCAGGTCGTACCCAAGCAGCTCGACGAGTTCACCTGTTCGTCATGCTTCCTGGTGCATCACCGCAGTCAGCTCGCTTCGGAGAAGAAGAAGGGCGTGTTCATCTGCCGCGATTGCGCAGACTGAGCTTTCTTACCTTTTGTGGAGCCGGTTCCGTGGGAGCCGGCTCCTTTGTATTGTCAGGGACCTTCGCGAGCGGCTTCATGCCGGGCGGGAGCTTGCCGGTTGACTTGACCCAATAGGTTGCTGTGCCGCGGCGCACTGCGACTTTGACCAGCTCGATCGTTGCGCCGCCAATGATTGCCCAGGCGACTGCGTCCTTGGTACTGACATCAGGATGGCGCCCATTGACTGGGGGCTTCTTACCGGTCGCGGCCTTCCAGGTGAGAGCCGAGAGCCTAGCGGCCAGCATTCCGGCGACCATGCCGGATCCCCGATCGAGCAGCTTCCATGCTCCCTTGCCCGGAGCCTTGGTCTTGGAAGGCGGCGCCTCCTCGAGCAGTCGCTGCTCAGCCTTCTTGGACTTCTTCGACATGCGACACCTCTTCCCCGACATTCGATCCGGCGGTAGGTCCAGTGTGTCCCAGCGCCGTCGCGAGCGCCTCCGGTCGACGGCTCGAGAGCAACCAATAGGGCGTGGGATCGCTGACATCGCGTACATGGACCAGCACTCCGCGATCGAGGTAGGGACGCGTGATGAGGTAGGCGCGAGCATCTGCACCGACACCCAGACGTGCACGATAGTCCGCGCGATGCAGGATCTCGACGTCGCTCAGATGGTCGGAGTCAAGGATCGCCGACCCTGCCGACAACCCCCGTGCGTCGACTCTGATGAGAAGTGACCCGTAGCGCCACACCACGCAGAGCCCAAGTGCGGCGACGATTGTTGTCGTCACTATTGCGATCGGCCAGGTTGTGGCGACGAGCAGGATCCAGCCCCACACCACACCGAAGACGATGGCGCTCAGCCACCACGAGACCGGTGCCGTGAGTCGCTCGCTGTATGTCGTCACGCTCCCAGCCTGCCTCATCCCGCCGCAATCTTCTGGGTAGGGTCGATGTCATGACTGAGGTGAGTGTCAAGCGGCTGGATGTGGGCGCGCCGCTCCCCGCATACGCGCACCCGGGCGACGCCGGAGCGGACCTCGTCACAACGATCGACGTGTCCCTCGCACCTGGGGAGCGCGCACTGGTCCCCACCGGCATCGCGATCGCACTGCCGTCGGGATTCGCTGCCTTCGTCCACCCCCGTTCAGGACTCGCATTGCGTCATGGGTTGTCGATCGTCAACACGCCCGGCACAATTGATGCGGGTTACCGCGGGGAGATCAAGGTGCTCCTCGTCAACCACGACCGGAGCGACGTGATCCACCTCGCGCGCGGGGATCGGATCGCCCAGTTGGTGATCCAGCGCGTCGAGATCGTTACGTTCGCCGAAGTCGACGAGCTTTCAGACTCAGCACGAGGTGCGGGGGGCTACGGTTCAACAGGTGGCCATGCGGCCACCACATCCCAAGACGAGAGAAGTTGATGGCCCGCCTCCGCAAGAAGGACCGCGAGATCGAGGACGAGGTTGTCGTCGAGTCGACCGACGCCAACGACCACGGGCCGTGGGACTTGGCGGACAAGATGCCGACCGAAGACGAGGCCTACGTTGATCTGGGTGCGCTTCTCGTTCGCGGCGATGACGGATTCGCCATCCAGCTGCCCGCCGACAATGACGACGGCGACATCGGGTCGGTCCTGCTGGTGGCGGACGATTCTGCGCTTGAGCTCCGTGCGTTCGCAGCGACCCGCTCCGGTGGACTGTGGGAGGAAGTACGCGCTGACATCGCCGAGGAGGTTGGGCGCCTCGGCGGCGAGTGCACCGAGGGCGTGGGCGACTACGGCATCGAGTTGAAGGTCACGGTGCCGGCAACGACTCCGGATGGCGAGACCGGCATTCAGCCCAGCCGCATCATGGGCATCGAAGGACCTCGCTGGATGCTGCGCGCGACCCTTCTCGGCGACGCCGCACTCCTGCCTGAGGAGCATGCCTTGATGGCGGCGCTGCGCGAGGTGATCGTGGTTCGCGGGGCGGAGCCGCGCATCCCGAGGGAGCCACTTCTGCTCACGATTCCGCCGAATGCCGTCCCCGCCCCGGACGAGGACTAGAATTGGGCACATGGGACGCATCAGCAAGACCCTCGAACGCCTCTCCAGCGAGCACCAGGAATCCAGCGAGCTCAAGAGCGACGCAGCCAAGGCCGGATGCAAGCTCATTGCGAGTCAGCCTGATCGCGCCGTCGTCATACTCCACGGCGTGCTGCGTTCTGTCACCCTGCGCCCCGTGGACGGCATCACGGCACTCGAGGCTGAGCTGTATGACGGGTCGGCGAGTGTGACCTTGGTCTGGCTCGGCCGCCGCAGGATCGAGGGCATCGTCGCTGGCCGACAGCTCACGGCCCATGGCCGTATCGGCATCCGTAGTGGTTGCCGCGTGATCTACAACCCGCGCTACGAACTAGAAGCATGAGCGATCGGCTCGACAAGACCGCCTCGCACGCCACTGTTGAGCAACTCGTACGCGCCCGGTTGGCGATTGTGCTCGGGGGTCGAAGAGGTGTCGCCGAAAGCGCAGCCCCGATCGCGCTGTTCACGTTGTGCTGGATCACGACGCACAACCTGAAGGTGTCCCTCGGCGTCAGCGCGGGTGCTGCCGTCCTGTTGTTATTGATCCGTCTGGTGCAACGCTCCAGTGTCCAGTTCGTCATTAACGCGCTGTTCGGCATCGGCATCGCAACATTGTTTGCAGCGCGGTCTGGCGAGGCCCGAGACGTGTTCCTGCCCGGCATCCTGATCAACGGCGGTTATGCCATCGGGATGATCGCATCGATCCTCGTCGGGTGGCCGATCATCGGGTTCATGATCGGCAGTCTGGTTGGCGATCCGACTGGATGGCACGCGGATCGCCCGCTGGTCAAGCTCTGCTCGCAGCTGACGTGGGTGCTGGCCGTGCCCTGCCTGATCCGTGTCGCCGTGCAATACCCACTGTGGGCGACGGACCATGTCGCACTGCTCGGCACCTCGAAGCTGGCGCTTGGATGGCCCTTGCAGCTCGCGGCCTTCGCGATCATGGCATGGCTGCTGGGCCGGGACCGAACGCCCGCGGATCAGGAGACTCGCTCAGCCCTTGGGTGAGAGCAGCTCGCCGAGGCTGTCCTCGGCATCCTCAGGTGTGACGAACAGCAGCTCGTCGCCGGCCTCGAGCGAGCGATCGCTGTCAGGGGTCTGGATCGAGTGGTCGCGCAAGATTGCGACCAGCACCACGTCGTCGGGCCACGGCACCTCGCTCACACGCTTGCCGATGAACGGGGAGTCCTCCGGCATCGTGAGCTCGACGAGATTGGCATTGCTCTGACCGAAGGTGAAAAGCCGCACGAGGTCGCCGACCGCGACTGCCTCCTCGACGAGCGCCGCCATCAGGCGCGGTGTCGAGACTGAGACATCTACGCCCCACGACTCGCTGAACAACCATTCGTTGCTCGGGTGGTTGACGCGGCCGACCGTACGCGGGACGGCGAACTCGGTCTTTGCCAGAAGTGAGATCACGAGGTTGGCCTTGTCGTCTCCGGTGGAGGCGATCACGACATCGCTGGACTCCAGCTGCGCCTCGGCCAAGGACGACAACTCACAGGCATCGGCCAACAACCACTGAGCGTCAGGCACGACATCGGCGCGGATCGACGAGGGGGATTTGTCGATCAGCAGCACGGTGTGCCCGTTGTCGATGAGCTCCTGGGCCACCGAACGCCCCACGGCACCGGCGCCGGCAATCACGACGCGCATCAGACGGCGTCCGGTCCGGCTTCGAATGCTGCATGGGCCGCTTCGGCATGGTCCTCACGCATGAACAAGCTGAGATAGTCACCCTCTTGGATCACGGTGTCAGCGGTCGCGATCAGGCCCGACCCGAGACGGCGGAGGAACGCGACGCGTATGCCGGCCGACTCCTCGAGCTGGTCGATGCGGTGACCGATCCACGCGAACGGCGCGTACACCGTGTCCAGACGAACTTCGCCCGATTGGTCCCGCCAAGCAGGTTCGGAACCAGCGGGTACGAGTCTGCGAAGGACTTGATCTGCTGCCCAGGGCACAGTTGCCACGGTGGGGACGCCAAGCCGTTCGTACACCTCGGCACGTCCAGGGTCGTAGATCCTGGCGACTACGGTGTCGACCTTGAACTGTTCGCGCGCTACCCGCGCCGAGATGATGTTGGAGTTGTCACCACTTGACACCGCGGCAAAGCCGTCGGCTCGTTCAATGCCCGCATTGATCAACACGTCGCGGTCAAACCCCAGCCCTGTCACGGTCAAACCGCTGAAACCCGGCCCAAGACGGCGAAAAGCATCGGGGTTGGAGTCGATGACGGCGGTCGAGTGACCGCGTTCCTCGAGGCTGTGGGTGAGGGTCGAGCCGACGCGGCCGCAACCCATGATCACGATGTGCACGCAGGCGACGCTACACCGCGCCGAGACGCTCTGCGCACGAGATGTGACGCACACCGCCATCGCGGTTCCGGCGTTGACGCGGCATCTGAAGGGGCGCGGGTCTAGCATCGTCACCCGTGGGCATCATCGAGGCGACCAAACGTGCGTTGGTTGGCCGCAAGCTTCGCAGCACCCAGCTCGGCGAAACCCTCCTGCCGAAGCGCATCGCCCTGCCCGTGTTCGCCAGCGACGCATTGTCGTCGGTCGCATACGCCCCGGATGAGATCTTCCTGACGCTGTCGATCGGCGGGCTGTCGGCGTACCAGTTCAACTGGAGGATCGGCCTTGCGGTCGCCCTTGTACTGGCGATCGTCGTCGCGTCGTACAGGCAGAACGTCCACGCCTATCCAAGTGGCGGCGGTGACTATGAGGTCGCGACGGTCAACCTCGGTCCGACTGCCGGACTCACCGTCGGCAGTGCGCTGCTGGTCGACTATGTGTTGACAGTTGCGGTGTCGGTTTCATCGGGCGTGCAGAACGCGTCGTCGGCCGTTCCCTGGCTTGACGGACATGAGGCGACCGCCGCATCGGTTCTGGTGCTGATCTTGATGGCGATGAACCTGCGCGGCACCAAGGAGTCGGGCAAGGCGTTCGCCGTGCCGTCCTACCTGTTCATGATCTCGATTCTGCTGATGGGCCTGTGGGGGTACGCGCGCTTTGCCTCGGGCAATCTCCCGGAGGTCCCCAGCTCTGAGTTCGACATCACGTCCGAAGCGCAATTCGAGAGCGGGCTCAGCGGGGTCGCCATGGTCTTCCTGTTGGCGCGGGCGTTCTCGTCCGGTTGTGCCGCGCTCACAGGCGTCGAGGCGATCAGCAACGGTGTCCCGGCGTTCCAGAAGCCGAAGAGCAAGAATGCTGCGACCACCCTGCTACTGCTCGGCACGCTTTCGATCACGATGCTGATGAGCATCATCGTGCTTGCCGACCTGATGAAGCTGCGCTACGTCGAGGATCCGGCGCGCCAGCTGCTCAAGAACGGCGTCCCGGTCGGCAAGGCGTACGAGCAGGACACCGTTATCGGCCAGCTTGCGAAGACTCTGTACAGCGACTTCACCCCGCTGTTCTACTTCACCATCGCGTGCACCGGTGTGATCTTGATCCTCGCGGCCAACACCGCCTTCAACGGTTTTCCGGTACTCGGGTCGATCCTTGCGCGCGACGGATACCTCCCCCGTCAGCTCGACACGCGTGGCGACCGATTGACCTTCAGCAACGGGATCATCGTGCTGGCACTCGGAGCCATCGTCTTGATCCAGGCTTTTGATGCCGAGGTCACCCGCCTGATCCAGCTCTACATCGTCGGTGTTTTCGTGTCGTTCACGCTGAGCCAGCTAGGCATGATCCGGCACTGGACGCGCCACCTCAAGGCTGAGAAGGACCCGAGCGTCCGTGCTCGGATGATGCGCTCCCGGGTGGTCAACTCCATCGGCCTCGGCATGACAGCGACAGTTCTCGTCATCGTGCTGGTCACCAAGTTCATCGCCGGCGCCTGGATCGCGATCGCAGCCATGATCTGCGTGTTCGTCCTGATGCGCGGTATCGGCCGGCACTACGCACGAGTCTCGACGGAGCTGGCGATCGACGACGACGATGTCGGCCTGCCGTCCCGCGTCCACGCAGTCGTTCTGGTCAGCAAACTCCACAAGCCGACGATGCGAGCTCTCGCGTACGCCCGGGTGTCGCGACCCAACACGATCGAGGCGCTCACGGTCGAGTTTGACCCCGCAGACACTGAGCAGCTGATGAAGCGGTGGGAGGAGCTGGAGATCCCGGTGCCGCTCAAGGTCATCAACTCGCCCTATCGAGAGCTTGTCCGTCCCGTGCTGCGCTACGTCAAGGAGCTGCGCAAGGCGAGTCCCCGCGATGTGATCACGGTCTACATCCCTGAGTACGTCGTCGGTCGCTGGTGGGAGCAGCTTCTCCACAACCAGACCGCCCTACGCCTCAAGGGCAGACTGCTGTTCATGCCCGGCGTGATGGTCACGAGCGTTCCCTATCAGCTCGACTCCGCCGGACGAGCCAAGAGCCGCCTCGGCAAGGAGCGGCCTGCACCGGGTGACGTTCGCCGCGGCTTCCGGGGGCACTGATGAGGGACGTCGTGGTCGACGTCGGACCGATCGCCCACGGTGGACACTGCGTTGCCCGCGTCGACGGGCAGGTGGTGTTCGTGCGTCATGCGTTGCCGGGGGAGCGCGTACGGATCGAGATCACCGAGACGTCCAAGTCGTTCCTTCGCGCTGACGCCGTCGAGATCATCGTGGCGGCATCAGGGCGGGTCAGCCCACCCTGCGCGTATGCTGGCCAGTGCGGTGGGTGCGACTTCCAGCATGTCGATCCAGCAGTTCAGAGAGCACTCCTCGGCGTTGTCGTGCGCGAGCAACTCCAACGCTTGGCCGACATCGAGTGGACCGGCGAGGTCGAGGCAGTGGAACCGGTGGGTCTCGGGTGGCGCACCCGCGTGACGTTCGCCGTCGACGCCATGGGCCAGCCCGGTCTTCGCCGTCACCGCTCGCGCGAGATCGTCCCGATCGATCGCTGCGTCATCGCCCATCCCGACCTGCCCCCGGTACTCGGTCACGAATGGGACGACGATTCGGTCGAGGCGATCGCATCGTCGACGGGAGAGGCGTTGCTTGTCACCAATGCGTCGATCTCCGACGACGTAGAGGCAGCCGTGGACGGGGTGGTGGCTGTCGACGGCACTACTCGAGGTGGCAAGGGCGCTGTCACCGAACAAGTCCACGACAAGAACTTCCGGGTGTCGGGCTCGGGCTTTTGGCAGGTGCACCCACTTGCCGCCGCGACGCTGGTCGACGCTGTGCTGGCCGGGGCTCAGGCACACAAGGGTGATGTCGTCGCTGACCTCTACGCCGGTGTCGGCCTTTTCACCGCCTTTCTCGCAGACATCGTGGGGGAGAACGGGACAGTGGTCAGCGTCGAGTCAGACCAGCGCTCCGCCAGGGATGCCCGGCGCAATCTGCATGGCTCGCCACAGGTGCGGCTCATCGACACCACGGTCGAACGGGCGCTGCGGGAGGGTCTGGTCAGCGTGCAAACCGACATCGTCGTGCTCGACCCCCCGCGTACCGGCGCCAAGAAGATCGTCCCGGCGATCGTCGAGCTGAATCCGCGCCGCGTGGTCTATGTCGCCTGCGACCCGGCCGCCCTCGCTCGTGACCTGGCGAGCTTCGCAGGACTCGGTTACCGGCTTGAGGGAATGCGAGCGTTTGCGTTGTTCCCCATGACTCACCATGTCGAATGTGTGGCGGTGCTTGTGCGCGACTGACTGGCACGACAAAGTGACCCCATGCGCTTCGCAGACCCGCAATCTTGTCCGGACTGCCGTGGCGTCATCGCCGGGCAGTCGACGTGTCCGAACTGTGGCCTCGACCTCGGCTCGCATGAGGTTCGCCAGCTTTGGCAAACCCTCCTGCAGGCGGATCAACTGTTGGCGACGGCAATCCGCAAGCGAGATCACGCGGCAACGGCGAAGCCAGCAGCAGCGGCAGAGTCGGTTCAACCCGTGGCGCCCGTCTCGTCACAGCCGGGCGATGCGTTCCCTAACTTTCCCGCCCAGGCGCGCGCTGCGACGCCACCTAAGGAACGCAAGTGGAACATCGGCACGATCCTGCTGGTCCTCGGAGCGTTCGGCCTGATTGTTGCTGGATTGATCTTCGTCACCCGTTCTTGGGAGGACATCGGCCTCGCCGGCCGGACAATGATCCTGCTCGGTGTGACAGGGGTCATCGGCGCGCTTGGCGTGTGGGTGACGCGGCGACCCCTTCGCGCGTCGGCCGAGGCGGTCTGGACGGTGTTCCTCGCCCTGTTGACCCTCGACTTCTTCGCTGCCCGGCACGAAGGACTCGTCGGTTTGGACGGTCTCGCCATCGAGTGGGCGTGGGTGGTCTGGGGCATCATCGCCCTGGCCCTTGGTGTCGCCATTGCGGTCTGGGCTCGCAAGCCGGTCCAGGCCGACCTCGTCGCGCCCGCCATCGCGGGTGGTCTGGGTATCACGATTGCCGGCATCGGCGCGGGTGCAGTGGTCGACGACTGGGACTTCGCCTGGCGGGCGATTGTGGCGCTGGTCGTTGCGGGCCTCCTGGCGCTTTCGACACGCCCTGCCGGGCTGAAGCCTCTGACCTTGACGGCCCGGGTGGTCTTCGCCGGGTTCTTTGCTGCGTCGTATGTCGCGGCATTCGTCGAGCTCGTCGACCACCCGAGCCTGCGGGAAATGCTCCAAGACGGACACGGTTATCCGATGCTCCTGATGGCGGTCGCCTCCCTCGTCGTCGGTTGGCTCGTCGAGCCGGTCCGCATCCCGGCGGTCGCACTTGCGGTGTTCGCCGCATGCTCGCTGGTGCTGGCGCCATCGGCGGACGCCTGGGATCCCGAGGGAATCTGGCTCGCCGTCGCTGGCCTTTCCGTCGTGCTGGTGGTTGCCGGAGCACGAGGGACAAACAATTGGATGCGCGGCGTTCGCTGGGGCTCCATACCGGTGATCGGGGCGATCGTGCTTCTGCCTGTCGGACTGCTGTCCGACACGTTCGAGACGTTGGATCCGATCCTCAACGACCCATGGACGTTCGCCTGGGACTCCAGCCTTGATAACAGCTCAGTTGAGAACTATGCGGTGTGGACCGTTCCAGTCGTCCTCGTTGCACTGTTGATCGTTGCGTGGATGCTGCCTCGCTGGCCAGAGCTCAAGGAGGTACGCCCGCATGCTCGGTCCATCGTGGCAGGGGCGGCTGCTCTCGGCGTGATTGACGGCGTCGTGGCGACGAGGTTGCCGGTCTTGGCGGCAGCACTCGTGCTCATCGCGGTTGGCGCTGGGCTGCTCGTGGCACAGAAGCGCGGTCTGGCGGCCGGGGGAGGGCCGGCCGCAGCTGTCGTCGTGTCAGCCGCCTGCGCACTCGCGGCTGCCTCAACGGGAGTGTCCGCGACCACCTGGATCGCTGGCGCAGCGATCCTCGTCGTGCTTGCATTGTCGAAGGGTCCAGAGCTCCTGCGGCAGGTCTACGCTGCCGTGGCAGTGTTGCTGGCCCTGGCTGCTGTCGCTGCCCTAGTCGAGTTGCTCGACGTCGATGCCACCGTGACGCCGCTTGCGGTGCTGGTGGCGGCGCTTGCCGTCATGGCGGCGGCGGGTCTCATGTTCCGCGGGCACGTCGTGCGAGTAGCAATGGAAGGGTCGGCGGCTCTCGGCGGATTCGTGGCGTTGCTCGATCCGGCATCGTCGGCGACGTTGGCCACGAGGTGGACTGTCGCAGGTGTCGCACTGATCGCGTTGGGCTTTTTGGTCAGGGATCGCCGTTGGTACGTGTGGCCGGGTGCCGTTGCCTTGGTTGTCGCGTACATCTTGCTCATCGTTGACAGCGGGTTCTCGTTCGTGGAGGCCTACACATTGCCACTTGGCGCAGTTGCATTGGCAGCCGGAATCTACGCTGCACTTCGCAAGCCCGACCTGAGCACGTGGGTGACTCTCGGACCAGGCCTCACCATGGCGCTGCTGCCAAGCGTCCCGCAGGCGCTTGCTGATCCAACAGAGCTGCGCGCACTGCTTCTCGGGCTCGGCGCGGTCATCACACTGTTGGTCGGCATCAAGCAGGGCTGGCAGGCGCCGTTCGTCGCCGGTGTCGGCATCGCGACTCTTGTCGTGCTGTTCAACATCGGTCCCTATGCCAACGCGGCACCGCGGGTTGTCGTCATCGCCATTGTCAGCGCCATCCTGCTCGGGGTCGGTATCACGTGGGAAGACCGAGTCCGCGATGGGCGCAAGCTCGTCGGCTACGTACGATCGATGCGTTAAGGAGTCGAAAGATGGACGAGTTCCGTACGACCAGACAACTGAGACGCGACGCTCTCGTACAGGACGCGCTGCTGTTCTGCCTGGCATTCACCATCGGCGCCCTCTCGTACTTCGCGGGTCGCGGTCTGCACGCGTTAATGGCCGAGACGACCAGCGACTTCTGGTCGATCAGCTTGTCGGACGACCTGCTTCTGAGTGGATTGCTTGCAGGCGAGGCATTTCTGATCTGGAACAACGGCCTGCGACAGGGGACCCGCGGTCACAGCATCGGGAAGCACCGGATGGGCCTCAAGGTCGTCGATGTCGGTGACGATGCTCCGACCGGGCCGTGGCGGGGTCTGATCCGTGGAGTCGCGATGGCAGTGCTGCTCGACCTCTCGGTTGCCGCGATCCCGATCGGGTTGCCGACAGCTCTACGGCGGCTCACACCCGAAAGTTTGCATTTTGGCGGAGCGGCATACCTCGCGCTTCTGGTGCTGGTCATCCCGCTCCTGCTTCCGACCGGCCGTGGATTCGCCGACTGGCTCGCGCGCACGAAAGTCGTACGAGCAGAGGGCGCTGACGCAGTAACCGCAGCGAGCCGGCGTCGGGCACTGGTTGTCCTCGACATCGCGGGCGTGGCAGGAGTGCTCGGGGTCGCGCTGCTGTACATTGCCTTCTTTTCACCACTGCTTGTGCAGTTTCCCCGCGTTTTCTAAACCGTCTTGATATCATGTATCTTGATATCAAGACAATATCGAGGGCAGCTGGCTTAGGGCATCCTGACGGTGCACTCACAGCAGATGCTGGGCAGGATGGATCCTGACAGCGCTAAGGAGAAGACATGGTCGTCGACAGTTTTCAGTCCAAGGACTCACTCAAGGTCGGGGACAGTTCCTACGACTACTATCGCCTGAGCGCGGTGACGGGCGACGGTCTTGACGTCTCCACCCTCCCGTTCAGCCTCAAGGTGCTCCTCGAGTCGCTGCTGCGTACCGAGGACGGCGCCGACATCACCAAGGCCGACATCGAGGCACTCGCCGGCTGGGACGCAGACGCCGAACCGAGCAAGGAGATCCAGTTCACGCCCGCCCGTGTGATCATGCAGGACTTCACCGGCGTTCCGTGCGTCGTTGACCTCGCCACGATGCGCGAGGCCATGGCTGACCTCGGCGGCGACGCCACCAAGATCAATCCACTCGCGCCTGCCGAAATGGTCATTGACCACTCCGTCATCGCCGACGTGTTCGGCACACCTGAGGCGTTCGAGCGCAACGTCGAGATCGAGTATGAACGCAACAAAGAGCGCTATCAGTTCCTTCGCTGGGGCCAGGGCGCGTTCCATGACTTCAAGGTCGTACCGCCTGGCACGGGTATCGTGCACCAGGTCAACATCGAAAAGCTGGCGCGCGTCGTGTTCGACAAGAGCGGAGTCGTCTATCCGGACTCCTGCGTCGGCACCGATTCGCACACGACCATGGTCAACGGACTGGGCGTCGTTGGCTGGGGCGTCGGTGGCATCGAGGCTGAGGCAGCAATGCTCGGCCAGCCGATCAGCATGCTTATCCCGCGAGTCGTCGGCTTCAAGCTGTCCGGCGAGTTGCCCGATGGGGCCACCGCGACGGACCTCGTGCTCGTCATCACCGAGATGCTGCGCGTGCACGGCGTCGTCGGCAAGTTCGTGGAGTTCTACGGCTCCGGCGTGGGTGCCGTGCCGTTGGCCAACCGCGCCACGATCGGCAACATGAGCCCTGAGTACGGCTCGACCATCGCAGTCTTCCCGATCGACGACGAGACGATCAAGTACCTCCGACTGACGGGCCGCGACGAGCAGCACATCGCACTCGTCGAGGCTTATGCCAAGGCGCAGGGCCTGTGGCACGACTCCGACAACGAGCCGCGATTCTCTGAGTACCTCGAGCTTGACCTCGGCGACGTCGTCCCATCGATCGCCGGTCCCAAGCGACCCCAGGACCGAGTCGCGCTGACCGAGAGCAAGCAGACCTTCCGGGGTGCTCTCGCGGCCTATGTCACCGATGAAGTCGACGCCGTTTCCGGTCAGTGGGACGAGTCGCTGGAGGAGTCCTTCCCAGCGTCGGACCCGCCGTCCAACGCCACCGCCGACGGACAGACACCGGCGCGCGACTATCTCAGCTGCGCACCGGCTGATGGCGGACGTCCGAGCAACCCACAGCAGGTCACGCTCGAGGACGGTACGCAGTTCGAGCTTGACCACGGTGCCGTCACCATCGCCGCGATCACCTCATGCACCAACACGTCCAACCCGTCGGTCATGATCGGCGCCGGTCTGCTGGCAAAGAAGGCTGTCGAGAAGGGCCTGCAGCGCAAGCCCTGGGTCAAGACGACCTTGGCACCGGGCTCGAAGGTGGTCACCGACTACTACGAGAAGTCAGGACTCAACGTCTACCTCGACAAGCTTGGTTTCAACTTGGTCGGCTACGGCTGTACGACCTGCATCGGCAACTCTGGTCCGCTGATCCCCGAGGTCAGCAAGGCCGTCAATGATGGTGATCTTGCGGTGACGGCCGTGCTCTCGGGCAACCGCAACTTTGAGGGTCGCATCAATCCCGACATCAAGATGAACTATCTGGCGTCGCCGCCCCTGGTCATCGCCTACGCGCTGGCAGGCTCCATGGATGTTGATCTGTACTCCGAGCCCCTCGGCCAGGACCAGGACGGCAACGACGTCTTCATGAAGGACATCTGGCCAACGCCCCGCGAGATCGAGGACGTCATCGCCTCGTCGATCGACTCAGACACCTTCAGCCGTGAGTACGCAGACGTGTTCGCTGGCGACGAGCGGTGGCAGAATCTTTCGACCCCGGACGGCGACGTGTTCGACTGGGATCCCGACTCGACCTACGTGCGCAAGGCGCCCTATTTCGACGGGATGGGTCTTGAGCCCGATCCGGTGACCGAAGTCAGCGGTGCACGGGTGCTGCTCAAGCTTGGTGACTCGGTCACGACCGATCACATCAGCCCTGCCGGTGCCATCAAGAAGGACAGTCCCGCTGGCAAGTACCTCTCTTCGCGGGGCATTGAGGCGCGCAACTTCAACTCGTACGGCTCGCGTCGCGGCAACCACGAGATCATGATCCGCGGCACCTTCGCCAACATCCGGCTGCGCAACCAGCTGGCACCAGGCACCGAGGGTGGTTTCACCCGCGACCTTCTCGGCGACGGCGACGTCACAACGGTCTTCGAGGCTTCTGAGAAATACATCGATGCGGGTGTACCGCTCGTGGTCCTCGCAGGCAAGGAGTACGGCTCAGGTTCGTCGCGTGACTGGGCAGCGAAGGGTACAGCGCTGCTTGGCGTCAAGGTGGTCATCGCCGAGTCGTACGAACGCATCCACCGCTCAAACCTGATCGGCATGGGCGTGCTTCCGCTGCAGTACCCCGAGGGTCAGACGGCCGAGTCGCTTGGCCTGACGGGGGAGGAGACCTTTGACTTCAGCGGCATCACCGAGCTGAACGAGGGACGGATCCCCGAGACAGTCCATGTCACGGCCCACCAAGAGGGCGGTGCAGACGTCAAGTTCGATGCAGTTGTCCGAATTGACACTCCAGGCGAGTCCAACTACTACCGCAACGGCGGCATCATGCAGTACGTGCTGCGGAGCCTGTTGGACTGACATCGCTGCAGTTCAGGGGCATCATCGAGTCGATGGTGCCCCTTATGCATGGGCTTGCACACCACCGCGACACGCCGCGCGGAATTTGTTGTCCGACAGGCTGGACGTGACGCCGATCACCCTATACGTTGTTGCAAACAACAATTGCGCGCCGATGTCCAACTCATGTCCATCGCGTGACGCACTACTGGAGAATGAGGAGGCGGTCTGTGTGAAGCGGACACGCAATCTGGTACTTGCGGCAGTCATGGGTGCGACCCTCGCGCTCGCTGGCTGTGGCGGATCTGACAGCGACGGCGGCGGCAAGGGAGACGCCAAGGAAGGCAAGATCGGCGTCATCCTTCCCGACACGAAGTCATCGACCCGGTGGGAGGCTGCTGACAAGCCTGCTTTGACCGCGGCGTTCAAGAAGGCCGGCGTCAAGTACGACATCCAGAACGCTCTGGGTGACGCGGACAAGATGCAGACCATCGCCGACGGCATGATCGCCGACGGCGTGACTGTCCTGGCAATCGTCAACCTCGACTCTGACTCGGGTGCAGCGATCGAGGAGAAGGCCGCCAAGCAGGGTGTCAAGACCATCGACTACGACCGCCTCACTCTTGGTGGTTCGGCCGATGCCTACATCTCCTACGACAACAGCAAGGTCGGCGCCCTCCAGGGCGAAGGGCTCGCCAAGTGCCTCGGAGACAAGCCTGCAAACATCATCTACCTGAACGGCTCGCCGACCGACAACAACGCCACGTTGTTCTCGCAGGGCGCGCACAGCGTTCTCGACAAGGTCTCGGACTACAAGAACGTCGCCGAGCAGGCCGTGCCTGACTGGGACAACGACAAGGCAGTCACGATCTTCGAGCAGCTCTACACCAAGGTGGACGGCAAAGTTGACGGCGTGTACGCCGCGAACGACGGCCTCGCTGGCGGTGTCATCTCGATCCTGAAGAAGAACGGCCAGGCCGGCAAGGTCCCCGTCACTGGTCAGGATGCAACGCCTGAAGGCCTGCAGAACATCTTGGCGGGCACTCAGTGCATGACGATCCAGAAGTCGGCAACGGGCCAGGCCGGCGCGCTTGCTGAGGCTGCCATTGCCATGGTCAAGGGTGACAAGCCCGCGACAACTGGCACGGTCAAGGACGACACCGGCAAGCGTGACGTGCCGGCGATCCTGCTGGACCCGGTTGCCATCGACAAGTCAAACGTCGGTGCTCCGATCGAGTCGGGCGACTTGAAGGCATCCGAGGTGTGCACTGGCGATTTCGCCAAGCTGTGCGCTGACGCTGGCATCAAGTAACTGCTACGGGTGTGGCCTTCCGTGACCCGGAAGGCCACACCCGGCGCGTAGCATCGCCAGATCTGAAACCTGCTGCCGGAAGGTCTGCCATGAACGACAATTCTCCGCTGCTTCAGT
>CAZWZC010000011.1:37805-45999 GCA_964638755.1 uncultured Aeromicrobium sp. | reverse complement strand
TGTGATGCGACTCTCGATGACCGGCGAGCAGATCACCGGCAAGCGGGCAGCTGAGCTGGGGCTGGCCACCTCGGCCGTGAAGGAACCACTCAAGGCTGCTCTGGACCTGGTAGACAAGATCAGCGAGCGGTCACCCGACTCGGTCGCGGCCACCAAGAAGCTCATGTATGCCAACCGTCGAGGCAGCGCGCGGACGGCATGGTGGCTCGAGCGCAAGCTGCAGTCGACGATGTTCAAGTCGGTCAACACCAAGATTGCCCGGGAGGCAGCGGCCGCTAAGCAGCCGGCGGCCTACGAGCCGCGTACGTTCAACTGAGCCCTCGGGCGGATTCACCTGACGTTGCTAGGGTGTTCCGGTGGCCGAAGAGAAGAGCAAAAAAGTAGCCAACCAATACGAGCGTGGATATGACTACACGAAGTACTGGGACAATCGCGACTACGAAAATGCCGCCGAGCACATCGCGATCCGGCGCCTCCTCAAGGGCCAGCACTTTGGCAGTGCCGCCGACATCGGGGGCGGGTTCGGCCGCCTGTGCATCCTGCTTCGAACGTTCGCCGACAAGGTGACACTCGCCGAGCCCGCTGCCAGCCAGCTGGAGGCTGCCAGGAAAGTGCTTGAAGGCACGGACATCGCGCAGGCCCAGATGCAGGCTGACGACCTCACGTTCGCCGATGGTGAGCTTGACCTCGTGACGATGGTGCGGGTGATGCACCACCTGCCTGAGCCAACGTCTGAGTTTGCCGAGATTGCCCGCGTGCTCGCCCCCGGCGGCACCGCGATCATTGAGGTGGCCAACTACGGTCACTACAAGAATCGTCGCCGCCACAAGCGCGAAGGTATTGAGCTCCCCAAGGAGCCGGTCAGTATACGTACGGTCAAGGCCGATGAGCCCGATGCGATCGCGTTCGTCAACCACAACATCGACACTGTCGTTGCCCAACTCGCGGAGGCCGGCCTGAAGCTCGAGAGCAAGCTCTCGGTGTCGAACCTGCGCAGCGAACGGGTCAAGAAGACGTTGCCGAAGAGCGCCATGCTGGCGATCGAACGAGCAACTCAGAAGCGGCTCGCCCGGAGCAACTTCGGCCCCAGCATCTTCCTGAAGCTCCGCAAAGCCTGACTCCGGCAACTGGGGTTAGACGGTGGAGTAGCGCTTGGCTGCGCGCTCTTTGGCCTTGGCGGCCTCGATGTCGCGGTCCTTCGGGGGAGCGGTGGTCACAAGATCCTCGAGCAGATGCCCGGTGATGTGGGCAATCTCGGCAACGGCGCGATTGAAGGCTTCCTCGTTCGCCTTCGATGGCTTCGTCGATCCACTCACCTTGCGGACGTACTGAAGAGCGGCGGCGTGGACCTCATCGTTGGTCGCAGCGGGCTGGAAGTTGTGGAGGGTTCGGATGTTTCGGCACATGCTTTCAGGCTAGGTCAGCGCCTAGAGAACGTCGAGGCGTCGCAGCACATTGCGGACATGGGTGAGGGCACTCTTCTCGTTCAGGCCCATGGTGTCGTCGAAGTAGAGTCCGTCCCCGATCAGCTGAATCGTACGAGCGAGTGCTTCGTCGCCCAGATGCTCGCGAAGGACCGTGAACCATCCTTCGCGCAGATCCGCGAGCGCATCTGACGCACGTGAGTCGTGCTCCTGAGCGATGCGAGCCGCGGCGACCAGTGCGCGGTCGAAGTCGCTTCCGGTGTGGGCTGAGGTGCTGAGGTAGTAGTCGACCGGACCCTTCTTGGCGATGCGCATCTTGGCGGCATCAGTCACACCCTGCTCGCGTAGCCGAGCCAGCATGCCCTCAACGAGCTCGTCCTTGCTGGGGAAGTGATAGAGCAGCCCGCCCTTGGACACGTCGGCGTCGGCCGCGACGGCATCGAGCGTCGCTGCGCGGCTGCCGGCTGTCACGAGGAGCGTCTCGAACGAGTCTAGAACCCGGTCACGGGTCGATCGCTCAGTGCCAGCCATGCACCCACCTTACCGAGGGGAATATCACGCTGCTTGGACTCGTTCCTATACCGTCTAGCCGGTACAGTAATCTGAACCAGATGAGGAGGATGGAATGACGATCAATGAGTCGCGCCGCTATCACCGCGATGTGACACGTCGAGCAGGACCGCGAGAGTGGATGGCACTCGCTGTCCTGATGCTGCCTGTCCTCCTGACCTCGATCGACAACACGGTGCTGAGCTTCGCTCTTCCGCAGGTCAGCTCGGCCCTGCACCCGACCGGCGAGCAGATGCTGTGGTTGGTCGACATCTACCCGCTGATGCTCGCCGGACTGCTCGTGCCGATGGGCAGCTTCGGCGACCGAATCGGACGTCGCCGGCTGCTGCTGATTGGTGCCGTCGGTTTTGGCGGCGCATCGGTTTGCGCCGCATACAGTCCGACCGCCGAAACTCTGTTCGCCTCGCGCGCGCTGCTTGGAGTCTTTGGCGCGACATTGATGCCGTCGACGCTCTCGCTGATCCGTAACATCTTTGAGAACCGTGAAGACCGTCGGCTGGCGATCGCCACCTGGGCAGCGATGTTCGCTGGTGGTGCAGCCCTCGGGCCAGTTGTCGGAGGCTGGCTGCTCGAGCGCTTCTGGTGGGGCTCGGTGTTCTTCATCAATGTGCCGATCATCGTGATCTTCCTGATCGTCGCTGTCGTGCTTCTACCTGAGTCGCGTGACCCGCGACCGGGCCGGATCGACGTGCCCAGCATCGGGCTCTCTCTCGCGACGATGCTGCCGATCGTCCTTGCCATCAAGCAGTTCGCCGAGCACGGCATCAGCGATCTGATGCTTGTCAGCCTCGGTGTCGGCGTCTCAAGCGCCGTCGCGTTCGTACGTCGTCAGGGCCGCATCGCCGATCCGATGATTGATCTCGCGCTGTTCTCCGACCGGGTGTTCAGCGGGGCGATCGTGGCCAACCTGTTGAGCCTGATGGGCTATGCGGGCTTCATCTTCTTCGCGGCGCAGTTTCTCCAGCTGAGCATGGGCTTGTCGCCGATGTCGGCAGCGACAGCCCTGCTGCCGGGTCTTGTCGTCACGGTGCTGGGTGGGTTCGCCGCAGTGCGGCTGGTGCGCTTCCTGTCAGCACGCGTCGTTGTCGCAGCGAGCTTTGTGATGTCGGCTGCCGGGTATGCCATTGCGGCATTCCTCGGCACACCCTCCACATGGTCGATCATGATCGCGTTCGCGGTGCTCGGGCTCGGCATCGGGCTGGCGGAGACGCTGACGAACGACCTGATGCTCAGCAGTGTGCCGCCGAACAAGGCGGGTGCGGCATCAGCGATCTCGGAGACTGCGTACGAGGTGGGTGCCGTACTCGGAACCGCGATCCTCGGTAGCGTGCTCACCTCGACCTATCGCTCGCACCTCACTGTTCCGGCGGTCGCACGATGGGGAGAGAACGACTCGTCATTTGAGTCTCTCGGCGGCACGGTCCAGTATGCGGAGTTCTATCCGAACGCCGTCGGGGAGCGTATCCTGGCTTCGGCGCATGCAGCGTTCGACCTCGGCGTCCAGCGCACCTCGGCTGTGGCGATCGTGATTGCACTTGCTGCCGCATGCGTCGCCTGGCGCACTCTCAAGGACGCCTGACGACGAATACGGGCTATGTCTTCTTGAGGATCATGCCAAGTACGGCTGTGGCAATGGTGCCGAGCACGCCGCCGCCCGCAGCCTGACCGATGATGGCTGAGACGTCCGTGCCGGCCAGACCGTTGGCCAGTTGGCTGGTGATCAGTCCGCCGAGTGCGCCACCGGCGCCACCGCCCGAACCGGTTCAAACCAGCGTCGCCACAAGGGCGGTGGGAAGGATCGTCGCATGTCAGGCTGGCGCGGCGAAGAAGCCCGACGCCTTGGTGCCTGATGAGTCCAGGCTGTCGCCGAGCTTGCTCAATGCCTGGCCCACATTGCCCAGGATGTCGGCAAGACCGACAAGGTCGTCGGCGAGCCCGCCCAGACTCGACGTCGTCCCGTGAATCGACTTCGCGGCTCCGCTGAGCTGTTTGGCAGATCCACCCATCAGAGGCACGCCCTTGATGTCGTCAGCTGCGTCGGTGACGAATTTCGCGACCGAAGCAAGGTTCTCGGCGATCGAACCGAGTGTCTTGGCGCTGCTTCCAAGCTTCGCGCCAGCGCCCGACTTGCCGTCTTCACCCACCAGTGCGAGGCCTGCTGCCCGAGCCTGGCCGCCGGCTTCGGACAGCCCGCTGGCGAGGGTGCGGATGAGGTCGGGGATGTCCTTTGCGAACTGAGCACTGTTGGCCAGGTCGTCCTTGTTGTCCCACACCAGATCAATGACCTGTTGCAACTTCTTGGTGTCGAATCCGCCGCCAAGCAGCTTGCCGAGATCCACCATGATGCGCTCCTCAGGATTGGTTGGGTGCGATCCTATTGCAATCTGGGAGCGAGGCCTTTGCGCACGCCTTATGACAGCAGTGCCGCCCGCGCCATTCGCGCGAGCCGGGTCCGCATCGCCGATTCGCTGATGCGGGCGCTGTGCGGCGTGGAGTTGAGCAATCCGAAGGTCGCCTGGACACCGGCGCGAGCCTCCGTCGGGTCGAGGTCGCCACGCAGCGCGCATACCGTGTCGACCCAGACATCAATGTAGGCGAGCTGCAGCGATCGGACCTCCTTGCGGCCGGCGCTGTTGAGGTTCGCCCACTCGCGCTCCTGGATGATGATCAGCGCAGGATTGCCGAGGGCGAAGTCGATGTGCCAGCCGATCAAAGCGTCGAGGGCTGCCTCAGAATCGCTGGCCGCATCGGCGCGCACGCGACCTTCGGCGAGCAGGCGCTCACTGATCGCCGTCAGGGACTGGGTGAGGATGTCGCCCTTGCTCGCGAAATGCTTGTAGAGCGCCGGGCCGGAGATGCCGCAGGCGCTGCCGATGTCGTGCACCGACACCCCATGGAACCCACGCTCAGCGAACAGCGAAGCTGCGGTGTCGAGGATCTGCTGATGACGGGGAGCGGTCACCTTCCCCAGAGTAGCCGATTTTGGTTAACGACTGTTAACCTATCGGCATGAGGGAACTCGTCGAGGACTTGCGCAAGAACCTTGCGGAAGTACGCATCGGTGGCAACGAGCGAACTCGTCAACGGCATCTCGATCGCGGCAAGCTCCTGCCGCGGGACCGCATCGACCACCTGCTCGACCCGGGTTCACCGTTCTTGGAGATCGGCGCGCTTGCCGCCTACGACATGTACGGGGGTGAGGTTCCGAGTGCTGGGATCATCACCGGAATCGGACGAGTCAGCGGACGCGAGTGCACGATCGTCGCCAACGACGCGACGGTGAAGGGTGGCACGTACTTCCCCATGACGGTCAAGAAGCACCTGCGTGCTCAGACCATCGCGGCCGACAACCACCTGCCGTGCCTGTATCTCGTCGAGTCGGGCGGTGCGTTCATCCCGATGCAGGACGAGGTCTTCCCCGATCGCGAACACTTCGGCCGCATCTTCTACAACCAGGCGCAGATGTCAGCGATGCGGATCCCACAGATCGCGGCCGTGATGGGATCCAGCACGGCTGGCGGAGCATACGTGCCGGCGATGAGCGATGAGACAGTCATCGTCAAGGAGCAGGGAACGATCTTCCTGGCCGGTCCCCCGCTGGTGAAGGCTGCGACCGGCGAGGTGGTCACTGCCGAAGAACTTGGTGGGGGTGACGTCCATGCGCGTACATCAGGCGTCGTCGACCACCTTGCTGACGACGATGACCATGCCCTGCAGATCGTCCGCTCGATCGTCGGTACGCTTGAGCGGCCGACCAGTGAGTCACCGCCGCACGAGGCGGTCGAGCCTCGTGAGGATCCCCAGACGCTCTACGACGTCGTGCCGGTAGACGGCAAGACGCCTTACGACGTCCGTGAGGTCATCCGCCGCATCGTCGACGACTCACGGCTGCACGAGTTCAAGCCGCTCTACGGCGAGACGCTGGTGTGCGGCTTCGCGCGCATCTGCGGCTATCCCGTCGCGATCGTCGCCAACAACGGCATTCTGTTCAGCGAGTCCGCACTCAAGGGGGCGCACTTCGTCGAGCTTGCCAACCAGCGCGGAATACCGCTGGTGTTCCTGCAGAACATCACGGGATTCATGGTCGGCCAGGAGTATGAGAACCGTGGGATCGCCAAGGACGGCGCCAAGCTTGTCACCGCCGTGGCCTCGTCGGTCGTGCCCAAGTTCACGGTCGTGATCGGTGGGTCGTACGGCGCCGGCAACTACGGCATGTGCGGGCGCGCCTACGATCCGCGCTTCCTCTGGATGTGGCCCAACGCCAAGATCTCGGTGATGGGTGGCGAGCAGGCCTCGGCTGTGCTGGCGACCATCAAGCGCGACGGTATGGAAGCCCGTGGTGAAAAGTGGTCTGCCGATGCCGAGGCGGAGTTCCGGGCACCTATCCGTGCACAGTTCGACGCACAGGGCTCGCCCTACTACTCAAGCGCGAGGTTGTGGGATGACGGCATCATCGACCCGGTCGACACACGCCGCGTCCTTGCCATGGGCCTGCAGGTGGCGACCGCCGTACCAACCCCCGAACCGCGCTTCGGCGTCTTCAGAATGTAGGGGCTGGCGTGAACTTCTCTTCTGTACTGATTGCAAACCGTGGCGAGATCGCTCGCCGCGTCATCCTCGCCTGCCGCGAAGCGGGTTTGCGGAGTATCGCGGTCTACTCCGATGCTGACGAAGATGCACCGTACGTGCGGCTCGCCGACGATGCCGTGCACCTCGGACCGACACCAGCAACCGAGTCATACCTCAACATCGACCGGTTGCTCGCCGCCGCGAAGGAATCGGGCGCGGAGGCGATCCACCCCGGGTACGGGTTCTTGTCTGAGCGTGCCGAGTTCGCCCGAGCAGTGGTCGATGCAGGCCTGGTGTTCATCGGCCCGACGGCGGAGGTCATGGACGCGATGGGTCGCAAGGACAAGGCGCGCGCGATCGCCGAGAAGGCTGGCGTGCCGGTGACCCCGCAGTTCGATCCTGGCGACGTGCCGGCTGATGCATATCCGGTTCTGGTCAAGGCTGCAGCGGGTGGCGGTGGCAAGGGCATGCGCATCGTCACCGACGCCAAGGCATTCCCGGACGCGCTGCAAGCCGCAACACGTGAGGCGGCGGCAGCGTTCGGCGACGACACCATGCTGGTTGAGAAGTACATCGAGTCCGGCCGCCACGTCGAGGTGCAGGTGTTCGGTGACGATTCTGGCAACGTCGTCCACCTCTTTGAGCGTGACTGCTCAGCGCAACGCCGCCACCAGAAGGTTGTTGAGGAGGCGCCGGCGTTCAGCCTCAGCCCTGCGCTGCGAACCACGCTCCACGAGTCATCGATCGCGCTGTGCACGGAAGTCGGCTACACCGGTGCTGGCACCGTTGAGTTCTTGGTAGCGGACGGTGAGGCGTACTTCCTCGAGATGAACACTCGTCTGCAGGTTGAGCACTGCGTCACCGAGGAGATCACCGGGCTCGATCTCGTGCAGTGGCAGCTCAAGGTTGCTGCCGGTCAGGACCTGCCGCTCGGCCAGAACGAGATCACCTGCACCGGCCACGCCATCGAGGTTCGCGTGTATGCGGAGGATCCGTACGCAGGGTTCTTGCCGCAGGCAGGCCATGTGCTCGACGCTGCATGGCCACTGGATGCGCGGGTGGAGACCGACCTCGAGCGGGACCAGGACGTGTCGACCGCGTACGACCCGATGCTCGGCAAGATCATCGTCTCCGGCGCCGATCGTGCCGAGGCGATCGCGGCCATGGTCGACGCCCTGGACGACACGGGTGTTTTCGGTGTCACGACCAACACCGGGTTCCTTCGCCGACTCGTGGACAGCGCGGCGTTCGCCGTCGGCGAGGTGCACACCGGCTGGCTCGACAGTGACGCGTCGAAGGAGCTGCTCAAACGCCCGTCCGTCCCTGACGATGCGGCCGCAGCGGCGGCCAAGCTCTGGGCACGCTTCTCGACGCTGGACGGCGACACGCCGTTCTCGATCAACGACGGATGGCGCTCAGGTGGTGAACCGGCCCCGACGCGGGTCACCCTCCGTGACCCTGAGGATCGCCTCTGGTCATTCGACTTTGACGAGGACGAGTATGTCGATGCGGGAGCGTTGGCAATCATCGGCCGCGATGACATATCGGTCGCCTGTCAGGGCGACGTCTGGCACTTCGAGGTGCCCGACCCGATGCGTGGTGGACACCGTCTAGGCGTGTCGACTGACGCG